>JAVKID010000028.1:0-31903 GCA_031459655.1 Candidatus Fervidifonticultor octavus | reverse complement strand
GACCCTGCGGGCTCTCGGCCTGGCCGCCAGCATGAGCGCGGGGCTGCGCGAGAACTTCGGGACGATGACCAAGCCGTTCCACGCGGGCCGCGCGGCCGAGAACGGGCTGCTGGCCGTGCTGCTGGCCCGGCGCGGATGGACGGCCGCCAGGAACATCCTGGAAGCCGGGCGCGGCTTCTACAGGGCCGCCGCCGGCGGGTACGACCCTGCGAAGATCGAGGGGATGTTGGGCCGCCCCTACTTCTTCATCGCGCCCGGCATCTCCATCAAGCCCTATCCGTCGGGGTCGCTCTCCCACCCCGCCCAGGACGTCCTGCTGGACCTGGTGCGCCAGCACGACATCCGGCCGGAGCAGGTCGAGCGCATCGACGTGGGGGTCCACTCGCACGTCCCCAACGCGCTGATCCACACGCGGCCGACCACGGCCCTGGAAGGCAAGTTCAGCCTGCAGTTCCAGATGGCCATCGGGGTGCTGGACCGGGCGGCCGGGCTGCCGCAGTTCACAGACGCCAAGGTGCGGGATCCACGCACCCGGATGTTGATGGAGCGGGTGCACGTGCACGTGGACCCCGAGATCGACGCGCTCGGGTACAACGAGATGCGGATGACGGTGGCGATCACCCTTGCGGACGGCCGCCGGATCACCGGCCGCGCAGACGCGGCCAGGGGCCATCCGAGGAAGCCGATGTCCCGCGACGACCTGGCGGGGAAGTTCATCGAGTGCGCGTCCCTGGTGATGCCTCCGGACCGGGCGTCCGCCGCCCTGGCGCGCCTGTGGGCCATCCGGCAGGTCCCGCGCACGAGCGACCTGATGCCGATGCTGGTCGGGGCACCGCCCGGACCCCGACCGGCCTGAGGAGGCCCGGGGGCCCACGGCGTGAAGACCTACCGCCTCGCCGTCATACCCGGAGACGGGATCGGCCGCGAGGTGATCCCCGAGGGCCTGAGGGTCCTGCGGACCGCCGCCGCGCAGTTCGGGTTCGGCATCGAGGCAGAGGAGTTCCCGTGGGGATGTGACTACTACCTGCGCTGCGGGACCATGATGCCTCCAGACGCCCTGGTGACCCTGCGGAGGTTCGACGCAATCTACCTGGGGGCCATCGGCGATCCGCGGGTGCCGGACCACGTCTCGCTGTGGGGGCTACTGCTCCCCATCCGCAAGGCCTTCGACCTCTACGCCAATGTCCGGCCCATCCGGCTCCTGCCGGGAATCCCGTCGCCACTGGCGGGTCGTGCGCCCGAGGAGATCGACATCCTGTTCGTCCGCGAGAACACCGAAGGGGAGTACGCGGGCATCGGCGGCAGGATGGCGGTCGGCACGCCCCATGAGGTGGCGGTCCAGACCTCCGTCTACACGCGGCGGGCCACCGAGCGCATCCTACGCTACGCCTTCGAACAGGCGCGTCGGCGACGGCGACGGCTGGCGCACATCACCAAATCGAACGCCCTGCAGTACACAGCGGTGATGTGGGACGAGATCGCCGCAGAGGTGGCGCGCGACTATCCCGACGTGCACGTGTCGAAGCTGCACGTGGACGCGGCCGCCTACCACATGGTGCTGCACCCCGACTGGTTCGACGTCATGGTCGGCTCGAATCTCTTCGCCGACATCCTGACCGACCTGGGCGCCGCCCTCCAGGGCAGCCTGGGGCTGGCGGCCAGCGCCAACCTGGACCCCACGCGCGCCCATCCGTCGATGTTCGAGCCGGTCCACGGCTCGGCCCCGGACATCGCCGGCCGGGGCGTGGCCAACCCGCTGGCCGCCATCTGGACGGGTTCCCTGCTGCTGGAACACCTCGGGGAGGGACCGGCGGCGGCCGCGGTGTTCGACGGGCTGCGCGAGGTGGTCCGCCAGGGCCGGGTGCGGACGCCCGACCTGGGCGGCAGCAGCACCACCGCGCAGGTCGGAGAGGCCGTCGCCGCAGCCCTGCGGGCCGGAGCGCCTCGATGAGCGACCTGCTGGTCACCGAGAACGTCCCCACCCGCGATCTGGTCCTGCGGAAGCTGCGGGACGCGATCCTCTCGGGCCGGTTCCAGCCCGGGCAGCGGTTGCTGGAGCGCGAACTCGTGGAGCGGATGGGAGTGTCCCGCACGCCCATCCGCGAGGCCATGCGCAAGCTGGAGTTGGAGGGCCTGGTCACGACGACCCCCTACAAGGGTCCGGTCGTGACCACCCCGACGCTGGGGGACGCCCAGGCGCTGTTCGAGGTGCGGGCTGCGCTGGAGGGCCAGGCGGTGGCGCTGTTCACCCGGCGGGCGGACGCGGCCGCGCTCGAGCGGCTGCGCGCCTGCGTCGAGCAGGCGGAGCGCGGGCTACTGCGCCGCCACCTCCGCGAGGTCCTGGCGGCCAACAACGCCTTTCACGATGCGATCGCCGCCGGCTGCGGCAACGCCCTGCTGGAATCCATGCTCGCGAACCTGCGGGCCCGCATCGTGCTGCTGCGGGTCGGGTCGCTCTCCTTCCCCGGCCGCCCGCCGCACTCGGTCGCCGAGCACCGCGCCATCGTGCGCCGGATCGCGCGCCGGGACGCGACGGGCGCGAAACGGCTCATGGAGGCCCACATCATGCACGCCTGGCGGGCGGCGCGGGCGCAGCTGGCGCCGGGCAGAAGCCGATGAACGCCCCTACCCGCCCGCTGCGCGAACTCCCGGTGGCCGCCTTCCTCGTGGCCTTCGGGAGCCTGGTGGTGGCTGGGGCCAGGAACATCCCCTCGGGGGTGCCCACCGATCCGCTGGGCCCACGGGCCTTCCCCATGGCGCTGGGAGCCGGCATCGCATGCTGCGGGGCCCTGCTGGCGGCCGCGACCGCGCTGTTCCGCGGCCAGACGGTGCGCACCGGCATCCTGGCCGATGCGGATCCGGACGATGAGGCCGCACCGGGCCCCTTCTCTCCGGGGCGCCTGATTGCCGCCGTGGGGGTGACGCTGGGGTACCTGGCTGCCTTCGAGCCCGTCGGCTACCTGATCACGACCCCCCTCTACGTCATTGCGATCCTGCTCATCCACGGAGGCGCGGCGCGGCGGTCGCTGTGGCTGGCCCCGACGCTGATCACCGCGGCCCTCTACGCCGTGTTCCGCTTCGGCCTCCTGATCCCCGTGCCGGTGGGACTGCTCGAACGCCTCCTGCCGCGGTGAGGCGCCGATGAGCTTCCTCGAGAACCTGCTCGCCGGATTCTCCGCCGCGGTGGCGGGACCGGGGATTCCCGTGATGATCGCCGGCGTCGCCTGGGGCACCATCGGTGGCGCCATCCCCGGCATCAGCGGGGCGGTGGCGATGTCGCTGGCGCTCCCCTACACCCTCAGCCTCGATGCCGCCACCGCCCTCGTGATGTTGGCGGGCGTCTGGGCGGGGGCGAACTACGGCGGCTCGATTCCCGCCATCCTCATGCGGATGCCGGGGACGCCGGGGGCGGCGGCCGCGCTCTTCGACGGGTACGAACTGAAGCGCCAGGGGCTCGCCGCCAAGGCCCTGGGCGTCTCCCTCGTCTGCGGGACCATCGGGGGCCTTATCAGTGTCGTCGTCCTCATGGCCCTGGTGGTGCCGCTGGGCAGCGTTGTGCTGGCCTTCGGGTCGCCCGAAGTCTTTGCGCTGGCGCTCTTCGGCCTCACCCTCCTGGCCGGCCTCACGGAGCGGAGCTTCCTCAAGGGCCTGGCCTCGGGGTACTTCGGCCTCCTGCTGACGACCGTCGGCATCGACACCCTCACCGGGTCCCTGCGGTTCACCTTCGGACGGTCCGAACTGCTGAGCGGGCTCGACATCGTCTCGGTCATGGTCGGCCTGTTCGCCGTCTCCGAGATGCTGGTCCAGATCGCCCACCCCTCCCGCCGGGAGGCGGTCCCGGAAGGCAGCGCCTACACCGCTTTCCCGACGTTGGCCGAACTGCGCAGCGTGTGGCGCGCGACGGCCGTCGGCACCGTCGTGGGACTCATCGTCGGCATCATGCCCGGCGCCGGCGCGACGGCGTCCTCCTTCGTCGCGTACAACGAGGCGCGCCGCTGGTCGAAGCGCCCGGATCTCTTCGGCAAAGGGTCCATGGAAGGCGTGGCCGCGCCCGAGACGGCCAACAACGCGGTGCAAGGAGGAGACTTGGTGCCGACGCTGGCCCTCGGCATCCCCGGTTCGAACTCCGCCGCCATCATGCTCGCCGCCCTGATCCTCCACGGCATCGTCCCCGGTCCCTTCCTGCTGAGCAAGCACACGCACCTGGTCTTTACCCTCTTCGCAGGGCTGATCCTGGTGAACCTGTTGATGATCCCCGTCGGGCTGGTCATCCTGCGGGGATGCCTCCTCGTCCTGAGGCTGGACCGGCCGGTGCTCATCGCTGCGATCCTGGCCATGATCGTGATCGGGACGTACGCGGCCGACCTCTTCCTCCTCAACCCCCTGCTGGCGCTGTTCTTCGGCGTCGTCGGCTACGGCATGCGGCGCTGCGGGTTCTCGCCGGCCGCCGCGGTGCTGGGCCTGGTGCTGGGATTCCTGGTCGAGAGCGAACTCCGGCGGTCGCTGCTCATCTCGTACGGCAGCTGGACGATCTTCGTCGCGCGCCCGATCTCGGCCGTCCTGCTGGCCCTGACCCTGGGCGCCGTCCTCTACCCGGCCGTCATGTACCTGAGAAGCCGGCGGCACACACAGGCGGCCGCCACAGGCCTGTCGTGAAGAGCACGCACTCAGAGGGGGGATGAGTCGTGAAGATTGGGTGGATCCGTTTCGTCTGGATGTGCGCCCTGGGCGCGCTCCTCGCGTCGTTCAGCCTCTCGAGGCCGGCGCTCTCGCAGCCGGCTGACTACCCTACCCGACCCATTACCTTCGTCGTCGGGTTCGCGCCCGGCGGCGGAGCAGACGTGTTCGCCCGGGCCCTGGCCGACGCGCTGAAGGGGCTCCTCCCACAACCGGTGGTCGTCGAGAACCGTCCGGGCGCGGGCGGCACGGCGGCCAACGCCTACGTCGCCAGCCGGCCGGCTGACGGCTACACGATCCTGTTCGCCCATGCCGGCTCTTCGATCATCACCCCGCTCATCACCAACCAGCCGCAGTTGAAGTGGGACGCCTTCGATCCGCTGGCCCGCATCCACGCCGAAGAGGAGTGGTTGATGGTCCGGCCCGACGCGCCGTGGAAGACGCCGGAGGAGATGGTGGCCTTCGCGAAGGCCAATCCCCGTCGCCTGCGCGTGGCGGGGTCCGCCATCGGCGGGATCGACAGCTTCGTGGCGCTGTCCTGGGGGAAGGCCGCCGGGATCGAGGTCCAGTACATCCCGCACGAAGGGGGTGGACCGGCCACCCTGACGTTCCTGGGTGGCAACGCCGAGGTCCTCATCGGGAACGTCTCGGAGGTGTTCCAGCACATCGAGGCCAGGCGGATCGTGCCCTTCGCCGTCGCCAGCGAGCGCCGCAGTTCCATCTTCCCCCACGTGCCGACCCTCAAAGAGAAGGGGTGGGACGTGGTCTACGTCCAGTGGCGCAGCATCCTCCTGCCTCCTGGCGTGCCGCCGTCCCGCGCGGCCGTGCTGACCGTGGCGCTCCAGCGGGCGCTGGGCACGGACTCCTGGAAGCGCTTCAACGCCAACGCGAAGGCGATCGATCTGTTCCTTGGGCCCGCCGACTTCCGCCGCTTCCTCGCCGAGGAGGAGGCGCGGCTGGCGCGCATCATCGACGACCTGGGGTTGCGGCGGCGCTGACCGAGATCCGGCCATCCAGACACGCCAGAGAGGAGGACATCGTGAGCGACCATCCCGAGAGGACCACCACCGAATCCGACGAACGCCTGGCGCGCGGTCGACGGGTGCGCGAGCAGATCATGGGGGCGGGGGTCCCCCCGGGGACTCCCGCCACCCAGGACCTGGCGCCCTTCTTCTCGCGCTGGATCTACGAGAGCGTCTTCGGCGATCTGTACGGCCGTCCGCACCTCGACCTCAAGACGCGCGTCCTGATCACCCTGGTGGCCCTCTCGGTCCAGGGGCGGATTCCCCAGCTGCGGGGATACATCGGGGCGGCGCTGCGGCAGGGATGGACACGCGAGGAGATCGTGGAGGCCATCGTGCAACTCGCCCCCTACCAGGGCGTGCCGCTGACGCACGACGCGCTGGCCGCCGCCAGAGACGTCTTCGAGGCGCAGCCGCGATGATCGCCTCCATGGCGCCCACCGCCCGGCGCATCATGGAGCAGGTCCTGGCCCTGCGCCCCGGCGAGCGCCTGGTCATCGTCACCGACTACGAGCGGCCGCGGGCGATCACCGACCTGCTGACCACCACCGCGGTGCTCTTCGGGGCGACCCCCGTGGTGGTCATGATGCCGGCCCGGGAGATGGGCGGGGAAGAGCCGCCGGCCGCGGTGGCGGCGGCCATGCGGGAGGCGGATGCTATCATCGTCCAGACTTCCCACTCCATGACCCACACCAACGCCGAGCGCCAGGCGCTGCGCGCCGGGGCGCGCGTGTGCAACATCCGCGAGGTAGACGAGGAGATGATGGTCCGCGGGGGGGTGACCGCGGACTACGACGAGGTGGACCGGATCACGCGGCGCGGCGTCGCGCTGCTGTCGGCGGCCTCCGCCGCGCGCGTCACGACGCCGGAGGGCACCGACCTGCGCATGACGCTGGCGGGCCGACCTGCCTTCGGGCTCTCGGGCTTTGCCCGGGAGGCGGGACAGTTCTCGGGCCTGCCCGACGGTGAGGCGGCCATCGCCCCGGTCGAGGGCACCACCGAGGGCGTCCTCGTCAACCCGTACCTGATCGAGAAGATCGGACCGGTCACCGAGCCGTTCACCCTGGAGGCGGCCTCCGGCCGCATCGTGCGCGTGGAGGGCGGGGCCCAGGCGCAGGCGCTCAACGCCATCCTCGCCCGCAAGGATCCGAGAGGCCGGAACTTCGCCGCCGAACTGGCCCTGGGCACCAACCCGGCCTGCCGCCTGATCCCCAAGAGCCGCGAGGTCAAGAAGCGGCTGGGGCAGGCCCACGTGGCCCTGGGCGACAACCTCAGCCTGGGCGGGGAGGTGGACAGCGCGATCCACCTGGACATCATCCTGCTCCGCCCGACCGTGGAGCTCGACGGCACCGCCGTCCTGCGCGACGGCGAGCCGCTGTTTGCCGTTGATGGGTAGCAACCTGCCAGATGGCACGCACATCACAAGGGGGATGATCACGATGCGGTACGCACGGCGGGCACTCGCCGCAGCCCTGATGACCGCCCTGGTGGTCGGCACCGCAGCGCTAGCCCAGGGCCCCTATCCCAGCAAGCCCATCACGCTGGTCACCCACTCCAGCGTGGGCGCGGGGGGCGATCTGTTCCTCCGCAACCTGGCCAAGCACCTGGAGGGTATCGTGACCGTGCCGATCGTCGTCGAGAACCGGCGGGGCGGCGCCTCGGCGACGGCGGTCTCGTACGTGGCCACGAGCCCCACCGACGGCTACATTCTCTACGGTTCGACACCGACCATGCTGCAGACGCCGATGCTGACCCAGACCCGGCACACCTACCTCGACCTGCAGCCGGTGGTCAACGTGTTCTTCGACCCGATGATCCTCTACGTGCGGGCCGACTCGCCCTGGAAGACCCTCCCCGACGTCATTGCCGCGGCGAAAGGCAAGCCCGGCCAGATCCGCTTCGGCGCGTCGACCCCGGGCTCGGTGGAGCACATGATCGGCCATCAGATCCAGAAGGTGGCCAAGATCCAGGTCCAGCCGGTCACCTTCGAGGGCGGCGGCGACCTGCTGCTGGCCGTCCTCGGCGGGCATGTGGACCTGGGCGTCGGCGAGTACGCGGAGGTGGCCGCCCAGGTGGAGGCCCGGCAGGTTCGCGTCATCAACTCCTTCACCGCCACCCGGATCCCGAAATCCACGATCCCCACAGCCAGGGAACAGGGCATCGACATGGTCGTGGAGAAATTCCGGGGCCTGCTTGGCCCGAAGGGGATGGACCCGGGCGCCATCGCCTACTGGGAGCAGGCCGTCAAGCGCGTGCTGGACAGGCCGGCCTACAAACAGTACTACGAGTCGGTCTACCTGGTGCCGGCCTACATGGACCACCAGCAGTACCGGTTCTACCTGGACCGGATGAACCAGACGCTGCGCCGCTACCTGAAGGAAATCGGCGTCATCAAGTAGCAGCCGTGCGGCGCGCAGACCTGCTCATCGGCGTCGGCCTGCTGGTCATCGCGATCCTGTACTACCAGCAGACCTTCGCCATCACCGTCGGGTTTGCGTCCGACCGGCTGGGGCCGGCGTTCTTCCCGCGGCTGCTGGCGCTGGCCCTGGGGGCCTGCGCGGTGGCGCTGAGCTGGCGCTCGATCCGGGGGCGGTCGGACCCCGGTCCCCTGCCGCCGGTCCAGGCTCGTCTGTTTCTGGCGACGTTGGGGCTGACGGTGGCCTACGCCCTCCTCCTCCACCCGCTCGGCTACCTGCTGGCCACCCCCCTCTATGTCGTCGCGGTCGTGGGGGTGCTGGGCTACCGTCGTCCCGGAGGGCTCGCCGTCGCTGCGGTGGGGATCACGGGGGTGTTGTACCTGGTCTTCGTCCGTGCGCTGAAGGTGCTGGTCCCCATGGGGCCGTTGGGCAGGTAGGCGATGCTGGAAGGCTTCACGCTGGGCGCCCAGATCGCCCTCCAGCCGCTCTCGCTGGTGATGATGCTGTTCGGGGTCGCCTGGGGCATCATCGGCGGCGCCCTGCCCGGCATCTCGGGGTCCATCGCCATGGCCCTGCTGCTGCCGCTCACCTTCGACATGGATCCCGCGGTGGCGCTGATGATGCTGGCCGGCGTCTACATCGGGGCGATGTATGGCGGGTCCATCACTGCGATCCTCATCCGGACGCCCGGGACGCCAGGCGCGGCGGCCACCGTCATCGACGGGTACGAACTGCACAAGCGAGGGCTCTCGGGCAAGGCGCTGGGCGTCTCGCTCATCACCGGCACGATCGGCGGAATCACCAGCGTCTTCATCCTGGTGGGGTTCGCAGTGCCGCTCTCGCGCCTGGCCCTGGCCTTCGGGCCGCCCGAGTACTTCGCGCTGGGGGTCTTCGGCCTAGCGCTGATCAGCAGCTTCGTGGGCCGGGACCTGCTCAAGGGCGCCATCTCGGGCCTGCTGGGGCTGATCGTCGCCACCGCGGGGACCGATCCGTTCTCGGGGACGCCCAGGTTCACCTTCGGGGAGACCGACCTGCTGACCGGGGTCGAGATCGTCGCCGGCATGATCGGCCTGTTCGCCGTCTCCGAGATGTTCTACCAGATCGCCGAGTCCGGGGCCTGGGAGACCATCAGGGGGAAGTTCAGCACCGACCTGCCGCGGTGGGTCGAGATCGTCAAACTCAAGACCGCCATGGTCATCGGCACCGTCATGGGCACCATCGAGGGCCTGCTGCCGGGCGGCGGGGGCGCCATCGCCGCCTTCATCTCCTACAACGAGGCCAAGCGCTGGTCCAAGCACCCCGAGGAGTTCGGGCACGGCTCCCTGGAGGGGGTGGCCGCGCCGGAGACGGCGAACAACGTCGTGACGGGCACGGCGATGATCCCGCTGCTGACCTTCGGCATCCCGGGATCGAACTCAGCCGCGGTGATGCTGGCGGCGATGATGCTCCACGGCGTCCAGCCCGGACCGCTCCTGTTCGAGCGGACGCCCCAGATCGTCTACGGGCTCTTCGTCGGCATGTTCATCGCCAACCTCATGATGCTGGGGCTCGGGTTCCTGTCGCTGCGGCCGGCCATCGCCGTCGTCAACATCCAGCGCCCGCTGCTGCTGACCGGGATCCTGGCACTGGTGCTGGTCGGAGCCTACTCCATCAGCAACCGGATGTTCGAGGTGTGGGTGGTCCTGGCCACGGGCCTGTTGGGCTACGGCATGCGTCGCTATGGCTTCAACGTCCTGGCCATGGTGCTGGGGCTCGTGCTGGGGTTCATGGTCGAGGTCAACCTCCGACGCAGCCTGCTGATCTCGCTGGGCAATCCGTGGGTCTTCTTCACGCGGCCCATCTCGGCCGTGCTACTGCTCTTCGCGCTCATCACGCTGCTGTGGCCGATCCTCCGGCAACTGCGGGAGGATCGGCGGGCGAGACTGGCGCGGGCGGCCTGAGGGCTGGGGCGGTGGATCTGCGCCTGCGGGGCAGTGCCGTCCTGCTGGTCGGCGGCACACGGGGCATCGGACGCGAGGTGGCGCGGCTGCTGGGCGAAGAGGGGGCCCGCCTGGGCCTGGTCGCCCGCGATCCCGACGCGCTGGACGCCACTGCCCGGGAGGTCCGCCGGCTCGGGGGCCAGGCGGTCACCATCGCCGCCGACGTGACCGATCCGGACCAGGCGGCGCGCGCGGTGGCGCAGGCGGCCGGGGCGCTGGGTACCTTCGACGCCCTGATCTACGCGGCGGGCAGGGGGTTCCGCGGGGCCTTCCTGGAGATCCCCGAGGCCACCTGGCGTGAGGCGTTCGACCTGAACTTCTTCGCCCCGGTCCGGATGATCCGCCTGGCCGCGCCCCACCTGCACAGGGGCGGCCGCGTCGTGCTGCTGGGCGCCGCCTCGGCGAAGCAGCCGCAGGAGCGGCAGGCGCCGTCCAACGCCGCCAAGGCGGCGCTGGCCAACCTCACCACCGCGCTGGCGCAGGAGCTGGCCCCCGACCTTGTCGTCAACTGCGTCGCGCCGGGCCGGATTCTCACCGAACGGCGCCGCGAGCGCGCCGCCGCCGAAGGCCGCGCCGCTGGCGCGACGGTCGAGGAGGGACTGCGCCAGGAAGCCGCCGAGGTGCCGCTGGGACGTCTGGGCGATCCACGCGAGGTGGCCGGGCTCGTGGTCTTCCTCGCCTCGCCCTGGGCGTCCTACATCACGGGCCGCTCCATCATCGTCGACGGCGGACTGGTCCGCTCGGTCTGACTCAGATCCTGCGATGCCGGCTGCAGACTCAGACGAACTGGCCGTCCCGCGCGCGCCCTGGCCGACCGCGGTCTGGCTGGGGGCGGGCGCCCTCTTCGTGCTGGCGGCGCTGCTGCCGCTTCCCGACGGGCTCTCGCGGCCGGGCGCGCAAGCCCTCGCCGGCCTGGCGGCGGCCGTCCTGTTCTGGGCCAGCGGCGTGCAGGACCCCGCCCATTCCGGCCTGATGATCGTGGCCCTGCTGACCCTGCTGGGGGTCATGCCCTTCGAGGAGGCCGCAGCCGGCTTCGGCGCGGAGTTCATCTGGCTGCTAGCCGCCACCTTCATCATCGCGCAGGCCATGGCCGACTGCGGGCTCGGCCGGCGGGTGGCGCTGGGCATCCTGCGCGCGGCGGGCGGCCGCCCCCCCACCGTGCTCCTGGCGCTGCTGGGGGTCGTGCTGGTCCTCTCGTTCATGGTGCCGACCGCGGCCGGGCGGATCTCGATGGTCCTGCCCGTGTGCCTGGGGATCATCGGCGCCGCGGGCATCCGGCCGCCGTCGAACTTCGCCAAGGCCGTGTTGATCGGGACCTCCCATGCGTCCATCATGGCCGGCACCGGACTGCCCACCGCCGCCGGGGCGACGGTCTACGCCGTGGGGGCCTTCGGGACGCTCATCGGTGCGCGGTGGACGTACCTGGGATGGATGGCGGTGTTCTTTCCGCTGGTCGTGGTCTTCACCGTCGGGCTCTGGCGGATCTTGCTGTGGGTCTTCCCGCCCGAGCGTGCGGACCTGGCGGGCGGCGTCGCCTACGTCCGCGACCAGTGGCGGCGCCTGGGCCCGCTGAGCCCTGGCGAGCGCAAGATGCTGGCTACCCTCGCCGGCATGTACGCGCTGTGGATCCTGGGGCCCCGCTGGCAGATCACCACCGCCCAGGCCGGGCTGCTGGGCGCACTGGTCCTCCTGCTCCCCGGGATGCAGCTGCTCACCTGGGAGCGGGCGCTGCGTGCGGTGAAGTGGGACATCCTGATTCTCTTCGCCGTCTCCCTCTCGCTGGCGGGGGCGCTAGAGCGTTCCGGCGCCGGCCGGTGGCTGGCGACCTCGACCCTGACGGTCTTCCACCACCCGTCCCCGCTGCTGGTCGCGGCGGTGCTGGCGCCGCTGATCCTGGTCGTGCGCGTCGGCTTCGTCAACAACCTGGGGATGATCGCGGCGGGATTGCCCCTGGCCTTCACCCTCGCGCGGGGATGGGGGTTGGACCCGCAGTGGGTCGGGATGCTCGTGGTCGTGGTCGCGGGGCCCGGATTCCTCCTCCCGACGCAGACGCCGACCGGGATGATCACGCTCGGCTACGAATTCTACGACATGCGGGACTACCTGCGATCGGGACTGCCGGCCTCGGCGCTGTTGATCCTGCTCGTCTGGGCGGCGGCGCTGGTCTACTGGCCCCTGCTCGGGTATACACCCTGAGGGACCACGTCCCGGAGCATCCGCATCGGCCGGGCGATGACGATGCTGCCCGGCACGGGGCACCATACGAGTAGATACCCGCAGGAGGATGAGCCGTGAGACGACACCTGCGTGCCGGGATCATGCTGGTGGGCGTGCTGACCGGTCTGGGCCTCGTCGCCCTGGCCGCGTACATTGCCTACCTGAGCAAACTCTGGAACGAGGCGGCGAAGTTCTAGGTCCGGCACCAGAACGCGTCCCAGGCGTGCCAGAACGTCTCCCCGGTTGCCCGCACGGTCCGCGGGCCGACGATCTCCACGCCGGTCCGGCCTCGGAACGCCTCGGCGCGGTCAGGGGTGGCCAGTTCGACCTGGAAGGTCACGGGCGGAGCAAAGACCAGCGGTGTCGGCCAGCGGGATCGGGCGCGGAGGGCCTCCGCGGCCTTCGCCTCGATCAGTGCGCGGGCGTCGGCGGCCGACAGGTGTGCCGCAGAGTAGCGGCCCAGCCCCCTCTTCACCGGCGCCGTCACGACCGCGGTACCGAGCAGTGCCTGCACTTCCCGACACGTCGCCTCATCCCCCGAGACGAAGATGCCCGGTGTCTTCCAGCATCCGGCGATCGCGGCGATGATCCCCGTCTCGCCCACCGGCGTCCCGTTGATCGTCGCCAGATACCAGGCCTCAGTGGAGACCGTGTGGGAGAGCACGCCGTCAGGCGTCCCGGACATGGCGTGTGCCCCGACGAAGAGCACGGCGTCGCACCCCTGCTCGAGGGGTTCGATGTGCCGGGTCCAGGGATGGCCGAGCACATAGCGCGCGCCAGGCTCCAGGCGGTCGGGGATCAGGCTCATGAACCCCCGGGCACCGGGGTAGGCGCCGCCGTGACCGTCGACGACGGTGATCTCGGAGGCGCCGCCCGCCCTGCAGCCGCGCACCGCGGCGTTGACCTCCTCGGTGTACAGCCGCCGCCCTTCCTCGTAGAGGGGCGATGACCCGCCGACCTGCTCCCACGATGCGATGCCCGCCACGCCTTCCATATCGGCCCAGATCATCACGCGCACAGAATCGTCACCACGGTGGGGATGGATGAGGCTTGCCCGGTGGCTTCCGCAGGATCATGATGGTGGCCCCAGGGGGATTCGAACCCCCGTTTCGGCCTTGAGAGGGCCGCGTCCTGGTCCCCTAGACGATGGGGCCACACGCGCAGCAGCCGGGGGACCTGCCGGCCCGGTTCATTATACGGGAGGGGGATGGGGCAGGCAATGCGGCAGGAAATCCCTGCCGCACCGAGAACCCCCATATCTACCGGAGTCATGCAGCCATTTGCCGGGCCCCTCTCCGGTCTCGCCGACGCGTCGGTCCGTCCTCCACGATAGGGGACGTTTCACTACGCCTCCACACGGAGGGTCTGATGCGGGCGATCTGGCTGGGTTCGTTCATCACCGACACCATCTACCTAGCGGCCGGAGCGTGGAGTTCGCGCTTTGTGGGGTCGCCGCTCCAGCAGGCGCTGGCCCGCCGCCGCTACCGCGCGCTCGCCGGGCACTACGACCAGGACGTCGTCCCGCAGGCGGGCTACCTGGCCCCGTTGCAGGCCGCCCTGGACCGCCTGCCCGGACCGCCCGCGTCGGTGCTGGACGTCAGCACCGGTACCGGTGCGGCGATCGGCGCCGTGACGGAGCGGTTTGCCGGCTGCCGCGGGGTGGGCGTGGACCTCTCGCCGGCGATGCTGTCCCACGCGGTGCGGCACGCCCGGGAAGGCGGCTGGCCGGTCAGGTTCGCGGCCGGGAACGCCGCGCGGCTCCCGTTTCATGCGGGCACGTTCGACCTGGTCACGGTGCAGAACGCCTTTCCGGTCCCGCGCGAGCTGGTGCGCGTGGTGCGGCCCGGCGGCTGGATCATCCTGGCCTATTCGGCCGGCGGTCCGGTCCCGTCGTGGATCGCGCGGTCGCTGGCCGGCCAGTTGCGCTCGCTGGGCTGCGAGCCCGTGGAGACCCGGCGCGCGGCCGGCGGCCGGTACTTCCTCGCCCGACGGGCGCGTCAAGGGCATCGGGCATGAAGGCCGCCTGCGTCATCGCCGCCTACAACGAAGCGCGCACCATTGCCGACGTCGTACTAGCGGCCCGGCGCGTCCCTGAGGTCAGCGAGGTCGTCGTGGTCTCAGACGGCTCCACAGACGCCACGGCCGAGGCCGCGGCCGCGGCGGGGGCGGACCTCATCGTGCACCTGCCAAAGAACCTGGGCAAGGGCGGCGCGGTCATGGCCGGGGTCCGACGGGCCAGCGAGCCCGTCGTGCTGCTGCTGGACGCCGATCTGGAGAACCTGAATCCGCAGGAGATCTCGGCCCTGGCGCGCGCCGTCCTGGACGGCGACTGCGACATGGCGGTCGGCGTGCTGGCCCACGACCTGATGCAGGCGGTCCTGCCGTCGCTGTCGGGAATCCGGGTGGTCCGGCGCGACGCGCTGCTGGCCCGCCCCGACCTGGCGGGGACGCGGTACGGGTTTGAACTGGCGCTGACCGAGTTCGCACGCACACAGCGGTGGAGGGTCAGGCGGGTTCCGCTCACCGGCGTGATCCACCTGCGAAAGGAGGAGAAGTACAGCCTCTTCCAGGCCTATCAGGGGAAGGTGCTCATGACGCTGGACGTGCTGGGCCTCCGTCGCGGACGCCGCAACGGCGCGCCGGCGAGGCGGCAGCGCGTCCTGGCCGCAACCGGCCTGGTGGTGATGCTGGCATACCTCAGCATGGGACTCTTCTCAACGACCCCGGCGGTGGGGAGTGCCCTGGACGTGCTGCCCGAGCCGGAGGCCTCCGATCGCCTGCTCGTCGTCGCGGCCCACGCCGACGACGAACTCCTGGCCGCCGGCGGGTTGATCCAGCGGGCGACCTCGGTGGGCGCGGAAGTCTGGGTGGCCTTCGTGACCAACGGCGATGCCAACCGGCTGGGCGCCTCGGTGGCCGGCAGGCGGCTGCGACCCCGGCCGGCGGACTTCATCGCCGAGGGGGAAGAGCGGCAACGCGAGTCGCGGCGCGCGCTGGCACGGCTGGGCATGTCACCGGAGCGCGTCCTCTACCTCGGCTATCCCGACCGCGGCCTGATGGCGCTGGCGGTGCTGCGCCGGGATCCCGGGAAGCCGTACACGTCGCCGTTCACGAAGGCGTCCGCCTCGCCGTACCGGCAGACGTTCCGGCCGGGCGCGGCGTACACGGGCGCGGATCTTCTCCAGGACCTGGAGTCGGTCATGCTGATCGCCCGTCCCACGGTGGTGCTGACGCACCATGAGGCCGACCGCCACAGCGATCATCAAGCCCTCAACCAGCTCGTGCGCGAAACCGTCCGGACGCTGGAACGCCAGGGGGCCCTGCCACGCCCACGCCTGCTCACCTACCTGGTGCACGCCTGGGATTTCCCCCGTCCACTGCGGTACGCGCCCGACCTGCCGCTGCTGCCGCCCAAGTCGCTGAGGGACCGGCACCGGTGGGTTCGCTTCGACCTGACCGCCGAGGAACTGACCACCAAACAGGCCGCGATGCGCGAGTACCGCAGCCAGCTCGACAGCCCCTACCTGCGCCTGCTGCTCGGGAGCTTCGTGCGGCAGAACGAGCTGTTCGCCGTGACGGACCCCTAGGCGGACCCCCGTCGACGTCGCGGTGAGCCCAACGCTGCGCGGCTACGCCCAGGTTGCCGCGGCGGCGGTCCTGTGGGGCACGCTCGGCCCGGCCGCCAGGAGCCTCTTCGCCTCGGGCCTGACGCCGCTGGAGGGCGCCACCTGGCGGGCGACGGGTGCGTTCGTCCTGCTGCTCGTCTACAGCCTGCTCCAAGACCGCCGAGCGCTGCGGGTCGCCTGGCGGGATCTGCTGTTGTTCGCGGCCTACGGCGCCGTCAGCGTCGCGGGGTTCATGACCGTCTACTTCACGGCGATCAGCCTGACCACGGTGGCGACGGCCGCGGTGCTCCTCTACACCGCCCCGGCCTGGGTCGTGGTGCTGGCCCGCGTGTTCTTTGGCGAACCGATGACGCCCATGAAGGCGGCGGCGGTCGGCCTGTCCTTTGCCGGCTGCGTGCTGGTCACCGGCGCCTTCGGAGGCAGCGCCGTGCGCCCGACGGCCGGAGGGGTCCTGGCCGGTCTGGGCGCGGGGCTGACCTATGCGCTCTACAGCATCTTCGGGAAGGCCGCGCTGCGCCGGCACTCGCCGCTGACGACCGTGGTCTTCGCCACGGGGTTCGGGGCGCTGTTCCTGGCCGTCGCGGCCGGGGGACTGCCGCGCCTGACCGCCGCCAGCCTACCGCCGCTCGGCTACACCGTCGTCTTCCCCACGGCGGCCGCGTACCTGCTCTACATCGGCGGCCTCCGGTGGGTCGAGGCCGGGAGGGCCAGCATCATCGCGACCCTCGAGCCGGTCGTCGCCGCCGCCGCCGGCGCGCTCGTCCTGCACGAGGCCTTCGGGGTCGTCCAGTGGATCGGTGCCGCCCTGGTACTGGCCGGGGTCGTCCTCGTGCAGGGGGAACAGGTCGTGCGGAGGTCGAATCACCCGCCATGAACCTCCGGCAGCCGCAGGCCTCTCTCGGCCCTCGACGATTCTCCCTCGTGGTCCTGGCGCTCTTCGCCGCTGCCGCGCTGGGACTCTCGGCCTGCACGGCGGAGTTCATCGCCCAGCACGACGAGGCGACCGTCCGGGCCGTCACCGACCTGCTGCGGAAAGTCGACTCGTTCCTCATCAAGTTGGAACGGGCCCTGGAGACGCCGGCTGACGCCGACGACGCCCGCTACGAGAAGCACGTGGCCTTCTACGATGAGATCCGCGTGGACTTAAACCTCATCCGGGTCCGCGCCAAGGCTCTGCCCAGGAACGAGCGCACCGTCAGGCAGATCGACGACCTGGAGGCGGCCCTCAAGAACTTCGAGGACCTGCACCGGCAGGGGCTCAACCGGCAGGTCGTGACTACCGCGCGCGGCATCATCAGCCAGGCGATCGAGGCGATCCTCAAGGCGGAGTTCGCGAAACGGCGGGGCCCGTGATCCCAGGCCGGCGGCCCCGTGCCGCGTGAGAGGGGAGTGAGGCACGGTGCCCGACATTGATCCCGGCAGCCTGGCCAATGAGATGCTCAAGGCCGCCAGCGGCGTGCTGCGGGACCGGTGGCCGGATGTCAAAGGCTATGCGGAGATGGAGTTCAAGAAGGCAGCCGAGACCATCGCGGCCATCCAGCGGATGCGGCTGGTGGGCGAGATCACCGAAGAGCAGGCGCGCCTGCTCATGGAAATGCAGAAGCACGCCATGCGCAGCGTGATGACCGCCGTGGAGATCATGAGCGTCGTCGCCGCGGAGCAGGCGATCAATGCCGCGATCGGCGCGGTGCGCAAGACGGTCAACACCGCCCTGGGGTTCGTCCTGCTCTAGCGATCCCTCGTGCGCCGAATGGGTCCAGGCACGAGCCGGCTACCCGTGATCTCCCCTCCCGAGCGCAGAGGCGGCGAGCAGCGCGCTGGCGCTCAGCGCCGCGGCGCTGGCGAGAAACGGCGCCTGCGGCCCCAGCGCGTCCCACAGCAGGCCGCCCACAAGCGGCCCGAGCACCAGCCCCATGCCCTGGACCGTTTCTGAGGCACCGACCGCCAGTCCCAGGCTGCCCTGCGGCGCGCGCTCGGTGACCAGCGCGAGCCACGCCGGCATCGTGAGCGCGTAGGAACTGCCCAGCAGGATCCCGCCGGCGGCCAGCCAGGTCAGGTGCCGGCTGAAGGGGATCAGCCACATCCCCAGCGCGCCGAGCACCGTGCCGGCGATGACCAACGGTCCCCGGCCCAGGCGGTCGGCGACCCGGCCGGCCGGGATCGTGGCCAGGGCCACGGACGCGGTGATGACCAGGAACAGCACGCCGATGGCGTGCTCGGTCAGCCCCACGACCTGCTTGGCGTAGATTGCCGCGATCGGGACCAGCAGGCCCGCGCCGAACATCTGGGCGAAGGCGATGAGGTAGAGCGCAAAGAGGGCGGGGGAGGCGCGGACACTGGCGGCGAGCGCCCCCGGGGACGGCCTGCGTGCCGGGTGGCCGTCGGCGCCGCGAGAGCCGGCGTGGTCGTCCGGGGGGTCGGCGGGGATGAGGGCCACGGTCAACAGGGCGGCGAGGAGCAGGAGGCCGCTGGCCAGGTAGAACCCGGCGCGGAAGTCGCCGGCGAACCCGGCAACGAACAGGCCCAGCGACGGTCCCGCCGCGATCCCGCCGAGGAAGGCCAGGTTGAGCAGCGCCATGCCCGTGGCCCGCCGCTCCGAGGTGGTCACATCCGCAACGGCGGCCGCCGCCGACGGCCACAGCGCGGCCGAGCCCATGCCGTCCATCAGCCGCAGCGGGACGAAGAGCAGCGGCGTGCGCAGGGCCGCCATGACCAGCGGTGCGGCGGCGCTCAAGAGCATCCCGGTAATCATGACCGGCCGGCGTCCCAGCCGGTCGGCCAGCCCTCCCCAGGCGGTCTTGAAGAAGGTCTCCACCAGCGCGAAGGTGGCGATGACCGCTCCGACGAGCTTCACGCTGGCGCCCAGGCGCTCCGTGAGGTACAGCGGGAGCAGCGGCAGGATGGTCGCATAGCCGAGTTGCGCCATGGCCACGATGGCGACGATCCGCCAGACGGCCCGGCTGTCCACTACACGCTCACCGGGACGCACGCGGACCCACGCGGGAGGCAGAGAGGCCGGCGCGCGCGGCCGCCGCCGCCGCGGCGCGGTGTTCCTCCTCGTCGGACAGCGGGGCCAGGAAGACCTCCCCGTAGCGGCACCGCAGCGCCAGCGCGATCAGGTGGTCGGCCAGCCAGGCGTTCTTGGGCAGCAGCGGGCCGTGCAGGTAGGTCCCATACACCGTGCCGGACACCGCCCCCTCGGTCCGGTCCTGACCGTTGTTCCCGAACCCCGCCAGCACGGCCCCCAGGGGGCGCGCCCCCGGCCCCAGGTGGGTGCGGCCGCCGTGGTTCTCGAACCCCACCAGCATCCGGCCGGAGACGCCCTCCCGGACCACGATGTTGCCGATCAGCCTCCGCGCGCGCGGGCCCGGATGCACCGTGTGCAGGTCCAGCAGGCCCAGCCCTTCCAGATCGGAGCCCTCGGCGGGCCGGTAGAAGCGGCCCAGCAGCTGGTAGCCGCCGCACACGGCCAGGATGGCGGCTCCCGACGCGGCGGCCTCGCGCAGAGCCGGGCCCTTGACCCCCCGCAGGTCCGGTGCGGCCAGCCGCTGCTGGCGGTCCTCGCCCCCGCCGATGAAGTAGAGGTCGCTCTCACGGGGGTCGATCGGCTCGCCCAGCCGCGCCTCGGCCACGCGGACCGCGAGGCGGCGCCACTGCGCCCGGCGCACCAGCGTCGCGATGTTCCCGCGGTCGCCGTATAGGTTGAGCAGGTCCGGATAGAGGTGACAGATCCGCAGTTCCACGACCGATCCTACTGCTTCCAGAAGCCGCGCACAGACCCCTTGCGCGCGAGGATCGCCCGCAGGTGGAGCATCGCCGTGTAGGTGGGCAGGATGTAGAGCCGCTCGCCCGCGCGCAGCAGGCCCCGCGCGCGCGCCATCGCCCGCGCGCCGTCGCGGTCCAGGACGATGCGGTCGGGCGCCACGCCGGCGTACTTGAGCCGCAGCGCCATGTCCTCGGCGCGCAGGCCGGTCACCACCACGGCCCGGGCACGGTCGCGCAGCATCTCGAAGTCCACGTCCCACAGCCAGGAGACGTCCCGGCCGTCGGCGGCCAAGTCGTTGATGGCGACGAGCACCACCGGTTCGGGGGCGGCCAGCAGCACGGTCCGCAGCACCTCGTTGAACCCCGCGGGGTTCTTGGCCAGGAGGAAGAGCATCTCATAGCCGTCCTGGATCACCCGCTCGCCGCGGCCGAAGGCCGGCGCGGTCGCCTCGATCCCCCGCAGGATGGTCTGGACGTCGATCTCGAGGGCCACAGCGCCGGCGGCGGCGGCGGTCACGTCGTAGACGTTGTAGAGGCCCGGCAGGACGGTGGCGACGTCCACCCGCGCGCCGTCGAAGGCCAGGACCAGACGCGAGCCGTCGGCGCCGTGGAGGCGGATGCCGCTGGCGCGCACGTGGGGGGCCGGCCGGGCGACCCCGCACTGCGGGCACCGGTACTGTCCCATGTGGCCCAGCGTGACCAGGGTGTACTCGTAGAGCCGGCCGCAGCGATAGCAGTACCGCGCGTCCGCGGCGTGCTCCAGCGTGCGCGCACCGTGGCCGTGCTCGGGGGCCTCTTCCAGCCCGAAGATCAGGGTGCGGCCAGCGAACCGGCCGCCGACGTCGGCCACCAGGGGATCGTCGCCGTTGTAGACCAGGATGGCGTCCTGCGGCATCGCGGCCAGCGCCTGGCGCCAGCGCTCCGCGACGAGGTCGAGCTCACCGTAGCGGTCGAGTTGGTCGCGGAACAGGTTGAGCAGGATGACCACCCCCGGCCGCGTCGCCTCCACCGCGGAGGGCAGGGTCGCCTCGTCCACCTCGAACAGCCCGATGGTTCCATCGACCCGCCCGCGCAGCGAGGCCCGCTCGATCAGAGCCGACGCGATGCCCGAGAGCAGGTTGGCCCCGGCCCGGTTGTGAATGGTCTCGAGTCCGGCCGCGTCCAGGATGCCGCCCAGCAGACGCGCGGTGGTGGTCTTCCCGTTGGTGCCGGAGACCAGGACGACCCCGCGGGGCAATCGGGCGGCCAGGTCGGCGACGAGGGCGGGCGCCATCCCCATCGCCAGACGGCCCGGCAGTGTGGTGCCGCCGCCGGCCCGGGCGGCCCGGCTCGCCCAGGCCGCCAGACGCCCGGCGGCAATCGCCGTGGCCTGCCGAATCTTCCGTGTCCCGAGGATCGACACGCGCGGTACGAATTCCGCCCAATCCGCTCTGATGACGGTGATTCGTCGCGTTCCTGTCAGAACCGCCGTGCCCCCAGGTAGCGCGGCGCGTAGTAGGGGTAGTCCATGGGGGTGATCGTCACGCGGCCGAACCCCGACGAGGCGTGGATGAACCGCCCGTCGCCCAGATAGATGCCGGCGTGCGACGGCCCTGGCGCGACAGTCTCGAAGAACACGAGGTCGCCGGTCTGCAACTCCTCGCGCGCCACCGGCACGCCGGCGTCGAACATGGCGTACGTCGTGCGCGGGAGGTCGATGCCCATGCGCCCGAACACGTAGTACAGGAAGCCCGAGCAGTCAAAGCCCGACGGTGTCGCACCGCCCCATCGGTAGCGGACGCCGACCTGGCGCATGGCCAGGGCCACCAGACCCGAGAACCACTGCTCGCCCCGCGAAGGGAAGGCCGCCGGCCCCGCGCGCGCGTCCTCCGACGCGGCGGACCGGGACCGCCATGGATCGCCGGTGGCGGGAACGGCTGGAACCTTGAGGACCTGCCCGACAGACAGGGTGGACTCAATCGAGATACCGTTGGCGGCCGCCAGGCGCTCTGGGCGGGTGCGGAAGCGGCGGCTGATGCGCCACAGGGTGTCGCCCGGCTGGACGCGATAGGTCTGGACGGCCGCCGACGCTGCGTGCTGTGCCCTCGCAGCGCCGGAGGCCCGCCCGGCGACGGGAACCGGCCCAGGTTCCCCGGCCGCCGGGACTCTGAGCCGCTGACCGATGGCGAGGGTCCCGTCCACCTTGATCCCGTTGAGCGCGGCCAGGCGCTCGGGCCGCGTCCCGTGCCGGCGCGCGATGCGCCACAGCGTGTCGCCGGCCCGGACGGTGTAGGTCGTCAGGGCCGGCTGCGCCGAGGCCGCCGCGCCAGCCGGCAGGGGACGAACCACAAGACACGCGAGGGTGACGGCGGCGAGCACAAGGACATGTCCCTGCACGAATCACCTCCCGGGGAGCAGTCCGGCCCTACTCGAGTCGGGCGCTACACACTTTGCCCACGTGGGAGGAGTTCTCCTCCCTCGACCATCGTGCGCAGCCGCCGGATGCGATCCTCCACCGGCGGGTGGGTGTCGAACAGGCCGTTGAGCCACCCGCCCCACTCGCGCAGCGGGTTGACGATGTACAGGTGGGCGGTCGCCTTGTTGGCGACCTCCAGGGGCTCGGGGTCCGCGCTGATCTTCTCGAGCGCGCTGGCCAGACCCTCGGGGTAGCGCGTGAGCATGGCGCCCGACGCATCGGCCAGGTACTCCCGCCGCCGCGAGATGGCCAGGCGCAGGAGGTGCGCGACCAGCGGCGCCAGGACCGCCAGCACCAGCCCGGCCAGCACCAGCACCCCTCCGGCTCCCCCGCTGCGGCTCCCGCGGCGGCGTCCCCACCGCAGGCGGCGCAGCAGCCAGTCGGAGAGCAGCGCCACGAGCCCCACCATGACCGCGGCCACGGTGGCCAGCCGGATGTCGAAATGCTGGATGTGCGCCATCTCGTGGGCGATCACCCCTTCGAGTTCCAGCCGGTCGAGCTTCTCCAGCAGCCCGGTGGTCACCGCGATGGCGGCATGCTGGGGATCGCGGCCGGTGGCGAAGGCGTTGGGCGCGGTGTCGTCGATGACGTAGAGGCGCGGGACCGGCAGCCCCGCCGCGATGGCGAGGCCTTCCACGGCGTTGTGCAGATAGGGATACCGGTCCCGCGGCGCCTGGCGGGCGCCGCTGATGGAGAGCACGATCCGGTCGCTGGAGTAGTACGATCCCCAGGCGCCGGCGCCGGCCAGCGCCGCCGCGGCGGCAACACCGACGGGCCCCAGGCCGGTCAACTCGCTGAAGACGTATCCGAGCGCGACCACGACGAGCACGAAGCCTGCGACCAGCAGCCACGTGCCGCGGACATTCCGCTCGATGGCCTCGTACATGCCGCCGCCCGCGCTACTGGGCGAAGGACACCCTGACCGGCTCGCGGGCCTCCTCTTCCATCTCGAAGTACTCCCGGGGCCCGAAGCCCATCGCCTGGGCCACCAGGACGGCCGGGAAGGCCTGCCGGGCGTTGTTGTAGCGCAGCACCGTGTCGTTGTAGAACTGGCGGGCAAAGGCGATCTTGCTCTCCGTACCGCTCAGTTCCTCCTGGAGCTGCATGAAGTTCTCGCTGGCCCGCAACTGCGGGTAGTTCTCGGCCACGGCGAAGAGGCTGCGCAGCGCCTGGGTGAGCAGGTTCTCGGCCTGGCCCTGCTCCCTGACGGTGCCCGCGGCGATAGCCCGGGACCGCGCCTCGGTCACGCGCTCGAACACCTCCCGCTCGTGCGAGGCGTACCCCTTGACCGTCTCCACCAGGTTGGGGATCAGGTCGTAGCGCCGCCGGAGCTGGACGTCGATCTGCGACCAGGCGTTGTCGATCCGGTTCCTGAAGACCACCAGGCGGTTGTACAGCACGATGCCGTAGAGGATCACCAGGGCGAGCACGCCGAGGACGTAGAGTCCCACCACCGCGTCACCTCCTCGACCCGACCGGGCGGATCGCATACCTCTTCTGCCCGCCGGTCCAAAACCCTAGTCTGGCTCTTGCGGCCCTGGGCATTTGCTATAATGACGGCGAAGCCACATCGAGGTCGCTTTGCGGAGGGGGGAATTCATCGTGCGCCAGATGAAAGTTCGGCGCGTCGCCCTCGACCAGCAGAACAACCCGGTGGTGCTGCTGGTCGACGAGGACGAAACCATCGCGCTGCCCATCTGGATCGGTCAGGCCGAGGCCATGGCCATCGCCATGCGCCTGCAGGGCGTCCAGCCGCCGCGGCCGATGACGCACGACCTCCTCCAGACCGTGCTGGAGCAACTCTCCACGGCCGTCACCCGCGTGGTGGTCAGCGACGTGCGCGACGCCACCTACTACGCCGAGATCCATCTGGCCCGCAACGGCGCCACCCTGGTCATCGACTCCCGGCCCAGCGATGCCATCGCGCTGGCGCTGCGCGCCGAGGCGCCCATCTTCGTGGAGGACAAGGTCGCCGCGCAGGGCATCGCGCTGCGCCGGGTCGGCGACGGCGAAGAGCGGCCCGGGGAGGCGGAGGACGAACTCGACCCTCAGGAGTTCCGCAAGTTCCTGGAGCGGGTCAAGCCCAGCGACTTCAAAGGGACGGTGCACTGAGCCGGCGCGGGAGGGCGCACTGAGCCGGCGTCAGGCCGCGCCCGGTTCTTCCACGACGATCTCAATGGCCCGGGCGAGCCCCGCCGTCAGGCGCCGGGGTTGGGGCGCCCCTTCCAGCCGGACTTCCACGCGACGACCCGTGGACGTGACCTCCAGGGCCACGCCCGGCAGCAGGCCCGCCGCCGCCAGGTAGCGCACGACCTTGTCGTCGCGGTCGCTCACGCGCGCGATCACGCCGCGCTGACCCGGCGTGGCGGCGGTCAGCGGATGGAGCGTCCGGACCGTCACCGAGCCGTCGCGGGCCGGGATGGGGTCGCCGTGGGGGTCCAGGTCCGGCTGGCCGAGCGAGGCCGCGATCCGCTCTTCCAGATCTTCCGAGATGACGTGCTCCAGCCGGTCGGCTTCTCCGTGCACCCGGTCCAGGCTGACGCCCAGCGCCCGGCTGAGGTAGAGCTCCAGCAGCCGGTGGTGCCGGATTACCTCGAGCGCCACCTTCTGGCCGGCCTCGGTGAGCGTGACGCCGCGGTAGGGCTCGTGGCGCACCAGGCGCAGCCGGGCCAGACGCTTCATCATGTTGGTGACCGAGGCGGGAGCCACCCCAAGCCGCTGCGCGAGCCCGTTGGTGGTGACCGGGCGCTCCTCCTGGGAGAGCATGTACACCGCCTTCAGGTAGTCCTCGACGGCCTGGGACAGCGGTGCGGGCACGGCGCGACCTCCTGGGTCCGACATCACCCGGCCACAAACAGCCCGGTCAGATACATGATCAGCAAGCCCGCCGCAAACCCGGCGAAATTGACGGTGGTCATCAGGTCGTCCCCGGCCTGCCGAACCATCATCCGGACCAGTTCGTACACGACCTGAAAGATCGCCCCGGCGCCGATGGCCAAAAACAGCGTCGCGAACACCGGCGAGTACACGAATCCGCCGAGCCACGCGCCCAGGATGGTCGGCACCCCCGCCACGGCGCCGAGCAGCACGAACCTGGACACCGGTGGCCGATCCCGGGCCAGCGGGGCCGCGATCCCCAGCCCCTCGGTGGTATTGTGCAACAGAAAGCCCAGCACCAGGAAGGTCCCCAGGGCCACCTCGCCCAGGGAGTACGCCGCGCCGATGGCCAAGCCCTCACCGAGGTTGTGCAGCCCGATGCCCAGCGCGATCAGGAAGGCCAGCACGAACCGGGCCTGCGGGCCGTCGGCGGCGCGGGCGGTCGTCCGGCGGACGAGGACGGTGAGGGCGAGGATCGTCCCCACCACACCCATCGTCACCAGCCCCGTCCCCTGGAACGCTCCCGGCACGCCGGTCCGGACGTCCAGGGCCTCGGCCAGCGTGTCCACCCCCAGGAAGACCAGCAGCCCGCCGGTGAGGCTCAGGAAGAAGTTCAGCCAGCGCCGGCCGATCTGACGGAGGAACGGGAACCACAACAGCCCCACGAAGACCGGGATGACCCCGACGTAGACCCCCAGCATCGTGAAGGTGAGCAGGTAGCGGGCGTCGGGCCGCGGCGACTCCACGGCGACCGGGACCTCGTGCTCGATGGTCAGGCCCGTGCTCGTGAGCAACGTGATCGCGTGGGCCTCGCCTTCGACCCACGGGTACGGAATGGTGATCGTCGCCCGACCCAGCCGCGGGACCGTCCGGTCAGGGACGATAGTGTGCCGCCAGTACGCGTCGTCCACCAGGACCTGCGCCACCGTGACGGGCTGCGGACCGCCGTTGGTCACAGCCACGACCATCTCGCCCGGGCGCAGCGTCACCCGCTCGATCGTGAGCTTCTCGACCGGCGGAAACGCGGCCTCGAAGACCCCAAGCGGCCCGTAGGCCAGGAACAGGACCACGAAGACCGCCAGCAGGGCCAGCGGCCCCAGCCCTGCCAGCAGGCGCCGCCGCATCTCAGGCCGCGTCATGGGGGACCACCTCGAAGAAGCTCATCCAGCCCAGTTCCACGAACTCGCTCTGGTGGGCGTGGAACATGAAGCGGCCCGGCCGCCGGTACCGGAACTCCAGGATCGCCCGCTGCCCCTGGCAGAGCATGACCGTGTCGGTGAACTCCACGGGAGTCAGGCTCGTCCCGGTGGGATAGACGTGGAAGAAGTTGGCGTGGAGGTGCATGGAGTTGATGGGGTCGAACTCGGTGATGTTCACCAGATACACCCGCACGAGTTCGTCCTGCCTGATCCGGATGGGGTGCCGCGCATAGTAGAATGGGATGGTGTTGACGGCGTAGAACTCGTTCTCCCCGTCGAAGTTGGTGTCGAAGGCGTTCATCATCATGACGAGTTCCCGCGCCGGCGGCCGGCCCTGCGGGGGATCCACGATGAAGACCCCGTAGAGACCCTTGTGGATGTGGCGCTTGAGCGGCTGCACGTGGCAGTGGTAGAGGTGCAGCCCGAACGGCTCGGCGTCGAACTCGTAGACGAACGACCGCCCCTTGGGAATCGGCTCGACCCCGTCCATCTCGGCCGCGTGGAAACCGTGGAAGTGGATGTTGTGGGGGTGGTCGACGGCGTTGGTGTAGTGGACGCGGATGCGGTCGCCCTCGCGGGCCCGCAGCGTCGGCCCGGGGACCTGCCCGTTGTAGACCCAGGCGGGAAACACCACGCCCGGGGCGATCTCGACCTCGCGGTTGTGGGAGACGATGCGGTACTCCCGCAGGGTGCGGCCGTTGGGCAGCCGGCTCACCTTGCCTCCGTCGAAGTGCGTGAGATAGCGGACCGGGTCGACGCCGGCGCGCCGCAGGTCCACCTCGCCAACCGTGCCGACATCGTGTCCGTGCCCGGCCGGAGGCGGCTGGACCTTCGGAGCCGCGACATGCGGCGGGGCCGCGACAGCGGCGCTGCGGCGGGGACGGACCAGCGCGCCGCCGGTCAGCCCGGCGGCGCCCAGGGCGGCAATGCGAAAGAAGTCGCGCCGTGAGACCACACCCCCCATGGTGCTCACCTCGGATTAGTCTGGACTAAATTAGTTTATGTTAAAATTATGCGGGACGCGTCCCCGATGTGTCAAGCGGCCACCGCGAGCCGAGCCGATGGCGACGCGCTCCTACCTCCTGGACTCTTTGCCCACGATGCGCACCATCTCCAGGATCTGCGCGGCATGTCGGCCGAAGTCGATGTCGACGCGCTGCACCCGGATCGTCCCGGAGGGGTCGATCACGACGAATCCCACGAGCCCGTTCATCGGCCGGCCGGCGCCTGGCAGGTCGAACTGCTTCGCCACGGTGTAGCCGGGGTCCAGCAGGAGCGGCAGGGTCAGGCCGCTTTGCTGCTTCACCCGCCGTGCATGCTCCGGCGTATCGGGATTGACGACGTAGACCTCGGCCGCCGCCCGCAACGCCGCTGCCGATCGCTCCAGCTCGCCGAGCTGGTCCACGCAGCGCGGTCAGAAGAACCCCATGTGCGAGATCACCACCAGCGGCCTGCCCCGGCCCGGCACCACGGCGTGGAGCGCGCCGTCGGCATCCCGCAGGGCGAACGGCGGCGCCGGCTTCCCGACCATCGTGTTCACGTCCACCGCGATCTGTGGGCCGCCAAGAGGAGCCGGGATGCGTGGGGGCGACTGGGCAGGAGCGCCCAGGAGCGCATACCAGGTGCCTGCGCCCACAGCGATCACGACGAAGCCTGCCCACCATCGGATCTTCATCATCGCTGGCACCTCCCAAAGGACAGTCTACAGAGCCGCTCACCTGGGCGCCTCGATGCGGACCGCCGCCCCGAAGTCGAAGACTCGCAGGGTCATATAGTGGGACGGTGCCACCATCAGGAGCCGGTGGATGCGATGCGTTCGGGTCCCGATCCAGCCGGCGAACGCCGCCTGGCGCTCGGGCGCTTCCCACAGGACGACCTGGCAGGTCTCGCCATCGCACGGGACTCTCCGCCCCCGCGCGACCGCCCGGGCATCCTTGAGGTACTGGAGCACGCCAATGGAGGCGACGGGGCGCGAGAAGGTCTCCTGCCTCCAGGCCCCGCCGCCCTCTCGTAGGTAGCGCGTGGCGCCCACGATGATCACCTCGGCTCCGCCCGACGTCCAGATCCGCAGGCGGTCGGGCTGCACGAGTTCTGCGTTGGCCACCACGAGGCCTCCGGCGCCGTCGGTGATCTGCTCCGCTTCCCGCCACGCGCCCAGCGCGCCCATGGCCGTCCGGGCGCCCTCGAGCAGCCGCGCGGCGGACGGCTCCGACGGGGCGGGTCGCGCCTGCCCCAGCCGCAGCGGGACCGCCGCCGACGCCTCAGGCATCCCGCGCCGGCGCACGAGCACCTCCGCCTCCCACCACCCGACCGGGAGCGGCACAGGATCGCGCGCACCATACACGCCCTGGGTGCGTGGCTCCAGCGTCACCATGGTCGGTGGGAGCTCCTCGTCGAGTTTCATCAGGCGCACCAGGACACGGCCGTCGGTAGCAAGCGGCCGGCCGTCGCGACCGGTGAGGGTGACTTCTATCCGGTTGGGCCCGGGCAGCGCCGGGTCGATGAGCATCGTGAGATGAATCTCCCCTGCCGATCCCGCCATGCGCAGCGCCGACGCGGCGGGCCGGGTCGCCAGCGTGACTCGGGCCGGCGGCAGCACCGTCAGCACCGTGACCACCAGGAGGACGGCGGCCGCCAGGGCGGTCTCGCCCCCGACAATCCGGAGAAACCGCACCAGCAGCGGCGCCACGTCGCCCGCAATCATCTGCTCGATCCGCGGCCGCAGCAGGAACCGGTTGAGCGCGCCGAGGCCCGCCAGCGGGACGACGAGCACGATCTTCAAGAGCAGCGCCCGGCCGTAGTCCGTCGTGACGAACGCCCGCAGGCCTGGAATGTGAAGCCAGGCGCTGTAGGCGCCCGTCACCACCAGCAGGCCCAGGCACACCAGAGCGGCGGCGGAGAACCGCGGGACGAGGGCGCGCGACAACTCGGGGCGGTCCGGCGGCGCGCCGAGCAGGACGACCAGGAGACAGGCCAGGCCGCCGATCCACACGGCCGCCGCCATCAGGTGGATCCAGTCCATCACTACCGCCAGGGCACCGACGCCCCACGCGTGGGACGCGACCGTCAGCCCGGCCAGCGCCCCTGAGGCTGCCACCTGATGGACCCATCTGAATTCGGGCACGCGCAGGTCCGGGACGTGGGGCAGCAGGATCGCGGCGAGGACGCTGGCCAGGCCATACACTGTCGCCACCAGCACGACCAGCGCCAGGTGGCTGCTCTGGCTCAAGCCCGCAGGCCCGCCGAACATGACCGAGATGATGGTCACCACGACGATCCACACCAGCCCGGCCGCACGGAGGATCCGCCCGGGCGGCGACGAGGGCAACAGCAGGAGGGCTGCGCACGCGGCGCGCAGCAGCGCGCTCCACCCTGGATTCGTCCCCCACAGCATCTGCGCGAGGTGGCCTCCGGCGATCGCCCGCCCAGGCGACACGTCGAGCACCAGCGCGGCGCGCAGCGCGACCTCGGAGGCGGCGGACGCCAGCACCACCACCGCTGCACCCGTCTGCACCATCCGTAACCGGACCAGCGCCGGCGGACCCAGACGCACCGCCTGCGGCGGATCCAGGCGGCGCAGCCCCGGCTCCAGGATCAGCGCCGCGAACAGCACTGCGCCGGCCAGCAGGGTCACCGCCAGGTAGCCAATCCAGCGGATGACGACGAGCCCGGGATGGGGCGCTTCGGATTCACCTGCCGCAGCGGTCAGACGCGCCGGGATCCCGCGCCCCGGAATCCCCACCGCAAAGACAAAGGCGCCCCCCGTCGTATGTCCGTCCACAGCCGACAGCACGCGCCAGCGGACCGTGTAGAACCCCCCCGGGAGGTCGCGCAGCGGCACCGTCATCTGCCGGCCGTCCGCCGTGACCGTGACGTCTCCCGAGACGCGGTTGCCAAACGGATCGACCACCGTGGCGGAACTGAACGCGGGATCCACCGGCTCGGTGAACCACAAGTCGACCTGACGGGGAGCCGCATCCGGTGTCGAGTTGGGCGCAGGCGACGAGCGCTGGAGGACCCCGTGGGCGCCAGCAGGCTGGGAGGCCACCAGACCGACGACGAGCAGCAGGCCGGCGATGATTCCGGCGGGCACCACCGGCAGGCTCCGGGACCGACGCGGCCTTCTCATCGCCGAATCCTCAGCGCCTGTCGAAGGCTTCCTCCACTGCCTGGCGGAAGGTCCTGGGGTCCACCGCGGGGTACCGGTAGAGTTCAGGCTCGATGCGCTGGAAGTACTCGATGGCGCGGCGCGGGTCAATCAGCCGTCGTGCGAGCATGGCCTGCACGTCGTCCACGTCTTGCGCGTGGCTCCGTTCCAGTTTCGCGAGCGCCTGCGCGTACAGATCAAAGTGATAGTAGGTGATCCGCCCTTCCCGCGCGATGTAGGGGCTCCGGTCCTCCCAGCCTGGCGGCACGGGGATGAAGTCAGCCGGTGACGCCAACTCCACGTTGATCTCAAGTTCGTCCTTGAGCCGCGGGATCGTCCGCAACAGATGGTCGTCGTCGGGCACGATCTTGACATCCACGTCGATCGTGCTCCCGCGCCACCCGAACAGCACCGCGGTCGCTCCCCCCGTAAAGTACACGCGAACCTCGGCGGTCGCCTCGCGGCCCAGGGCACGCATGAACCGTCGGATGCGTTCCGCGTCGGCTACCTGGCGCATGCCGCCGAGCGCTCGAAGCTCACGAGTCGGCGCACCAGCGCGTTGTACCGGGAATGGGCGGCATCCGGGTCCGACTGCCGCAGGAGTTCATAGAGCCGGTGCTCGGCCGAGGGGATGACACGCGGAATCCGAAAGCCGAGCCGGCGCAGCCGCGGGGCACCAATGGACACAAGCAGGGCCGGGATGGACTCGACCCCCTGCTCGAGGTCGGCCAGCCCCGCCTCGATGAGGCGCTCACCCGGAAGGACCTCGGAGTGTCGCACGGATTCATTATAGACGACGGCGACAGACGGGGGGTCAGGGAGAAGGATCCCCGACGACGCGGTTGCGCAGGACGCCGATCGGGGGGATCTCGACCTCCACGACGTCACCAACCTGGAGCGGCCCGACGCCGCGGGGGGTCCCGGTAGCAATCACATCGCCCGGCTCAAGGGTGACGAAGGACGAGATGATCTCGATGAGGGCCGCCACGTCGAAGACCATGTCGCGGGTGGTGCCAGCCTGTCGGATCTCGCCGTTGACCCGCACCACGAGATCCAGCGCCCCGGGGTCCACCTCGCGGACGATCCACGGGCCCAGCGGCGCCGAGGCGTCGAAGGCCTTCGCGCGGAACCACTGCTTCTCCGTCTGCTGGATATCCCGCGCCGTGATGTCGTTGAAAAGCGTGTATCCGTCCACGTACTCCAGGGCCCGGTCGCGGGAGATGCGGCGCCCGCGGCGGCCGATGACCACGGCGAGTTCTCCTTCGTACTCCAGGCGGGTCGTATGCCGGGGATAGGGGATGGGCGCGTCGTGGCCGATCACCGCGCTCGGCGGCTTGAGGAACAGCACCGGCTCCACCGACGCCTCCCACCTGAGTTCGGCGGCGTGGTCCCGGTAGTTGAACCCCACACAGACCACCTTGGTAGGCTCGCACGGGGGCGCGAAGGTCACCTCGTGGAGGGCCAGCCGACGGCCGTCCGCGGTGAGCACCCAGTCGCCGTTCACCTCAACGTCGAGGATCCG
>JAVKID010000027.1:0-32178 GCA_031459655.1 Candidatus Fervidifonticultor octavus | reverse complement strand
GACCGCGCCACGTACTTCAGGCGCAGCAGGGCGTGGCCCTGGCCCTCGACGATGCCGGCCTCCCGGGACTGCTGCAGCACGACCCCGACCGCGCTGCGGCTGTCGGTGATCAGCAGGACCTGCGCCGTGGTCGGCGCCACCGCCAGCACGCGGCCCACCAGGCCGTCGGCGGCCACCACCGGCGCGTTGCGGCGGACCCCGTCCTCTGACCCGCGGTCCACCAGAATGACCGCGAACCACCGCGACCCATCGCGACCGATGACCCTGGCGGCGATGGCCCGGCCGGGCAACTGGCGCCGAAACGCCAGCAGCCGTTCCAGCCGCTGCGTCGCCTGCGCCTGTTCCCGCAGGCGGACAACCTCCGCCGAGAGCCGCTCGACCTCCTCGCGCAGGCGCCGGTTCTCGGTGCGCAGTTGTCCGATCTCCGCGTACAGCCGCCACGTGCGGACTGCGGCGTCGGCCGTCCGCGACAGCGCAGCCTGGGCAGGCCCCAGCACCGCCAGCGTCCAGGCGCCGAGGCGACCGACCGCGCGGCGCTCGGGCAGCCGCACCTGCGAGGTCAGCAGCGCGAACGCCGCCACCGCCAGGACCACCACCGTGACCCGACGCCTCACCGGTCCAGCCCTCCCATCGGCCGTGTCAGCCCCGTCAGGCCCGCTTGGACCCCACCAGGACCTTCTTGAGCGATTCCAGTTCCTCGAGCACCCGCCCGGTCCCCATCACCACGGCCGCCAGCGGATCGTCGGTGAGCGAGACCGGCATCCCGGTCTCCTCGGCCAGCAGGCGGTCCATCCCGCGGAGCAACGCCCCCCCGCCTACCAGGATGATGCCCCGGTCGACGATGTCCGCCGCCAGTTCAGGCGGGGTCCGCTCCAGGGTCTGCTTGACGGCTTCGACGATGGCCTGGATCGGCTCGGCCATCGCCTCCCGGATCTCGGCGCTGGTCATCCGGACGGTCCGGGGGAGTCCGGAGACCAGGTCCCGTCCGCGGACGTCGACGGCGCTCTCCTCGCGGCCCGGAAACGCCGACCCGATGGCGATCTTGATCTCCTCGGCGGAGCGCTCGCCGATCAGCAGATTGTAGGCCCGCCGTGCGTACTGGATGATAGCCTCGTCGAGTTCGTCGCCGGCGACGCGGATCGACCGGCTGGCCACGATGCCGCCCAGGGCGATGACGGCCACCTCGGTGGTGCCGCCGCCGATGTCCACGACCATGCTGCCGATGGGCTCGGAGACCGGCAGCCCGGCACCGATGGCCGCCGCCATCGGCTCCTCGATCAGGTAGGCGTCGCGGGCACCCGCCTGCAGGGTCGCGTCGATGACCGCGCGCTTCTCGACCTCCGTGCACCCGGAGGGAATCCCGACCACCACGCGCGGCCGGATCCACATCCGGCCGTTGGCCGCCCGGCGGATGAAGTAGGTGAGCATCGCCGCCGTGGTGTCGAAGTCGGCGATGACCCCGTCGCGCAGCGGCCGCGTGGCCACTATGGAACCCGGGGTGCGGCCGATCATCCGCTTCGCCTCTTCGCCCACGGCCATCACCTGGCCGTCGTCCAGCCGTTTGGCCACCACCGAGGGCTCGCGGAGCACGATGCCGTGCCGGCGCATGTAGACCAGCGTGTTGGCCGTGCCCAGGTCCACCCCCATGTCCCTGCTCAGGTGCGCCATCAACCCGTCGAAGATCATGCCCTGCCTCCCCGGCGCGCCGGATCCCCCAGCGCGCCGCGCTCCCGCAGACTCACGAACCGTCCGTCACCGATGATCACATGATCCAGCACATCGATGCCCACCACGCGGCCGGCGTCCTCCAGGCGCGCGGTGATGCGCAGGTCGTCGGTCGACGGCTCCGGGTTGCCCGAGGGATGGTTGTGCACCAGGATGACCGCCGCCGCGCTGGCCCTGACCGCTTCCTTGAAGACCTCGCGGGGGTGGATGGGCGCGCTGTCCAGGCCGCCCACGGCGACGCCGGTCACGTCGATCACCTCGTGGCGGACATTCAGCAGCACGGCCCGGAAGTGCTCGCGGTCCAGGTGGCGCATCTGCGCCCCTACCAGGGCGGCCACGTCCTGGGGCGTCCGGATGACCGGCCGCCGGGCTGTGGGGACCGCCTGCACCCGCCGGCCGAGTTCGAAGGCCGCGAGCAGCGCGCCCGCCTTGGTGGGGCCGATGCCGCGCTGCCGGGTGAGTTCGACGGGGTGCGCGCGGGCCAGCGCCTCCAGCGACCCGAAGGCCGACAGCAGCCGGCCCGCCAGGTCGGCCGCGCTGGCGTCCGCGGTCCCGGTCTGCAGCAGCACGGCCAGCAGTTCGGCCGACGAGAGGGCGTCGGGACCGGCGTGCAGGAGGCGTTCCCTGGGTCGATCCTCTGGGGGCAGGCCCTTGACGGACACGCGCTCGGGCACCCTCGTTAACGCTCCGGATCCGGCGCTCTGAAGGGCCCGCGGCGCCCCGACGCAGAGAGCGGGCGGGATCGGGAACAGGTGAGGACACCAGCGCGCCTCGCGATTCGCATCGCGAACCGCGAGGATCACGGGCTAGATCACCGGTACGCCGACGGCGTCGAGCATCCGGCCCAGCCGCGCCAGAGGAAGACCGACGACGGCAAAGTAGTCTCCCTCCACCTGCTCCACGAAGAGTGCCGCCCGGCCCTGAATGCCGTACGCCCCCGCCTTATCCATCGGCTCGCCGGTCGCCACATACCGGTGGATCTCGTCCGGGCGCAGGTCCCGGAACGTGACCCTGGTCGTGGCGTCTTCGGCCAGCATCACCCCCCGGCGGAGGCAGACAACGGCGACCCCGGTCGTCACATGGTGCGAGCGGCCCGAGAGCCGTCGCAGCATCGCGGCGGCGTCCCGAGCATCGGCCGGTTTGCCCAGCACGACCCCGTCGACCACGACCATCGTGTCGGCGGCGATGACCACGGCGTCCGGCTGCGCGGTGGCTGCGGCCCGCGCCTTGTCCAGTGCGGCCTGCCGCGCACGCGCCCGAACCGCCTCGAGGGTCCACCCCGGACCCTCTGCGGCCGGGCTCGCCGGGACCACACCCTGCGTCTCCTCTTCGGTCGTGGGCCACACCTGGAAGGCCAGCCCTACCTGCCGGAGAAGATCCGCCCGCCGGGGGGAGGCCGATGCCAGCACCAGCAGCGGCACCCCGTCCCCTACAGATGCCGAAATCTCCACACCGAATTGAGTATAGCAGTCGCCTCTGGAGGGGACAATGAGGCTTTTCAGGGGGCGCCGACGCGGGGTCGGAGGCCTGCAGATTGAGGGGACCTCTCGCGACTCGCTGCGGCGCGCGTCAAGGCCGGACGGACGAGGACGATCATCGCCTGACACCACACTCCCACCAGGACGCCGCAGACGGCACCGTAGAGGACTGCCCGCACCCCCGCGGCAACCTGAGGCCGGCCTACGCGGTCGATGGGTGCCCCGTCCCACGACATGGCGGGCGAATAGCGGCGCGCGGATGGTCAGCATGCTCAGCCGGAGGTATCCGACGAGCAGGCTGCCGTACAGCCGCACGGCCTGCGCGATCCAGGGCAGGTGGAGAAAGGCGCTCCGGAATGACCCGCGCAACCCGCTCCACGCGGTGATGACATCGAGGACGATGAAGGCGCCCATGGCCGCGACGGCGACCGCGCCGTCGAGGACGGCGAGGATTACCATCACCGCGAGGAATCCGAGCGAGACCGGGTAGATGGGGGCCGTGCGCATGGCGTCGCTGCCGGTAAAGAGCAGGCCGATGAGGATCCCTGCCACTCACCCTGCGTCTCGGCCTGGGCCTCGACCAGCCGCTGGAGGGCCACCTCGAGCCTGTCCACGCGCGCTTCCGCGATCGACCCCGGCGGGCTCCGCCTTCCCGGTAGCGAGGACCGACCGGGCGTCCCGTCGCCTGGTGACAGCTCGCTGGGGAGGCGGTCCTTCTCGTACCAGGAAAAGGCCGCGCTGGGCGTGCGGATGTCGGCGCAGATAGGTGGAGGTGCCCGCGCGGAAGAGCCAGCGGTAGGCCGGGGCCAGCGCGGGGAAGCCGCCTATGGCCGCGTCCAGGGCGGGGAAGATGACCTCCGGCCCCCAGGTGGTAATCGCAACTGGCCTAGACGGCTTGAGCGACGGTCCCTCCGCCGGCTTACAGCAGGCGGTAGATCCAGACCGCGACGATGACGCCCAAGATCATCGCCAGGTTGAGCCGGATGATCCCGCCCGCGGTCACGCTGACGATGCGCAGGTCCAGGGTGACCGGCGGGTCGAGGCCCGCGCGCACCTCGCGCGCCAGGAAGCCCAGCACCGGGTAGCCCGCGACCGCCTCGGCGATGACGCTGCCCAGCAGCCCGCCGGCCAGCACGACGACGAGCAGGACCCACCAGGGGTTGCGAGGCCGCCGCGCCACCCTACTCGACGACCGGCTCCACGTAGGAGGACGGCCGTGGCGCGACCAGCCGCGCCAGCCAGATGCTGAGTTCGTAGAGCACGTAGGTCGGGACCGCCATGAGCAACTGCGAGATGACATCCGTGCCCGGCGTGAGCACGGCCGCCAGGACCACGATGAGGAGGATGGCGTAGCGGCGCGTCCCGGCCAGCGTCGCCGGCGAGACGAGGCCCATCCGGGCCAGGAAGACGATGACGATCGGCACCTGAAAGACGAAGCCAAACGCCAGGACGAACGCCAGCATGAACGAGAGCGTGGGGCCCACCGCCAGCATCGGCTGCAGCGTCTCGGTGGCGTAGCTCAGAAGGACCCGGATGCCGATGGGCATGATGACGAACAGCCCGAAGGCCGCCCCGAGCAGGAAGAGCACCAGCGACGGCGGGAGCAGCATCATGACCACCCGGCGCTCGGTCTGGGTCAGCCCGACCGCGATGAACATCCAGAGCTGATAGAGGATGATCGGCAGTCCGATGAAGACGCCCAGCAGGACGGCGATCTTGATCCGCACGAAGAGGGCCTCGGCCGGGGCGAAGAAGACCACCTGCCGCACCTGCATCATGCGGACCAGGAGGTCCAAAACCCGGTCGACAAAGAGGAAGCCGATGGCCGTGCCGGCGCCCAGGGCGGCAAATGACAGGAGGAGCCGCCGGCGCAGCTCCTCCAGGTGCTCGACGATGGTCATCGGCCGGTCTTCCATGGCCGCCGGGACCCGTCAGGCGCTGGGCTTGGTCGGCTTGGTATCCTTGACGTCTTCCTCGACGTCGCTGATGGCTTTCCGGAACTCCTTGATCGTCTTGCCCGCCGCGGCGCCTAGTCCGGCCAGGCGGTTCGCGCCGAACAGCAGCAGGAGGATCAGCAGGATGATCAGCAACTCCATCGGGCCCACGTTTGGCATCGTCGGCTACCTCCAATCTCCCATTATAGCCTACCGCCGCCGCGCAGGCCGCCGGCCAGGTCGGCGAGGGCGGCCAGCACCGGGCGCAGGCCTGAGCGCAGCGCCTGGAGGGCGTGCAGCGCGCCTGCCGCCTCCGCCACGGTCCCCACCACCTCGTCGGGCGTGCGGCGACCCGGCCCCGTCCAGCGCCGCCACCGAAACCGCAGCTCGGCCAGGTCGCGGCTGATCCGCTGGTGGAGCGCCGCTAGCTCTCCCGCGGGAACAGGCTCCGGAGCCACCGGACCTCCTCCTCCACCATGGCCGCCCACGCGGCGCGCCGGCGCCGCACGCGCCGCGTCCCCAGGAAGACGAGCGCGCCCATGACCGCGACCACCGCGCCCAGCACCACCGCCGCGGCCAACCAGCCGGGCAGCCAGATCGCCAGGACGAGCACCAGGACCGCGACCGCCAGGCCGAGCGCGAAGACCCCCAGCGCCAGCGCCGCGCCGATCATCAACGCCGCCGCCGCCACGTCGCGGCTGAGCCCGCGCAGGTGCCCGGCGACCGCTCGGCCGTAGAGCCGCAGCAGCGCCGCGAGGTCGGCGGCCAGCCGGCGGACCACATCGCCGGCGGGTTCCTGGGGCCCGCGGGGCTCGTCACTCACGAGCGGTTACTTCCAAGCCCCGAGGGGCTTCTCCTCCGCGTCGGACGCGCCGGCAGCCGACGTGTCCGCGCCGACCAGCGCCACGGCCCCGCGTGGCCGGTAGCCCAGCAGCCGGAGGCCGTTGGCCACGACGATCACCGTGCTCATCTCGTGACCGACGACGCCATAGGCCAGCGGCAGCCCGAAGACGAGGACCGCCACCACCAATCCGACGATCACCAGCGACGCGAACACCAGGTTCTGGATCACCGCGGCCTGGGCGCGGCGGGCCAGCGCGAGGGCGTAGATGAGGCGGGAGAGGTCGTCGCGCATCAGGACCACGTCGGCCGTCTCCAGGGCGGCATCGGTCCCGGCCCGACCCATCGCCACCCCGACCGTGGCCGAGGCCATGGCGGGCGCGTCGTTCACGCCGTCGCCGACCATGGCCACGCGGCGGCCGGCGTCGCGCAGCCGGCGGATCGCCTCCACTTTTCCCTCGGGCAGCAGGCGCGCCTCGACGAGGGTGATGCCCAGCGCCGAGGCCACGCCTCTGGCGACGCGGTCGTTGTCCCCGGTGACGATCCCGATGTGGTCGATCCCCAGGCGGCGCAGGGCCGCCACGGCGGCTGCGGCCTCCGGCCGGATGGCATCCGCCATGGCGATGGCGCCGAGCACCCGGCCGGCAGCGGCGACCAGGACCGCGGTCTTGCCTTCCGCTTCGTACCGCGCCAGGGCCTCCCGGGCGGGCGGCGACACACCGCCGCAGGTGCGTGCGATTAGACCGGGACTGCCGACGGCGACTTCGGTCCCGTCCAGGGACGCGACGACCCCCAGGCCGGGGGTCGCCTGGAAGGCATCGGGCAGGCGCAGCACCTGGCGCCGCCGCCGCGCCTCGGTCACGATGGCGGAGGCCAGATGGTGCTCGGAGCGCTGTTCGGCCGCGGCCGCCAGGGCCAGGACGTCCGCCGCATCGGCGCCGTCGAACGCGACCACATCCGTGACGGCCAGGACGCCCCGCGTGAGGGTCCCCGTCTTGTCGAAGACGACCGCGCGCACACCGGCCAGGGCCTCCAGCGCGGCCCCGCCCTTGAACAGGACGCCGGCCCGCGCGGCGTTGGCGATCGCCGACAGCAGCGACGCCGGCGTGGAGATCACCAGCGCGCACGGCGAGGCCACGACCAGCAGGGCCATGGCGCGGTAGAAGGCCGCCTCCAGCGACCACCCGCCGAACACCGACAGGGCGAAAACGAGCAGGGCGCTGGCGATGATGACCGCCAGGGCGTAGGGCTGGCCGAACCGCTCGATCAGCCGCTGGGTCGGGGCCCGCTGGCGCTGGGCCTCGGCGACGAGCCGGATGATGCGGACCAGCGTGCTCTCGGCGGCCGGCCTCGTCACCTCGATCTCGAGCAGTCCGCCGCCGTTGATCGTCCCCGCGAAGACCTCCTCGCCGGGCCCGCGCGCGACCGGAATCGATTCGCCGGTGATCGGGGCCTGGTCCACGTCGGAGGTGCCGGCGACGACCCGGCCGTCCAGAGGGATCCGCTCCCCGGGCCGCACGACGATGGTCTCACCGACCGCCACCCGGTCGACGTCCACCAGGACCTCACCCTCCGACCGGCGCACCAGCGCGCGGTCGGGCCGCAGCGCCATCAGCGCCTCGATGGCCCGCCGGGTGCGCGCCATCGCATGGGACTCCAGGGTGTTGCTCAGCGAGAACAGGAACAGCAGCACCGCGCCCTCGTCCCAGGCTCCGAGGACCGCCGCGCCCGCCGCCGACAGCAGCATGAGCAGGTTGACGTCGATGCGGCCAGCGCGCAGCGCCCGGGCGGCCGAGCGGGACGCCACGGCGCCCCCGAACAGGTAGGCCAGCAGATACCCCGCGCGGGCCGGGGCGGGCAGTCCCAGACGGTCGAGGACCGCAGCCACCAGCAGCGCGGCCAGAGTCGCGGCCGTCAGCAGGGCCTGGGCGTGGCGGACGACCCACCGCGGCCAGGCCGGCAGATACGCGGGCTTAGGCGTCAATCAGCCCCTTGCGCACGGCGTAGCGGACGAGGTGCGCGCGGTCGTGCAGGTCCAGTTTCTCCATGATGTGGGTGCGGTGGGTCTCGACGGTCTTGACGCTGATGTGGAGCGCCTCGGCAATCTCCCGGTTGGTCTTGCCTTCGGCGATCAGGCGGACCACCTGGCGCTCGCGCTCGGTCAGGCCGTCGAAGCGCACCCGGTCATCGTCCCGGGCAGCCGGACTCTCATACTCCGACACCAGGCGTCTGGCGATCACCGGGTGGAGGAAGGTGTGCCCGCTGGCCACCGCGCGCACGGCGTCCACCAGGTCGCGGGCGCTGGCCCGCTTCATCACGTACCCCGAGGCGCCGGCTTTGACCAGTTCGTAGACGTAGGCTTCATCCTCGTGCATGGTCAGGATGACCACCCCGACGCCCGGCATCGCGCTCTTGATCCGCCGGGTGGCCTCGACGCCGTTCATGCGGGGCATGCTCACGTCGAGGCAGACCACATCGGGCCGCAGGCTGGCGGTCAGTTCGACCGCCGCCTCCCCATCGCCCGCCTCGCCCACCACCTCCAGATCCGGTTCGGCCGTCAGCAACCGCCGGATCCCCTCGCGGACGATGACGTGGTCCTCGGCGAGCACCACCCGGATCGGCCGGCCGCGCCGCGGCGGCGGGTCATGGCGGCCAGCGAACCCCTCACCGCTGTTATGACGCTCTCTGGACATGGCTGGCGACCTCCTGTGCGCCGCGGGCCAGGGCGTCCAGGTTGCGCGCCCGCGCCTGGGGGTCGCGCACTTTGGTCTCGAGGGCGGCCCGGATGCTGGCCTGCGACAGGATCGGGTGCGCGGCCAGCAGCGCGCCGAGGATCACGATGTTGGCCACCCGCGCCGCGCCCAGATCGTTGGCGATCGCCGCAGCCGGCACGCAGACGGCCTCCACGTCGGGGCGGGTGGGGGTCCGGCCGGTCATGGTGACGTCGCAGACGATCAGGCCGCCGGGCCGCACCGCGGGCTCGAACCGGTCCAGCGACGGCCGGTTGAGCGCGATCAGGATCGAGGGATCGGCGACCACCGGCGAGGCGATGGGCCGATCGCTGATGACGACCGTGCAGTGGGCGGTCCCGCCCCGCTGCTCGGGCCCGTAGGAGGGGAGCCAGGTGACCTCGTAGCCCTCGTGCAGTCCCGCGTGGGACAAAATCTCGCCGAGGAACATCACGCCCTGGCCGCCAAAGCCGGCGATGATGATTTCATGCGTCGGCACGGGCTGCCTCCCGGCGCGCCGCGGTGTCCTTCACGACGCCCAATGGGAAGGCGGGGACCATGTGCGTCTCGCACCACCTCAGGGCCTCGACCGGATCCAGGCCCCAGTTCACCGGGCAGGTGGAGAGCAACTCGACGATGCCCAGCCCCCGGTCCTCCAGTTGGGCCCGGAAGGCGGCCTCCACCGCCTTCCGCGCCCGGTGGATGCGCGCCACGCTGGTCACCGCTTCGCGGGCCGCATAGGCCACGCCGTCGAGGGGGGCCAGCACCTCCACCACCCGCAGCGGCGCGCCGTGGAGGCGCACGTCGCGGCCCAGCGGCGTCGTGGTGGTGACCATGCCGGGCAGCGTGGTGGGCGCCATCTGCCCGCCGGTCATCCCGTACAGCGCGTTGTTGACGTAGATCACCGTGATCCGCTCGCCTCGCGCCGCCGCGTGCAGGATCTCGGCCGCGCCGATGCTGGCCAGGTCGCCGTCGCCCTGGTAGGTGAAGACCACGCGGTCGGGCAGGACGCGCTTGATCCCGGTGGCCACCGCCGGCGCCCGGCCGTGGGCCGCCTGTTGGAAGTCCACGTCGAAGTAGTGGTAGGCGAAGACCGAACAGCCCACCGAGGCCACCCCGATGGTCCGCTCCCGAATCCCCAGCGCATCGATCACCTCGGCCACCAGCCGGTGGATGATCCCGTGGGTGCACCCCGGGCAGTAGTGCATCGGCACATCGAGCAGGGTGTGGGGCCGGCCCGCGACCTGGATCATGCCGCCACCGCCTTCTCTACCGCCGCCGCGCGCATGACCCCGGCGAGTTCGACCGGGGTCGGGACCACGCCGCCAACTCGGACGTAGGTCGCCACCGGCGCGCGACCGCCGACCGCCAGCCTGACGTCCTCGACCATCTGTCCGGCATTCATCTCCACGACCAGCCAGCGCCGGGGGGCACCGGCAAAGGCCTGCACCGGGAACGGCCAGAGCGTGATCGGGCGCAGCAACCCGACGGCGAGGCCCTCGGCGCGGACGCGGTCGACCGCCGAGCGCGCGATGCGGGCGGTGGTCCCAAAGGCCACCACGACAAGCGCGGCGTCGTCGGTCCGATAGGTTTCCCATCGCGTCTCGCGCTCGCGGATGCGCCGGTAGGTCTCCATCAGGTCGAGGACATGGCGTTCCAGGTCCTCGGGCTCCAGGTAGATCGACGAGATGACGCGGCGCTCGGCCCCCATCCCCCGCGTCGCCCACGCCGGCGGAGGCGGCGGCGGGACCGGATCCGGCAGGGCGACTGGCTCCATCATCTGACCGATGAGCCCGTCGGCGGCCATGATGGCCGGGAGGCGGTAGCGTTCGGCCAGGTCGAACGCCAGCGCGAACAGGCCGACGGCCTCCTGGATCCCAGACGGGGCCAGGACGATGCCACGGCTGTCGCCGTGCCCCAGCCCCCGGGTCACCTGGAAGTAGTCGCCCTGTGACGGCGCGATGTTCCCCAGCCCCGGCCCGCCCCGCATGACGTTGACGACCACGCAGGGCAGCCGCGCGCCGATGAGGTACGACAGGCCCTCGGTCATCAGGCTGAACCCCGGGCTGCTGGTCGAGGTCATGACCCGGACGCCGGCGCCCGCCGCCCCGTAGACCATGTTGATCGCGGCGACCTCGCTCTCAGCCTGCACGAAGACGCCGCCGGCTTCGGGCAGGCGGCGGGCCATGTACTCGCCAATCTCATTCTGCGGCGTGATCGGGTAGCCGAAGTACGCGCGGCAGCCGGCCCGGATCGCCGCTTCGGCCATCGCCTCGTTGCCTTTCATCAGGATGCGGCTCATGCGGCGGCCTCCCGCCGGGCCCGGACGTGGGGCGGCTTGTACACCGCAATGGCGGTCTCCGGGCAGACCAGGGCGCACGCCGTACACGAGGTGCACCGGTCGTTGTCCAGCAGCACGGCGGCCGGGTAGCCCCTGGCGTTGAGGGCCCCCAGGGCCAGGACGTTCGGCGGGCAGACGGCCACGCACAGCCCGCATCCCTTGCACCGCTCGACGGCGACGACAACGCGCGAGAAGGGCGCGACGATCACCGGCTCGTCGCCGTTCCACAGCACGTTCGGTCCCGTTCCCGCAGACGCCATCCGGCTCACCTCAGACGGGGCAGTTCCGGCCGGATCTTGCTGTCGTCCACCTCGTAGGTCAGGCGGTTGCAGACCTCCACGACACCGTCGGCCATGCCCGCCCACCGCCCGGCGAGATCGCGCTCGGACTTGCGCTCGACGACGCCGTCCAGGTAGACGATCCCGTCCTTGACGGTGACGTTGACCCCCTCGGTGTTGATCCAGAGGTCGTGGACCAGGCTCTCCCGGATGGCTTCGGCCAGTTCGGCGTCGGGCCGGCGGAACGCCTTGAGCACGTCGGCCCGGCTCACGATGCCCACCACGCGGCCGGCGCGCAGGACCACGACGCGGTTGATGCCGTGGCGGACCATCACGTCGGCGATTTCGTGGACCGTGGCCGCCTCGGTCACGGTCAGCACCGGCGAGGTCATGATCTCATAGGCCCGCACGGCCTCGGCCTTGCGGGCGCGCTCTGTGTCTTCGACCACGGCCCGGATCGGGAGCCGGCGCACGATCCCCGGAGGCTCCGCGGGCTTGGGCAGGACCTCCTTGTAGAGCAGATCGCCCTCGGTGACGATCCCCACCAGTTCGTGCTCCTCGGTCACGATGGGGATCCCGCTGATCCGGTGGGTCGTCATCAGGGCCGCCAGGTCCTTGATGGTCGCATCAGGCTTCGCCGTGATGACCGGCGAGGTCATGATGTCGCGGGCGAGCAGCCGCAGCGGCCGCACGCGGGATGTCGGCTGCGAGGGTGCTGTCGCCACAATGATCACCTCCTCATGCGTTGGCCCTGGCCACGAAGTCGTCCACCCTTCGGGCCAGGATGGCGTACGGGACGACCACCACGGGGCACGGCGCCCGGCGCACCACCGCCTCGGCCACGCTGCCCATCAGCAGGCGCGGCAGGCCCGTGCGTCCGTGGGTGCCCACCACGATCAGGTCGGCCCCAGCGGATGCCTGCTCGAGGATCGCCTCGGCCGGATCCCCCTGGACGACGACGACCTTCACCCGTCCGGCCTCCACCCCCGTGCGCGCGAGCAGGTAGGCCATCTCGGCCCGCAGGTGGTCGATGAACCGGTCGAGGTGCAGCCCGGCCTCCCGCCACGCGCGCGTGGCCTCGTCGGCGGTGTACGCGTGGAGCGCGGTCAGCGCGCCGCCGGACTGATGGGCCAGACGCACCGCGAACTCCGCCAGCGCCGCCGATGTCGGCGACAGGTCCAGCGCCACGAGCACCCTCACCGGCCTCACCCCTTTCGAGCAGGCGCCGGCTCGGTCTGGAGGCTCACCTCCAGCGCCAGCCGGCCCAGGACCTCGCGCGCCCGGCGCGCGTCTCGGGCGTGCACGACGAGGTCGATCCCCTCAGCGCCGCGGAACCGCAGCGTCTGCAGCGACAGGATCGGGACGCCCGAGCGCGCCAGGCCCGCGACGATCCGGGGCAGTTCCACGGTGACGCTGCCCACCGTCACGTGCAGCCGGGCCTCGCCCGGCCCCATCCCCAGGACCTCGGCGAAGACCTCGAAGAGATCGCTCTCGGTCACGATGCCGACCAGCCGGCCGCCGTCTGTGACCGGGAGGCCTCCGACCTTGTGGCGGCGCATGAGCGCGGCGGCCTCCTCCAGCGAGGTCTCCGGCCCCACCACGACCGGTGCCGGGGTCATGACGTGGCGCACCCGGACCCCGACGGTCAAGTGCGGGATCTCCCACACCCCGCCGACGGATGGGGGCTGCACCCGCACCAGGTCGGTCCAGGTCACGATCCCCACCAGGGCGCCGTCCTCCACGACGGGCAGGCGACGGATCCTGTGGCGCCGCATGGTGCCCAGCGCTTCCCAGGCAGGAGCGTCGGGCCCGATCGTCTGCACCGGGCTCGACATGCAGTCGCCGACGCGCATCGTGACCTCCTAGGCGGCCAGTTCGCCGCGCTGGGCCTGGCGGACCCGGCGCAGCAGGCGTGGCGGGACGTCGCGGCCGACGCGCACGGCCAGGAAGTTGTTGGGATCCATGGCCACGTTGGGTTCGTTCGTCCACTCGCGACGGAAGCCGAACCGCTCGAAGAGCCGCAGCAGCCGGTCGGCGTAGACGTTGGCGGCGAGGCCGGTGCCCTCCACGTCCCAGCACCAGGCGTAGGCCGTGGCCACATAGATGCGGGATTCCACCTCGGGCCGCTCGAAGGCACGCCGCATCAGGGCCCGGGCGACCCCGCGCCCGCGCCAGCCCCGCGCGACCTCGATCCCGATCTCGAGCACCCGCCGGTCGTTCAGGCGTCCCCAGGGCTGGTCGGGGCCGGACGGCACGAGCAGGAGATACCCGACGACGGTCTGACCCGCGACGGCTGCGAAGACCTCGCCGCCGGGCACCCGCAGGGTCTTGCCCAGGGATTCCCGGACGATCTCGGTCCGGCGTCGGCTGTAGCGCGAGAAGGACCCCAGGCCGGGATCGATCTCGTAGTACGCCAGCGCTCGGCTGTCTGTGAGCTGGATGATCGTGGCGGGCATGCTGTCAAGGGCTGTCGTCTCGGCCACCGATCTCGACCCCATGCCAGCATAGACCGGGCGCCCGTCTTGGGCCATCGGACGGATACCCTATTTGGGCCTAGACCGTGGGACCTACCCCGCGCTCACCCACGCGGGACTGGCCGTCGGCGGCCTCGGCGAGGTCCAGCGCTTCCTCCAGCACCCGGCGGGCCGCCGTCTCCACGGCCGACGCCACCGGCGCCGACATCCCATGGCCCGGTGAGCATGACGCCGCCTCGATGCCGTAGAGGACTGCGCAAGACGGGCCCCGGCCCAGCGCGCGGGCCAGGCCGACCGCCTCGGCGATGCCAAACGCGTGGGTCGAGGGATGCCGCAGCGATGGAATGGTCACCGCTCCCAGGTCCAGGCGGCAGATGGTCCCCGGCGGCGCGCCCGAGACCACCGCGTCCACCAGGATAACGGCCTGCGCTCCCGCCCAGGCCTCCATCAGGGCGGCGGCGTCGCCGGTGTGTTCCACCACCGTGACGGCGTCACGGATGCCCCTGCGGGCCGGCTCGGCCAGGAGGACGCCGACGCGCCGGGCCACGGCGAGCCCCGCGGCATCGTCGCCGTGGTCGGTGGTGCCAACCCCGACGATCAGGACCGCCCGGCGCACGCCGCAGCGGAGGGCCGCTACGCCCGGGCGATGTGCAGACGCAGGAAGTGCGTGGCGCACGAAATGCACGGGTCGTAGCACCGGACCAGCTGCTCGCACCTCCAGGTCGCCTCCTCGTGCGGCAGGTCCAGGACGCCCGGGACGAACTGCCACAGGTCGTCCTCGATGCGCTTGAGGTTCTGGCTCGTCGGCGGGACGATCCTAGCCGAGGCGACGAGGCCGCGGTCGTCGACCTCGTAGCGGTGGTACAGGAGGCCTCGCGGCGCCTCGGTGGCGTGCGCGCCGGCCCCGGCGCGCGGGGGGTCCGGCAGCGGTGCGCGCGGCGGCGCGGGAGGCACGTACGCCCTGACCAGGGCCAGGGCCTCCTCAAAGGCGTGCACCGTCTCCAGGCCCCGCGCCAGCAGGCTTCTGAACGGGTTGCGGATCGGCAACGCCAGTCCGATCTCCCGCGCGACGGACTGCGCGGCTGGCGAGAGCCGGTCGAAGTTCAGGTTCACCCGGCTGGTGGGCCCCACCAGGTAGCTGCGTCCGGTCTCGGCGCGGCGCGCGTGCAGCGCGTTGGAATGGGCCACCTGCTCCTCGATGACGTGCCGCTCGAAGTCTTCGACCGCAGCGTCCAGGCCCGCCGACGAGACGAGGCGCCCCTCGTTGAGCGGGTATTCGTCCGGATGCCGCAGGCTGACGAACTCGTAGTCGGCCTCGAAGTCCGGATACTCCAGCCCGGCGGCAAAGCGCACGGCCTCAACGGCCGTCTCCAGGCCCCACGCCAGGTCCGGCTCCATCGCCGCCAGGTCGGCTCGCCGCGGCGCGCGGTAGAAGCCGCCGACGCAGGCGTTGACCGGGTGGATCTCCCGTCCGCCGATGAGGGTCACCAGGCGGTTGCCGATCTGCTTCATGCGCAGCGCCCGCTCGACCCAGGGTCGCAGGCGCGGGTCGGCGGCCATGCCGAGGGCCGACTCGTGCCCGAGGAAGTCCGGCAGGTGCAGCAGGAAGATGTGGAGCACGTGGCTGGAGATCCACTCGCCGCAGTAGAACAGCCGGCGCAACTCCCGCACGCCTGGCGGCGGGGTGACCCCCATCGCCTTCTCCAGGGCGTGGGCGGCACTCATCTGATAGGCCACCGGGCAGATGCCGCAGATGCGCGCGGTGAGATCAGGTGCTTCCTGGTAGCGCCGCCCCCGCAGGAACGCTTCGAAGAAGCGGGGGGGCTCATAGATGCGCAACTGAATGTCGGTGACGCGATGGTCCTGGACCATGACCCGCAGCGCGCCCTCGCCCTCGACGCGGGCCAGGGCGTCGACGGCGATGCGCCGCTCACTCACGGCCGGCCTCCCTGGCCCCGCCGGTGCGGGCCTCCCTCCCGAACTTCGCGCCAGCCGCCCGAAACGCCGGGGCGTAGCCGTTGATGCTCCGGAAGGCCCGCACCACCTCCCCCGGACTTAACCCCAGCGCCAGGAACTGCGTGCCCAGCGACGCGGCATTGGGCAACTCCATCGGGCCGAAGCACCCGTAGCAGCCGCGGTGGTAGGCGGGACAGATGGCCCCGCAGCCCGCCTGCGTCGCCGGGCCCAGGCACGGGACCCCATGGGCCACCATGACGCACACGGTCCCCCGCCGCTTGCACTCCACACACACGCTGTGCGTGGGCACCTGAGGCTTCCGGCCGATCAGCAGCGACGTCACGAGGTCCACCAGGTGTCGCTTGCTGATCGGGCACCCGCGTAGTTCGAAGTCCACCGGCACGACCTCGCTGAGCGGCACGGACTGCGCCAGCGCGTGGATGTGCTCGGGCCTGGCGTAGACGACCCGGGTGAATTCGGCCACGTCCGCCCAGTTGCGCAGGGCCTGAATGCCGCCGGCGGTGGCGCAGGCCCCGATGGCCACCAGCAGCCGCGCCTGCTGCCGAACCTCCTTGAGGCGTTCGACCTCTTCCTGGGTGGTGATCGAGCCCTCCACCAGCGCCACGTCGTAGGGGCCGGGCGCCGTCTGTCGGCTGGCTTCGAGGAAGTAGGCGATCTCCACCTCACCGGCCACGGTCAGCAGCTCGTCCTCGCAGTCCAGCAGCGTTAGCTGGCAGCCGTCGCAGGAGGCGAACTTGAAGACCGCCAGAGTGGGCTTGCGCCGTCGCGCGGTGGTCATCAGTACTCCTCCACCCCGAAGAAGGGCTCGATGCGGTCGTAGCGCAGCACCGGCCCGTCCCTGCAGACGAAGAGCGGCCCGTACTGGCAGCGCCCGCAGAAGGCGACGGCGCACTTCATGTTGCGCTCCAGCGACAGGTAGATGCTGCCTTTGGGGATGCGCCTGGCCAGGGCCTCGTAGATGACGAACCGCATCATGATCTCCGGTCCGCACGTAAAGACCATGGTGCGCCGCGGGTCGGGACGGAGCAGGTAGAAGAGGATGGGCACCACCCCGACGCGCCCCTTCCACGTGTCGTCGGCGCGGTCCACCGTGACGATCACCTCGATGTCGTGGCGGCGCCAGGCCTCGTACTCCTGAGGGTAGAGCAGGTCGTCCGGCGTGCGGGCCCCGATCAGCAGGTGGATCCGTCCGAACTGCTCCCGATGCCGGATGAGGTGGTAGATCGCCGGCCGCAGGGGCGCCATCCCGATGCCGCCTGCGACGATGATGAGGTCCTGGCCCATGGCCCGGTCCACCGGCCAGGGGGTCCCGTAGGGGCCGCGGACCCCGATGAGGTCGCCTGGGGCCAGCCGGGCGATGGCCTGGGTGACGGTCCCGGCGACGCGGACCGTGTGCTGGAGTGCGGCCGGCTCGAGCGGATCGGAACTGATGGAGATGGCCGACTCTCCGATCCCGGGGAGGGAGAGCATGTTGAACTGGCCGGGGCGGAAGCGGTAGGCCCCGCGGATGGCCGGGTCGCGGAACTGGAGCGTGTAGGTGGCGACCCCCGGCGCCTCGGGCCGCACAGCGGTGATCGCCGCGGCATGGGGCACCATGGGGTGGGCCACGTCGGGTCGGCGGGAACCTCCCACCGCCACCGCGCTCATGAACGGGGCGCCTCCCGGATCGCCGCCACTTCCTCGGTCAGGTCGATCCCCACCGGACACCACGTGATGCACCGGCCGCAGCCCACGCACCCCGAAATCCCGAACTGATCGATCCAGGCGGCGAGTTTGTGGGTCAGCCACTGGCGGTAGCGGGCGCGGACGCTGGGGCGCAGGTTGCCGCCAAAGACGTGCGAGAACGCGCCATCAAAGCAGGAGTCCCAGACCCGCACCCGTGCTGCCTCCCCGCCGGCGAGATCGGTTGTGTCCTCGACGTCGGCGCAGAAGCACGTGGGGCAGACCAGGGTGCAGTTGGCGCAGGCCAGGCACCGCAGTGCGACGTCGGCCCAGCGCGGATGCTCCAGGTTCTCGTAGAGGAGCCCGGGCAGGTCTGTCGTCTCCAGCGCCCGGCCCATCCTGGTCGCGGCCTCGTCCAGCAGGCGCCGGGCATGGTTCAGGACGAAGGCCCCGGCCGGCCGCCAGGGCACCCCGGCCAGCATCTGCGCGCCGAGTTCCGAGCCGACCTCCACCAGGAAGCCCTCGTCGAGCTCGGTGAGCGCCAGGTCGAACCCTGACGCGCAGCGGGGACCGGTCTTCATCGACGCGCAGAAACAGACCCCTCCGGGCTCCACGCAGTTGACCGCCAGCAGGAACGCCGCCTGACGGCGGGCCTTGTAGTGGGGATCCTGGACGGCACCTTCGAGGAAGACCCGGTCCTGCACGGCGATGGCGGCCAGTTCGCAGGCCCGCACGCCGATGAAGGCGAACCGCGGCGGCGCCTCTCTGTCGGGTTCCACCTCGATCCCCGCCGGGGTCTTCCGGGTGGAGAAGAGCTTCAGGACCGGCGGATAGAGGTACCGCTTCCACGAGTGCGGGCCGACGACAAACCCGAAGTAGCGGCCGTCGTCCCGCCGGCGCAGCCGGTAGGTGCCGGGCCCCTGCTCGTCGCCCCATCCCACGGGGAGGTCGGAGACCCCGCCGATCTCGTCGTAGACGATGGCGCCATCGGCGATCGTCGGCCCGACCAACGTGAAGCCGGCCTCCCGCAGTGCGTCGAAAACGCGCTGCAGCATTGGCTTCTCGATGACCACATGGGCGCCGATGCTGGGGGTGGAGGTCGGCGTCGGTCCCGTCATGTCCGCCCGCCCACCCCGTAGACGTCCAGGAGCTGGAGGCGCGTCGCCTTGAGCCGGCTGGCGATGACCTGGGCCAGGATGCGGTAGACCTGGTAGCCGAGGTCGTGGTCGGCCTCGCAGGCCAAGTGCAGCGCCGCGGCGTCGAAGGCGATGGCCCGAGTCACCAGCAGCGCCCGGGCGCCGGCGGTCTTCTTCTCCACCCCCGGCACGGCGGCCGACCATCCGAGGATCTCGTGGGGCCCCACGGTCAGGATGGTCGTGCGGCCCCGGCCAGGGATGTAGGTCTCCAGCGCCACCAGGCCTTCGACGACCAGGTAGAGCTTGTCGTCCGGTTCGCCCTCCCGGAAGATCACCTGGTCTTCGCTCCAGGTCATCTCCTGGGCGCATGCCGCCAGCTGCTCCAGATGGTGGAGGGCCAAGGCCGCAAACAGCGGGCTGGCACGCAGCAGGGCCACCAGCGTCTCTCCTTCCCTCGGGCCTGCCATCGTCTTCTCACCTTCCGTGGACTTCCCGCTGGGCCTCGACCCAGGCGATCCAGGCCCCCAGACCCTGCCCGGTGCGCGCGGAGACGGGGAACAGCGGGGCCGGGCTGACCTCGCGCAGCCCGTCGGCGAACACCGAGATCGAGAAATCGGTCACCGGCAGGAGGTCGACCTTGTTGAGGACCACGGCCGAGGCCCGGGCGAACGTGGCCGGGTACTTGCGCGGCTTGTCGTCGCCCTCGGGCACGCTGGCCACGACCACCCGCAGGTGCTCGCCCAGGTCGTAGGCCGCCGGGCAGACCAGGTTCCCGACATTCTCGATGAAGAGCACCTTGACGGCCTCCAGCGGCAACCGGCCCAGCGCCGCGCGCACCAGGTTGGCATCGAGGTGGCAGAGGTTGCCCACCAGGCGCGTCTCGATCTGGACCGCCGGCAGGCCGCAGCGGGCGAGGCGCTCGGCATCGCGGCTCGTGGCGATGTCGCCTTCAATGACGCCCAGGGGCAGGCGCGGGTGGAGGATCGCCGCGGTCTGTTCCAGCAGGGCCGTCTTGCCGCTGCCCGGCGAGCCGATGAGGGTGATGGCCACCACGCCGGCGCGGTGGAGCGTCGCCCGGACCTCCTCGGCCAGGGCATCGTTGGCCCGCAGCACGCGCTCCAGCACCTCGACCCGCATCCTCACTCCCCCTCGATCCACTCCAGGCGCAGGTCCGCACCATCTGTGGCCCGCACCTGGAGGGCCGCCCCCGCCGTGGGACCATCCCGGAGGACCTGGAACGCAAAGGCCAGCGCCTCCGGCACCACCCCGGAGAGCGACCCCACGCAGATGCCCACCGCGCTCACCGTGGTCAGACGGTGACGTGAGACCACCTCGTCCACCTGTCGGAGCAGCGCCTGGGCGATCGACACCTCGTGCACGGTCGTCCTCAGAACGTCTGGTTGGCCAGCGCCATCATCCCGCGGGTGTACCGCTCCAGCGCGGCCACGTGTTTCGGCTCAAGGAGCACGCAGGCCCATCCCCAGTGGAACGCCACCACATCGCTAGGTGACGCACCTTCCAGGAACCTGTCGTCCCCGAGGGCGCGCAGCACGCGGGTGGGCTGCAGGTCGCCGAAGGCGAGCCGGCCCTCGCGGATGCACACCGGCCGGTAGTCCACGACGAAGGCGCCGGGCTCGACCGCGGTGATCGTGCCCCATCCGATGCGGCACAGGTCCAGGGCGGCGTCGCCCTGGGGCAGTCCGGTCCGCCGGGAGACGTCGAAGACGTGAAAGGCGTGGTGGGCCCGGGCGCCGGCCGACGGCCTGCCCGCCAGGAGATCCAGCGTCGATGGCCGGACCTGACGTCGGAACCGCTCGTGCAGGTGGGCCGCGTAGCGGGCCCAGTCCACGTGCTCGAGCAGGTCGTTGCCGATCCAGTAGGCTTCGACGACGCGGCGGTCAAACGGGTCCGGGATGGCGTTGCACTCGGCAATCAACTCCAGATAGGGATAGGCCGCCGCGAAGGTGCGGAGGTGGCGGCGCAGTCCGTCGTCGGCGGCGTCGGCCTGCATGGACGCCAGCAACGCCGCGGTGACGTTCCCCCCGCAGTAGCCCAGGTGGTTGGGCATGAAGGCGAAGCGGGCGAACAGCCGCAGCCCGTCCAGCGATCCCGGGGTGACGACACCGCCTCCTGAATCGAAACGGGCTGACGCGGCCTGCGAGTGCATCCGGGTGCCTCCACTGTCACGATACCGTCCGGGCACGGGGCTGCCCATCGGGCGGGGGATCGATGGGAGAACCGGATGGTGCCCTGATCACCTCACGGTGGCGGCCTGCGGGTTGAGCCAGGCATCGAGATCCTGCCCGACCGCCATCAGGGCGAGCGAGGTGAGTACGATGGCCGCCGCCGGCGGGCCGGCCCACCAGGCCCACGCGTCCGTCACGAACAGCAGCGGGTGGGCGAAGGCCTGGTGCAGGATCAGGCCCCAGCTCGGGCGGGCCGGATCGCCGAGTCCGAGCAGGCCCAGCGCGGCCTCCAGCAGAATCGCCCACCGCACCGTGAGGAGGAACTTCGTCGCCAGGATCGGCGCGATCTCCGGCAGCACGCTGGAGCGCACGATGCAAGATGCCGTCGCGCCGGCCGCACGCGCGGCCTCCACGTAGGCCTGTGCCATCGTCACGCGCACCTGCGCGGCCACGATGCGGGCGAATCCGGCCCAGCCGATGAGGACCATGGCCACGACCAGCGGCCAGAAGCCCGGCCCCGCGAACACGACCAGCAGCACGACCACGGGAATCCCGGGGATGGCCAGGAAGAGATCGACAAGGACCAGGAGCAGCCGCCGGCCCTGCTGCCACATCCCTGCGGCCGTGCCCACGGCCGCCGACAGGATTGTGCTGGCCCCGGCGACCAGGACGCCGACGAGCACCGAGGTGCGCGCCCCGTAGAGGACCTGGCTGAGCAGGTCCTGGCCGAGCGCGTTGGTCCCGAGCCGGAAGCGCGCATCCGGCGGCGAGACCGGCCCGCCGACCGGCTGCTGGGGATCGTAGGGCGCCAGGACGGGCGCCGCGATCGCCAGGACGAGGACGAGACCCAGGGCGGCCCCGCCCGCCTCCCCGGCGGCGAAGCGGCGCCGACTGCGGCGGATCCGACCGTCTGGCCGGCTCCCGCTCATGGAGGTCCCGCCAGCCGGGGATCAAACCAGGCGGCCAGCAGGTCGAGGAGGAGCGTGACGGTCAGAACCGCCAGGCTGGTGGTGAACACAATCCCCTGCAGGACCGGGAAGTCTCGGGCGGCGACCGCCTGGTAGAGCAGCCAGCCCATGCCCGGGTAGGCGAAGATGCGCTCGACCACGGCGGCACCGGCGACGGCGGCGGCCAGGCGGAGGCCCAGCAGCGTCGCCACAGGCGGCAGCGCGTTGCGCAGCGCGTGCCAGGCGACGCGGCGGGGAGGCAGGCCTTTGGCCCGGGCGGTCACCAGGTACGGCTGCCCCAGCACCGGGGCCGCGGCCCCCCTGACCAGCAGCGCAAACGGCGGCGCAAAGCCGATGGTCAGCACGAGCCCCGGCAGCGCCGCATGCCAGAGAACATCGGCCAGGACGCGCAGGGGACTCCCGCCCGCATCGAAGGGGGTCGAGGCGCCTCCGGGAGGGAACAGGTGCCACCGCGAGGCCAGCAACACGATTGCCAGCATCGCCACCAGGAACTCGGGCAGGGTCCCGACCCCGACGAGGGCGGCCTGCGCCGCGCGCGCGAGGCGGGCCTGCGCCTTCCAGGCGGCGAGCCATCCGACCAGCCCGCCGATGACCGCGGCCAGCAGCACGGCGCCGCCCACCAGGAACAGCGTCCAGGGCAGCCGCTCGGCCAGGACCTCGGTCACCGGGCGGTGGCTGACCAGCGACGTGCCCAGATCGCCGCGGGCCAGTCCGCGGAGGTACCGGATGAACTGCACGGCCAGGGGGTCATCGAGATGATACGTCTGGACCAGCGCCTCGCGCGCGGCGGAGGGGAGCAGGACGGCCTCGGCCCCGCTCCCTCCAGCCACCGGACTCCCCGGCAGCAGACGGGGCAGGAAGAAGTTCAAGACGACCACCGCGCAGACCAGCCCGGCGAACTGCGCCAGACGGCGTCCCACGGGCCTACCTCGTCGGAAGGAAAACTGACGGGGTGATGAGGGCGAGTTTGTTCTCGACCAGCGGGATCCCGTTCATCAACCCTCCCCGGGTGGGCACCGGGGCGAACTTCCGGCTGTCGTAGACCCAGTAGAACCGGCGGTAGTACAGCACCAGCGTCGGGAGTTCCTCGGCCAGGATCGCCTGCATGGCCGCCACCATGCGCCGGCGCGCCCCGATATCCAGCGTCCCGACCTGCGCGGCGGCCAGCGCCTGGAACTCCGGGTGCGCAAACGCGCGGCTCTGCCCGAACAGGTTGGCCTCCTCGCCCGCAAACCAGCGCCGCAGGTAGTCGGGGTCTCCACCGACCCCGATGTGGAAGGTGAGGGCCGCCTGGAACCGCGCCTCGGCGATCAGGGCGGCGCGCGTCTGGGCGTCCACCGTCCGCAGCGCGACCTCGATGCCGACCTCGCGCAGCATCCGCTGGAGCAGCGGCGCCACGGGCGAGGGGCTGGTGACGATCTCCACCGACGGCGCCGCCAGGCCGGCCTGCGCCAGCAGCGTCCGTGCCCGGGCAGGATCGTACGGATAGGCGCGCAAGTTCGGCGCATGCCAGGGGTCCCCCGGAGGGACGACCCCCGGGCTACCCGGCAGCCCGGGCCCGCGGGTCACGAGGGTGGCGAGCTGCATGCGGTTGGTGGCGTACGCGATGGCCTGGCGGACGGGCTTCTGGTCCAGCGGAGCCCGCTCCAGGTTGAACAGCAGGCGGGCCACGGACAGCGGCTCGGTGGCCCAGACCCGCAGGTAGGGATGGTCGGCGAAGGCCCGCACGACATCGTAGGTGTCGGCCATGACCACGTCCGCCTGGCCGCTCTGCACCGCGAGGATCTGACGTTCCGCCGGCAGCACGCTGTAGCGGATCTCGTCGACGCGCGGGCGGCCCCGGAAGTAGCGCGAGTTCGCCACGAACCGGTAGTCGCCGGTGGCGGGTCGGTACTCGGCCAGACGGTAGGGGCCGGAGCCGACCGCCACGGCCGGCGTCTGGGCACGGCGCGGCTCGTCGATCCCCTGCCAGACGTGGGCGGGAATGATGGGGACGGTCCCGGCGACCTGTTCCAGGAACGGCGCGAACGGTTCCCGGAGGACGACCGTGACGGTGTGGAGACCCTCGGCGATCACCCGCTCGACGATCCGCGTGTCCATCCAGGCGAACGGATGGACCCGATAGTACTCGAAGCTGAACTGCACGTCGCGCGCGGTCAGGGGACGGCCGTCGTGCCAGAGGACATCGGGCCGCAGCGCAAACGTGATGCGCCGGCCATCAGGGGCGATCCGCCACGACTGCGCCAGCCAGGGGATCACCCCCTGATGGTCCTTCCAGGTGAGCGTGTCGTAGAGTAACGAGAGGCGCACGACCCCGCCGGGCCCCACGGTCGAAAAGGCGAACGGCGTGGGGAATCCCACATCGGTCCACCAGAGGAGCCGCAGGACCGAAGGAGACTGGGCCTGCGCGACCGGCGGGGAAGAGACGGCGAGGGCGGCGGCCAGGATCGCCGGTGCCACGAGCGCTGCGACGCCCCTGTGGCCAGAGAGGGTGCTGCGCCGGAAGGCCGCAATCACGACGGGGAGGGTTCCGAGGCCCACAGCGCGTCCCAGACCGCCAGGATCTCGGCGGCCTCGTCCGCGTCGATCTCGCGGATCGCCGATCCGTAGGCGACCAGCACGTAGGTGCCGACCTCAGGCGCCTCCAGCAACCCGGTGGAGATCTCGCGGAGGCCGTAGGGTCCCTGGGCCCGCGCGCGCCCGGGGCCAAGCAGCGTCACGATGCGGTACGGCAGGGCCAGACACATGCTTCCAGGAGCAGTATCGCATACGCCGCCTGCGGCCCGACAATACTCTTCTGACTCGATGGACACCCTCGGACGCCGGCAGTACGGTCGAGCCGAAGGGGGGAGAAGCCGTGTCCACCGTTGACGACGCCATCCGGCGCGCCTACCACGACCTGGGAGAGCGCCGCTTCGCAGGCATCTGCGGAGCCTACTTCAAGGGGGACGCCTGGTTCGAGGAACACATCCCCGCGTGCTCCCGGCAGGAAGAGGTCGTCCTCCGCAACATCTGCCCGATCTACACCTGCGCGCAGCAGCGGGGGGTGGAGCACTGCGGGGTCTGCCCGGAGTTTCCCTGCCACCTGCTGCTGCTCTTCACCTCCCACGACGAGCGGCCGGGTGAACGGCTGGTCTCGGCCGCGATGCGTCAGGCGCTGGGGGAAGACGGCTGGCAGGCGTGGGCGGCGAAGCGGTCGTTTGCCGGCGTGCTCTGTCCGCTGCAGCCGAGGACGCGCTAGGCCAGCCGGGGTCTGCGACGGATCGGAGACCAGACGGCGCGGGCGCCGGGCGCCCGCGCCGTCTGGTCATGCTCCTGGCGGGGTGTGGTGCAGTCTCCGCATCGGTTGGCTCCGACGGGGGGTGAGGAGGGTCTGCACCACTGTCACCCCCGCCAGGGTCTCTCTGTGCGCTACCAGACTACATAGCCTGCGACCACGCCTTCGTATACGTCGCGTACGGCCTCCGGACATCGTCGGCTCCCGGGGCCGCGGCCAGGTGCAGGACCGGGAAGCCCGCGTCCCCCAACGCATCCACCACATGGAGCGGGTAGGCCGCATCCACCCGGATGACGGCCAGACGGCGATCGCCCTGCCGGTACGTCGCCAGCGACGTGAGGGCGACGCCTGCAGTATCCACGATGGATGCGACGCCCGCCACGGCGTTCGCGCGGCCGGAGAGGTCCACGACCAGCCGGGCGCCGCCCTGCCGCAACCCTGTCAGGTCGATAAACGCCTCGAAGATATCGCTCTCGGTGATCATGCCCAGCAGCGCCCGATCCTGCACGACCGGCAGTCCGCCGATCTTCTCGCGGCGCATGATCACCGCCGCGGCTTCGATGGGCGCGTCCGGCCCGATGGTGATGGGATCCGACGTCATGATCTCGCGGACCGTCGCCTGGCGGAGCAACGACGGCACCTCCCAGGCGGACAGGGTCGAGGCCGGTGACGGCTGAGCGCGCATCAGGTCGGTCCACGTCACAATGCCCACGAGCCGGCCGCGCTGCAGGACCGGGAGGCGGCGGATGTCGTGCTCCCGCATCAGCGCCTGCGCCTCGTCCAGGGAGGTCTTGGCGTCGACGGTGATCGCCGGTGATGTCATCCGGTCCCGCACCAGCATCGCGTCGGTCGTCCCTTCCAACCCGGTCGCGTGCATCAATCGTGCCCGTGCTGGTCGCCCACGGCCAGCGCGCTGGCGACCTCGCGGTCGGAGAGGTGCCGGACCAGCAGGGGCAGGTAGATTTCCTCTTCCTTGCGGTCGTGCGCCTCCACCAGCGCCCGGATCTGGTGGGCCAGAATCCTGGCCTGATCCACGACGGCCGGATCGCGCTCTCCCGCCTCGATCCGGCCGGCCAGCGCGGTGAAGGTCTCGATGCGCGCCATGATCTCCCGGTGGTCGACCAGCATCTGGGCGTTGGGGTCGCCGTGCCGGCGCACCAGCTCGCCCAATGCCGGGTAGAGCGTGAGTTCCTCCCACTCGGCGTGGGGCACGAACACGCGCTGCAGGAACCGCCTGATCTCGGCCAGCTGGCGCACCAGCGACGGATCCAGCCTGCGCTGCAGCCGATCGAGGGTGTCGGTCATGGCCGTCAGCCCCTCGTCGAGCTGGCTGTGCTCCCGCTTGTACCCTTCGATGAGGCTGGCCTTGGTGCTCACGATCCACCCACCCCCGAAGCGCGATCCGTCACCCCCATGGTAGGGACCGACCGCCCGGACGCCATCGGGTAGGGAATTGATTTTGGCCCCGGCGGCCTCAGCGGGGGGCCCGCAGCAGGAGGACTGCGACGGCCGCTAGAGCCACCCACAGGACCTCGCTGGCCACGCACCACGCGCAGATGGCGCGCAGGACCGCGATCTGCACCCAGAGCAGGTACAACGAAAACGTCGTCCCGAAGGCGACCAGGCCGAGCAGGACCGCGGGGACGCCTGCGGGCGCCCGGGCCCCGGCGGCGGCGACGGCGGCCACGACGACGTAGAGTCCCAGGCCCCAGGCGGCGATGGGCAGGCCCAGGAAGCGGGCATAGGGACTGGCGGCCACCTCCTCACACGCGCCGGCCAGGCAGACCGGGGGCGTTCCCTGCAGGGCGGCAACGGTCAGGTAGCCTGAGATCCCCGCTCCGGCCGCCGCCAGGCCCACGGCGGCCCACCACAGACGCCGGCCGGCCGACCTCGGCGGTGCCGCCTCGGCGGGCCGGGGGACCGGCCTACCTGGATTGCGCCGCACGGATCGCGGCACGGAGGACATCCAGGGGCTGGTTGCCGACCAGCCTCCGCTCCCCGACGAAGAGGGTCGGGGTCCCTTCCACGCCCCGCCGCGTCCCTTCGCGGAAGTCGGTCTCCACGCGGGCGCGGATCTCCTGGCGCTGCGCGCAGGCGGCGACCGCCGCCGGGTCCAACCCGGCTTCCCGGACGGTCGCGTCCACGTCCTCAGCCCCGCGCCAGGCGCGGCGCGCGGTCCGGGCAAAGGCCGCCTCGTGAAACGCCCAGAACCGCTGCTGGTCTGCGGCACATTCGCCGGCCGCGGCCAGGTACGCCGACAGGGGCGCGACGACCGGGAAGTTCCGGTAGGCCAATCGCACGATGCCGGGGGCGACGAACTCCCGGACCAGCGCGGGCTCCACCTCCCGCGCGAAGTCGGCGCAGTGGCTGCACAGGAAGTCCGAATACACTTCGATGACCACCGGCGCGTCGGGCCGGCCGAGGGTCTTGCCGTCCATCTCCACCGCTGGTGCAGACCCCGGAGGCGGTGAGGACCCGGGCCCCGCCGGCCGGCTCGCGCTCCACCAGTGCGCCCCGGCCGCGGCGAGGGCGGCGCCGACGGCGGCGACGGTGACGACGATCAGGACGGTGCGGTGGGGCCGGTCGTCCCGCCGACGTGTCATGCCGCACCGGTCCGCCGGATGGTGAAGACCGGCACCGACGCGTGCCGGATCACGTGCTCTGCCACGCTCCCAAAGAGGAGGTGGGCGAGCCCGCTGCGGCCGTGGGTGCCCATCACGATCAGGTCCGCCTTCAGCTCAGCCGCGGCTTTGAGGATCTCCTGGCGGGGCGAGCCCTCGGCGATCCTGGTCTCCGCGCCAGGGACCCGGGCGATCAGCGCGGCCATCGAGGCCTTCGCCTCGGCCCGGAGGTCGTCGAGAAGCGCCTGGGGCGGCGGCGGCATCAGCACGCCCCCCGGCCCGCCCATCAGGCCGCTGGCCGTGGTGTCCACCACATGGAACAGGATGAGCCGGGCGCCGAAGGCCTGGCTCAGCGCCTGCGCCCATTCCAGGGCGGCGTCGGAGCTGGCCGAGAAGTCCACGGGGACCAGGATCGTTGACACGCGCGGTGGCATCGTCGTTCACCCTCCTCTGCGCCCACTCTATCCTACGGATCGGGGACGGCGCGGGCAACGGGTGAGGGCCCGAGATGGAGGGTCCGCCGGCGGGATGGCGTCTAGATCGGATCGCGGCCCTCGAAGAGGGCCAGCGCCACGGCCAGCGGGCCCACGATCCACGCGGCGAGCGCGCCGACCAGCAGGCCGGCGGCGCCGGCGGTACCCAAACGCGCCGTCAGGAAGCCGCCGACCGGACCGAGCACCTCGAGGGCGGGGTCGAGCAGCAGCAGCGCGAGGATGCGGGCGACCTCCACGGGGTTCAACAGCACGGCCGCAGCCAGCACCGGCGCGCTGGCGCCGGCAACGGCACCGGCGGCGATCAGCACGAGGTCGAACACCACCACGCTGCCGAACCAGGCGGCCAGCGCCCACGCCAGACCCTGCATCCGGCTGCGAACGCCGACGGCGATGGCCACGCCGATCGACAGGTAGACCGCGGCTACAGCCAGCGCGATCCCCAGGAAGGCCAGGTACTGCCCCCCGCCGGCGGCGCCCGTGGCCAGTCCGATGAGCACACCGGCCAGTCCGAACCCCAGCAGCGTCGCCAGGCCGACGGCGGCCAGGGCGCCGGCGAAGCGGCCCAGCACCAGTTCGCTCCGACCGACGGGCTGCGCGAGCATGCTCTCCAGCAGCCCGACCTCGCGGTCGCCGGCCAGGCCCGTGGCGCCCAGGAGCAGCGCGATCAACGGCACCAGGCCCAGACAGAGGTTGAGCAGGCTGGCCGTGGTCCGCCCGTAGCCCTCCAGGCCGACGGCGCCGGCGAGGCGGAGGCCGACTAGCGACAGTCCCAGGGCCAGGACCGCGAAGAGTCCACCGTAGGCGAGCAGCCAGCGGTTGCGTATGGCCTCGCCGAGTTCGTGTGCGGCCAGCGCCCGGATGGGGCTCATCGCGGCGTCACCGTGCCTGCCTCGGCCAGGACCTCGGGATCCACCGTGGGTTCCTCCACGTGCACGTCCACCGGCCGGACGCCGGCGGCGGCGACCGCCGCGAGGACCTCGAACGCGCCGCCGGCGCGGGTGGTCGCCGTGACGGAACCGGGCGTCTGCGCGACCCGCACGCCGGGCAGCGCGGTCAGGACGGCCGTCAGCTCGGCACGTCCGACGCCGTTCACCGAGAACACGACCCGCTGCTGGACGGCTCCCCCAAGCCCTTCGGGCGGCCCGTCGTAGGCGACCCGGCCGCGGTGCAGGACGAGCGCCCGCGTGGCGATCTGCAACGGCTCGGCCGCCAGATGCGTGGCCAGCAGAACGGTCCGTCCCCTGCCGGCCAGATCCTCGAGGTCCCGGTGCAAGGCCCGACGGGCCGCCACATCCAGGCTGGCCGCAGGTTCGTCGAATAGCAGGACCGCAGGATCGGCCTGCAGGGCCACGGCCAGGGCCAGCCGCTGCCGCATGCCGCCCGACAGCGTCCTGACCGGCGCGCGGGCCGCATCCTCCAAGCCGACACGGCCCAGCATCGCTGCATCCCCACGGGCGCGGCCGCGCAGGCGCGCGAAGAGGTCCAAGACCTCGGTGCACGTCAGGTCGGCTGGCAGCGCCGGACGCTGCGGGACGTAGCCGAGCAGGGCACGGGCCCGCCGGCCGTCGCGCGCCACATCATGTCCGCCCACCGTGATCGTCCCGTCGAACCGCAGCAGTCCCAGGATGCAGCGCAACAGGGTGGTCTTGCCCGCGCCGTTGGAGCCCACCAGCAGCACGAACGCCCCGTCGGGGACCTCGGCCGTGATCCCCTCGAGCGCGGGAACCGAGCCGAAGCGCTTGCGCACGTCGCGGAGGGCGATCACGTCCGCCGCCTCCTGGTCAGCGCCGCGGCGGCCGCGCCGGAAGGGAGTCCCAGGGCGAGCCCCACCGCCAGCAGACCGGGCTGCGAGCGGACCGGTGCCTCTGACCCCGGGGCCGCCGGGTCCCGCGCGTCGCCGGCCGGGATGCCCGCGGGCGGCCGCACGAGCGGCGCCGGGTCGTCCACCACCGGGTCGGTGCGCACCAGGGGCAGGATCCGGGCAGCCGCCTCCAGCGCCAGGTGGGCCGGGGTGAACAGGAACGCCCGCAGGGCTGGCGCGCGGCGTTCCAGGCCTTCCAGCAGGTCGGACCGGCGGTAGGGCACGTCGCCGATCCCATCGCCGTCGGCGTCGAAGCCGGCGTAGTCGCTCCAGTAGTTACCGCGGCCGTCTGGCGCCCACCGGTTGGCGTCGGCCCGCACGGCGCCCCGCGCCTGCACCGGCTGGAGGTTCTCGACGATCGCGTTCTCGGTGGCCGCAATCGCCGCAGTGCTCATCAGGCTGAAGGCGACCTCGTTGAACGCGATCAGGTTGCGCTCCACGCGCGCCCACCCGTCCAGCGTCGCGGGCGTGGCGTCGAACTCCAGTGCGATGCGGTTGCGCACGATGCGGTTCCCGCGCACCAGCAGCCGGTCCGCGTCCTTGAAGATGAGGCCGGCGCCGGCCGCCGCGGAGCGGCTGCCCTCGAAGGTGTTGTCCAGGAGGGCGACGTCGCTGGAGTACATCACAGCCGCGCCCACGATGTTCTCCCGGAAAGTGTTGGCCCGGAAGATGTTGCGGCGCGAGTACATATAGTGGACCCCATACCGGGAACCGGTGACCGCGTTGCCCTCGACCAGGTTGTCGTCCGAGAACGAGAGGTAGATGCCGTCCTTGGCGCGCAGGACCCGGTTGGCCCGCAAGCGGGCCCGCTGGGCCTGCCAGAGGTAGAGGGCGTGGCCGCGTCGCTCCACGGGCAGGTCGGCGGTGGAAATGGTGTTCCCCTCGATGAGGGCGTCGCGGGCCCCGACGAGGTAGATACCGAAGAGGACATCCTGGATATCGTTGTGACGCACCACGGCGCGGGCGCCGCGCACCACCACGCCAGCGGCCTCGCGGCTGTACGCCAGGGCGCTGCTGCGGATGACGAACCCTTCCAGGCGGACGTCGTCGCCGGCAATCACGACGACGTCGCCGCGGCCGCCGCCGTCAATGGTCGGTCGGCCGATGCCGCGCAGCGTCACCGGCCTGGAGAGCACGAGCGGCCCCGGGTAGCGGCCGGGCGGCACCTCGATGGTCGCCCCCGGCGGCGCCAGGGCGACGACCGCGGCCAGGTCGCCCGCGCGGGCGGCGCGGGCCAGCGCATCGGCGCGGGCGGGTTCGCCCGGGCCGGCCAGGACGGGGAACGTGCCGACGAGCCCGAGCAGCAGCGTTCCCGCCGTCATGGCGGCCGCGAGCGGCAGACGGCGCGCGGCGGCGGAGGCGGGGGGACGGGAGGCGCCGATCGTGAATGCCAGCGCGCTGACGACCAGGAGCACGAGCCCGACCCCGGGCAGGGCCGTCACGTTGAAGTTCATCACGACGGTCGGGCCGAACACCCGGGGGGTGAACGCCGGCAGCCGGAAGGCGGCCAGCGGGTCCAGGCTGTGCCCGAACTGATACAGCCGCCACTGCAGGACGGCCAGGAACGTCGCCGGCAGCGCCCAGAGCCCCAGCAGGACCAGGGCCCGGAGCCAGCGCCACGGGACCACGGCGGACAGCACCAGCCCCACGACCAGCAGCACCACCGCCGGGTAGAACAGGCGGCCCTCGGGGAATTTGCTCGCGTCGATGGTGGCCATGCCGATGTAGTGGTTGAGCGCGTTGAGTTCGTCCACATCGCCCGTGATCCCGCGGCCGTCGATCACCAGCCGCAGGCCGTTGGGATACTGCGGCGCGTGGAGGGTCATCTGCCACAGCGGGAGCAACGCCCCGAGCACCAGCAGCGCGGAGGCCAGCCCGATCGCGGCCAGCGACCGGGTCCGCTTAGGGATCCGGGGGATCACGGGTGCGTCTCCGGCATCGCCAGCAGCGCGGCCCAGCTGACCACCGGGGTCCCGGGGAAGGCCGCGCGGGCCGCCTCGGCGTCGGCGAAGGCCGCCAAGCCCGTGTTCATGGGCGTCCGGATCGCCTGGGACCGCACGTAGCTCGCAGTGGACGCCTCCAGCCACTGCTCCGTGTTCATGTCATGGACATAGCCGACGGCCGCCTGCGCGGCGAGCGCCCTGGCGGCGTGCGCGACCATGCACCCGATGTCGTCGTAGCGGAACACCGCCCCGCC
>JAVKID010000026.1:0-32341 GCA_031459655.1 Candidatus Fervidifonticultor octavus | reverse complement strand
GCAGGCTGCGGACCTCTGCCGCGCGCTTGGCCTGGGCGACCGGCTGATCGGGACGACGCCGGGTCGCGCCGTGTACGTCGCCTACCGGGGCCGCCTGCACCCCCTCCCCGACGGGATGGCGCTCGGCATCCCGACCCGGGTGTGGCCGCTCGTGCGCACCGGCCTCCTCTCGCCCGGAGAGACACTGCGGGCCGCCGCCGACCTCGTCCTGCCCCGGCGCCGCGCATCCGGCGACGAGACCGTCGGCGCGTTCATCCGGCGGCGGCTGGGCGGGGCGGTCGCAGACCGCCTGGCGGGCCCGCTGCTGGGCGGCATCTACGCGGGTGATCCGGACCGGCTCAGCCTGCGCGCCACCTTTCCCATGCTGGCGGACTGGGAGGCCGTCCACCGCAGCCTGGTGCTGGCCGCCCTGGCACGGCAGCGGAATGCGCATGCCGGGGGCGCAGAGACGACACCAAGGGCGGCACGGTCGGAGGGCACCGGTGGCGGGTCGATCTTCCTCAGCCTGGTCGGCGGCCTGAGCGAGCTGGTCGAGCATCTGGGTGCCTCGCTGGAGGACGCCAAGGGCGTCACCCTGCTGGTCGGCCGCACGGCCAGGCGCGTCCTCCGCCGGATCGAGGCGGGCCGGAACTCGTACCTGGTCGACCTCGACGACGGCCGGACGCTGTCCGCCGATGCCCTGCTGCTGGCCGCCCCGGCGTTTGCCAGCGCTGCGCTTCTTGAACCGCTCGCGCCGCAGGCGGCCTCCAGCCTGCGCGCCATCCCCTATGTCTCGACTGCGACGGTGACGCTGGCCTATCGCCGGGACACGGTCCGTCACCCCCTCGACGGCCACGGGTTCGTCGTCGCCCGGGGGGAGCCGCTGGCGATCACGGCCTGCACCTGGGCCTCGTCCAAGTGGGCGCACCGGGCGCCGCCGGACCTGGTGCTTCTGCGCTGCTACCTCGGCGCCGCCGGGCGCGAGGCGATCGTGGAGGAGGACGATGCGCACCTCGTCGGCCTCGCCCGCACAGACCTGCGGGTCACCATGGGGATCGAGGCGGACCCGGTCTTTGCCCGGGTCGCCCGCTGGAGCCGCGCGATGCCGCAGTACCTGCCCGGCCATCTGGAACGGCTGGAGGCCATCGAAGCCAGCCTGCGCACGCTGCCCCACGTGGCGCTGGCGGGCGCGGGCTACCGGGGCATCGGCATCCCGGACTGCATCCGCCAGGGGACGGAGGCGGCCAGGCGCCTCGTGGATGAGATCCGGGCGGCGTGAGGTCGCCCACGACCGGGCGGAGAGCAGACGAACGTCCCCATACCGCCCCGACCCTAGACGCGGGCGTCACCCGCTCGCGCGAAAGGCATCAGGAATGTGCTCGATCTCCACCATCCGTCCCGCCGCATCGAGGTGCACCGCCACCGCGTCAAATCGGACCGCATATCCTTCCAGGTGCCGGCTGTGGAGGTAGGCTTCCGCCAGCCGCAGTAGCCGCCGCTGCTTGCGCGCCACGATGGCTTCCGCGGGATGGCCGAACCGGGCGCTGGTCCGGCTCTTCACCTCCAGGAAGACGACCACATCCCCGATGCGGGCGACCAGGTCGATCTCGCCGTAGCGCGTACGGGCGTTGCGGTCCAGGATTTCGTAGCCGTGGGTCTGAAGCCACGCGGCGGCCGCTTGTTCGCCCGCGGTCCCGAGATCGGCGCGCGAGGCGCCATGGCCCCGCCAGCTTCGCTCCATCCCACCCTGCATGATCGGCCGCGGGGCCACGGCTGTGCAGGCATCGCGCAGCGCGGGCGGGAGGCCAACCGACTGGGCGGGGCTCGGCCGGCGTACGGGAGGACCCGCAGGGTTACGCGGGCACCGCGACGGCAGTCACTGCAGCCCCTGTGCCGGAAGATGCATCACGTAGACGCTTTCTCGTCAGCCCCCCATCCCGACGCCAGCGGGTGCTGGAGGAGGTCATCGGGGAGGTACCGGGTGCGGTGCACCGGCGAGGGGCCATAGCGCCGCAGCGCCCGCAGGTGGTCAGCGGTCCGGTACCCCTTGTGCCGGGCGAACCCGTAGTCGGGATACTGCGCGTCCAGGGCGACCATCAGACGGTCGCGGGTGACCTTGGCGACCACCGACGCCGCCGCAATCGAGGCGCACCGGGCGTCGCCGTGGATGATCGTGCGCTGGGGGATGGGCACCGGCGCCGGAATGTTGCCGTCGAGCAGGACGAACGACGGAGGCTGCGGGAGCGCTTCCAGCGCCCGGACCCACGCCAGCCGGGTGGCGCCCAGGATGTTGAGACGGTCGATCTCCCAGACCTCGGCCATGCCGATGCCGACCGAGGCGCCCTGGCCCAGGATTGCCTCGTAGACCGCCTCCCGGTCGGCCGGCCGCAGCTGCTTCGAGTCGCGCAGGGCCGGGATGAAACACTCGGCGCGGAAGACGACCGCCGCGGCCACGACCGGGCCCGCGATGGGACCGCGGCCAACCTCGTCGACGCCGGCCACGGCCGCGTACCCTGCGGCCCAGGCGTCGCGTTCCGGTGCGAACAGACCGGCCACGCGGCGCCGCTCGGCCGCGCCTCGGGCCTGCCGCCGCACCCAGCGCGCCGCCAGGGCCCGGGCGCCGGCCCGCGGGTCGGAGGCGAGGAGGGTTGGGTCGAGGGTGCCTGCGCGCAGGACGTCCGCGAGGGCGGCGAGCGTGGGCCGGCCCGCGCAGCGGGTCATGGGGCGGCGCTCAGCGCACCAGCCCCAGCCGCTCCGGGGGCCAGTAGACGGCCAGGGCGCGGCCGACGATGTTCTTGACCGGGACGAACCCGAAGAACCGGGAGTCCTCGCTGTTGCACCGGTTGTCCCCCAGCACGAACACGGAGTCGGCGGGCACGACGTCGGGCCCGTAGTTGCTGGAACACGCCCGATCGCCGCCGGCCAGCGCGGTCGGGTAGACCTCGGAGAGCGGGCGGCCGTTGATCAGCACCAGCCCGTCCTTCATCTCGATGCGCTCGCCGGGCAGGCCCACCACCCGCTTCACGAAGTCCTTGGTGGGATTCAGCGGGTAGCGGAACACGATGATGTCGCCGCGCCGGATCTCCCAGATGCGGTAGGTGAACTTCCCGACCAGGATCCGGTCCCCCGTCCGCAGCGTCGGTTCCATGGATCCCGACGGGATGAAGAAGGCCTGCACGACGAACACGATGATGACCATCGACAGCAGCGCGGCGAAGATAGTGGCGTCCAGGGTCTCGACGATGGAGAGACGGAGCTGGGGCGGCAGCCGGTAGAGGCGCCGCACCGCCAGCCGCACGATCAGCAGTCCCACCGCCACCAGCAGGATCAGCGTGGGAATGCCCAAGGGCAGCCGCTCTGCCCACCCGAGGAGATCGCGAAGCATCGTGTCCGTGACGGTCGGCTACCGCTCTTCCTTGACCCGGGCGTCCTTGCCGATCTTGCCCCGGAGGTAGTGCAGTTTGGCCCGCCGCACGCGGCCGCGGCGGATGACGTCGATGCGCTCCAGGCGCGGGGAGTGCACGGGAAAGATCCGCTCGACCCCGACCCCGTGGCTGATGCGGCGGACCGTGAACGTCTCGCCCGGTCCGGCCCCGCGGCGTGCGATCACCGTGCCCTCGAACGCCTGCACCCGCTCGCGTCCGCCCTCGATGACCTTGATGTGCACCCGGACCGTGTCCCCCGGAGCGAAGTCCGCCCCCTCCTTCTTGCGCTGCGCCGCCTCCACCAGCTTTATCTTGTCCAAGCCCGCTCGCCTCCCGTCAACCGGCACCCTGCCGCAGCGCCGCACTCACGATTTGGAATTGTAGCACAGTTCCCGGCGCGCGCCGACGCGTCGGTCAGGACGCGTCCCCGGCCAGCAGCGCCCGGTCCTCGTCGGTCAGCCGGTCCCAGGCGATCAGGTCGGGCCGGCGCGCCAGCGTGCGCCGGAGCTGCTCGCGCCGCCGCCACCGCCGGACCTGCTCATGGTGCCCGGACAGCAACACCTCGGGCACGCGCATCCCGCGGAACTCGGCCGGCCGCGTGTAGTGCGGGTAGTCCAGCAGCCCCGCAGCGAACGACTCCTCCTGCACCGACCGGGCCTCGCCCACCACCCCGGGCAGCAGCCGGACCGTGGCGTCCACGATGACCATCGCGGCCAGCTCGCCGCCGGTCAGGATGTAGTCGCCGATGGACACCTCCTCCGCGCCCAGTCCGATGACCACCCGCTCGTCGACGCCCTCGTACCGGCCGCAGAGGATCAGCAGGCGGCGCTCGCGCGCCAGTTCCTCCGCCATGCGCTGGTCGAACCGCCGTCCCTGGGGCGAGGTCAGCAGGATGCGCGGCCGGTCTCCGCCCGGCGGGGCGATGGCATCCACGGCGGCGAAGAACGGCTCGGGCTTCATCACCATCCCCGGCCCGCCTCCGTAGGGCACGTCGTCGACCTGGCGGTGCCGGTCGGGGGCGAAGTCCCGCAGGTTCCACACCACGATCTCCACCAGTCCCCGCTCCCTGGCCCGGCCGAGGATCGAGACGTCCAGGGCCGTCAGCGCCTCGGGGAAGATCGAGACGATGTCAATGCGCATGGCGCTCATCTCCGAGCCCGTGCGGCAGCGCCACCACCATCTCACGCCGCTCCAGGTCGATCCGGCGCACGACCTCGCGGACGGCCGGAACCAGCACCTCTCCGGCGTCCCCCCGGATCACGTAGACGTCGTGGGCCGGGCCGCGCATCACGGCTTCCACGGTGCCCAGCGGCCGGCCGTCCTCGGCCACCGCCCACAGGCCCACGACCTCGAACACGTAGAACTCGTCGGGACCAAGGGGCACCACGGCCTCGCGCGGCACCGCGATCGCGGCTCCCCGCAGGCGGCCCGCCGCCTCCGCATCGTCGATCCCGCGGAGGCTCAGCAGGACCCCGCCCCGGTGGGGGCGTGACCCCGCGATCTCTACGGGCTCCACGCGGCCGCCCTGCACCAGGTAGGCCGTGCGGAGCCCCGCGAACCGCTGCGGGAAGTCGGTCTCCAGGGCCACCCGCACCTCGCCCCGCAACCCGTGGGGAGCCGCCACGCGCCCGACCGTGACAAGATCCGCCGGACGCCCTGCGGCCCGGCCGGCGGAGGCGCGCGGGGCCCTAGCCCTCGCGGATCTCGATGACGATGCCATCCTTGACGACCACCTCGGCCCGCGCCAGCCGCACGAAGAAGTTGTCGCCGACGCTGAGGTCGACCAGGCTCTCGATGGTCCCCTGCGAGAACTCGGAGTTGAGCTCCAGGGCTTCGGCTTCCTTGATCCTCGCCTGCAGTTCCATGCGCGCCGCCTCCTGCCGCGACCGCTCCACCTCCAGTTGCTGGCGGAAGGCGCGCACCTGCGGGCTGACCTGTCGTTCCAGTTCGGCGCGGCGGATCTGGACGTCGATCTGCGCGATGACCGCGTCCAGCCGCTTCACCGTGTCCTCCAGTTCGGCCAGGTACTGCTTCTTGAAGGTCTCGGTCACGATGGCCTTCACCACCACCGGCCGAACGACTGTGATCCCCATCTGGGCCTCCAGCGTGTTCGATGTGACTAGCCGACGATCTCCACCACGACGCGTCGGCCGCTGCGCACGGCGGCGGCCTTGACCAGCGTGCGGATGGCGCCGATGATCCGGCCCCGTCGGCCGATGACCTTGCCGACCTCCTCGGGCGCCACCCGGACCTCGATGACGGTCATCCGGTCGCGGTCGACGGTGCGCACGCTGACCGACTCCGGGCGGTCCACCAGCCCCCGGGTCACGAACTCCACCAGCGCCCGCAGGTCGGCCGGCGGCATCGGGTCGCCTCCATCAGGAACCGCCGCGGCTGGCTTCCCAGCGTTGGAGGATCCCGGTCTTCTCCAGCAGCACGCGTGCGGCCTCCGAGGGCCGCGCGCCCCGTTGCAGCCAGGTCCGCGCCTTCGCCTCGTCGATCTGGATCAGCGACGGCTCGCGCCGCGGATTGTAGATCCCGATGGCCTCCAGGTACCGGCCTCCGCGCGGGGCGCGCGCGTCCGCCACCACCACCCGGTAGACGGGCTGGTGCTTGGCCCCCATCCGCATGAGTCGAATCTTGACGGCCATCCTCTACCTCCCCAGTCGGAATGGTCCCCCGCGCCCATGCTCCTCGACCTGACGCATGAGGCGGCGGACCTGCTCGAACTGCTTCAACAGCCGGTTCACGTCCTGGACCGCAGTGCCGCTGCCGCGCGCGATCCGGCGCCGCCGGCTGCCGTCAATGATGGCCGGGTGGGCGCGCTCCTGCGGCGTCATGGACTGGATCATCGCCTCGATTCGCTTCAGCTGGCCCTCATCCACGGTGATCCCCGACAGCCTGGCGCGCGAGAACCCCGGGATCATGTCCAGGAGCTGGTCTAGCGGCCCCATCTGCCGAACCTGGCGCAGCTGTTCCAGGAACTCCGCGAGCGTGAACTGGTTCCGCCGGAGTTTACGCGCCAGTTCGGCGGCCCGCTCCGCGGTGGTGGCGGCTTCCGCCCGCTCGATGAGCGAGAGCACGTCGCCCATCCCCAGGATGCGGGACGCCATCCGATCGGGGTGAAAGGGCTCCAGCGCGTCGGGCCGCTCGCCGACCCCGATGAACAGGATGGGCTTGCCCGTCACCGCGACCACCGAGAGCGCCGCCCCGCCCCGCGCGTCGCCGTCCGCTTTCGTGAGGATGAACCCGTCCAGCGGGAGCCGCGCGGCGAACTGCTCCGCAGACCGCACTGCGTCCTGACCGGCCATGGCATCCAGGACCAGCAGCGTCTCGTGGGGGCGCAGCGCCCCATGCATCGTCGCCAGTTCCGCCATCAGGGCGTCGTCGATGTGCAACCGCCCGGCCGAGTCGATGACGACCACGTCGCAGCCCTCCCGGACGGCCCACTTTAGGGCGGCCTGAGCCAGCCCGACCGGGTCGGCCGCGTCCGGTCCTCCCGGGACCGCGTCGCCGGGCGCGAACACCGGGACGCCCACCTGACCGCCGACCACCTGGAGCTGCCGGACGGCCGCCGGCCGCTTGAGGTCCGTGGCCACGAGCAGCGGGTGGCGGCCGCGCCGCCGAAACCACGCGGCGAGTTTGCCCGCCGTCGTCGTCTTGCCGACGCCGTGCAGGCCCACCAGCAGGATCACCGTGGGAGGCCGGCTCGCCATGCGCACCTCGCGCGCTGAGCCCCCGAGCAGCCGGGTCAACTCCTCGTGGACGATCTTGACGACCTGCTGGCCCGGGCTCAGGCGCTTCCAGACTTCCTGACCGACGGCCGCGGCGCGGATGCGCTCGATGAGGTCGCGGGCGACCTTGACGTTGACATCGGCCTCCAGGAGCGCCACACGCACGTCGCGGAGGGCGGCGTCGACCTCTTCGGCGGTCAGCGTCCCCCGGCCGGTGAGCTTCCGGACGATCTCCCCCAGCCGCGCCTGCAGGCCTTCAAACACCGGCCGCCTCCGTGGACGATCGGTCGGATGGCTGGCTCCGTGTCGCCTCGTACACACGGTAGCCGCCAGATGCCGCCACTTGCCGGATCCCGCCGAACCGCTCCTCGATGAACCGGGCCAGGGTCCTGGCGCCCTGCGCGGTGCGCGCCACGAGGTAGAATCGCCCTCCCGGGCGGAGCACGCGCCAGGCCTCATCGATGAACGTCCTCACGACGCGGCGGCCCGCCCGGATGGGCGGGTTGGTCAGCACGAGGTCTACGGAGCAGTCCCTGATCGGGCCGGCGGCGTCGGCGACCACCACGCGGACGTTGGGCAGGTGATGCCGCGCCGCGTTGGCCCGGGCCAGGGCCGCCGCGCGCTGGTTGGTATCGGTCATCCACACCTCGCCCTGGGGGGCCAGCGCCGCCGCCACCAGCCCGATCACCCCGTAGCCGCAGCCCATGTCGAGGACGCGGTCGGCGCGTCCGACGCGCATCCTCTCGGCCAGGAGCCGCGTGCCGGCATCCAGCGCGCGGTGCGAGAACACGCCGGAGGCGGTCTGGAAGGTCCAGCGCCGCCCGCGCAGCGTCACCTTGAGCACGCGGCACCGCAGGCGCGACCGGGGCGCAGGGACGTAGTAGTGCTCGCCGCCTCTGGCGCCCGCCGGCTGGGCGGCGGGCCGTGGGGGGCGATCGGGCCGATCCACCAGGCGCAGGGCGGCCTCGTAGCGCTCCAGGGCCGCGAGCGCCCGACGCAGGCCGTCGTGGACCGCCTGCCGCGACACCCGCATCTGTCCGGCGATCTCGCCCAGCGACAGGTCGTCCTGGTAGTACTGCCGCAGCATCCGCTGCTGCCGGGCCGTCAGGAGCGCCCCGTAGGCGTCGAACAGCCGGTTGGCGCGGTCGCGGTCGACCAGCGTGCGGTCCATCGGCCTCTCCGTCATCAGCGTATCGTCAAGGAAAAAACCTTGACAGGCTCCTTCTACCATACACGGCGAGGCGGCGCGGCGTCAACGGCCGGGGCGCGTCGGAGGCCGACGGTCAGGCGGCCAGGAGGGCGGCGGTGAACTCGGCGGGGTCGAAGGGGACCAGGTCATCCGGGCCCTCCCCGGTGCCCACGAAGACGACCGGGATCTCCAACTCGCGGGCCACGGCCACCACGATGCCCCCCTTGGCCGTGCCGTCGAGTTTGGCCAGCACGGCACCGGTGAGGCCGACGGCCCGGTGGAAGTGGCGGGCCTGCGCCAGACCGTTCTGCCCGGTGGTGGCATCGAGCACCAGCAGCCGCTCCACCGGCGAGGCGGGCAGGGCCCGGGCGATGACCCGGTCGATCTTCTTGAGCTCCTCCATGAGGTTGACCTTGGTGTGGAGCCGTCCGGCGGTGTCCACGATCAGGACGTCGGCCCGCCGCGCGACGGCGGCCTGCGCCGCATCGAACACCACGGCCGCCGGATCGGCCCCGGCCTGGTGGCGGACCACCGGTGCGCCGACCCGCTCGCCCCACAGGACGAGTTGCTCGATGGCCGCGGCCCGGAAGGTGTCGGCCGCGGCCAGCAGGACGCGCCGGCCCTCGGCCTGCAGGCGGTGGGCGAGTTTGCCGATCGTGGTGGTCTTGCCGGAGCCGTTGACCCCCAGCATGAGGACCACCGCCGGCGGCGGGGCCAGCCGGAGGGCGCGGGGAGGGCCCAGGATCTGCTGGAGGATGCGCGCCAGCGCGGCGCGGATGCCCTCCGGGGTGCGCGCCGACGGCTCCTGGCGCAGGCGGTCGACGATCTCGGCGGCCAGCGCGGCGCCGACATCCGCCCGGATGAGCACCTCCTCCAGGGCCTCGAAGAAGGCCCCATCAGGGAAGGCGGTCAGCAGCCCGTCAAGGCGTCCGGCGAGCGCCTCGCGGGTGCGCGCCAGCGACGTGCGCAGCCGGGCCAGCCAGCCCGACGGTTCGGGGGTCACGGCCCGGAGATCACATCCTCTGCGCCACCGGCCTACTCGGCCGGCAGCGCCGCCGTCCGAGCCGCCGGGGCGCCCGCCCGCGCCCGCGATCCGTCATCCGGCGGCTGCTCGCCGTTCGGGGACGGCGGCACCAGGCGGACGGACACGAGGGACGAGAGGCCAGGCTCCTGCATCGTGACCCCATAGAGGATGTCGGCGGCGGCCATCGTGCCCTTGTTGTGCGTGATGATGATCACCTGCGTCTGCCGGGCCAGTGCGCGCAACAGCGTCGTGAACCGCTTCGTGTTGACGTCGTCGAGGGCGGCCTCGACCTCGTCGAAGATGCAGAACGGGCTGGGGTGCACCCGCAGCATGGCAAAGATGAGCGCGAGGGCCACCAGCACCCGTTCGCCGCCGGACAGCGCCACCAGCGGCCGGCGCTTCTTGCCGGGCAACTGGGCGATGACCTCCAGCCCGGGCTCGCCGCCCGCCTCGTCCTCCACCAGTTCCAGGGATCCTTCTCCTCCCTCGAACAACTCCACGAAGAGGCGGCCGAACTCCTGGTTCACCTGGTCGAAGGTCTGGCGGAACCGCACGCGCAGGGCCGCGTTGATGTGCACGATCGCCGCCCGCAGCGCCGCCTGGGCCCCGCGGAGATCATCCACGTGGGCCCGCAGGGCCTCCAGCCGGGCGCTCAGCGCCGCGTGTTCCTCGATCGCCCGCAGGTTCACGGCCCCCAGGTCGCGCAGCGCGTCCCGCAGTTCCTCCAGACGGCGCCGGGCGTCTTCCCGCGAGCCCTCCAGCCGTCGCGCGGCGGCGTCCTCCAGCCCGATGCCACACTCCTCCTGCAGGCGCGCCGCCGCCGCGTGGAGTTCGGCCTCAGCCTGGGCCGCGCGCAGTTCGGCCTTGTGCACCGCCGCCTGGGCCGCGCGCGCCGCCTCCACGGCGGCCGCGTGCTCGGCCTGCCGGCCGGCCAGCACCTCGCGCAGGCGCACCCGGTCCGCGGCCAGGCGTTCGACCTCGTCCTTGGTGGCCGCGTGTGCGGCGGCGGCCCGCTCGCAGCCGGAGGCGGTTTCGTCACGCCGCGCCCTGATCGCGGCCAGGTCGGCCTCCAGGCGGCGCGCGGTGGCGGCCACCTCGGCGCGGCGCGCCTCCAGGTCGGACAGCGCTGCGGTCCGGTCGGACAGTCGTACCCGCAGCGATGCCACCACCCCCTCGGCCTGGACCAGCGCCAGACGGCGGGCGGCCACCGCCTCGGCCATGTCGTCGCGCGCCCTGACCGTCCGGCGCACCTCCTCCTCTGCGGCCGCGACCTGGATCTCAAGGCCGCGCAAGGCGCCCTCGAGGTGCTCCAGGTCGGCCCGGGACTGCGCGATCTCGGCCTCCAGACGCCCCAGGGCATCCGCGGCGGCCTGCGCGTCCTGCGAGGCCGCAGCTTCTTCGTCGGCCAGTCGCGCGGCCTCAGCGGCCAGGCGTCCCACGTGCTGTTCGTGCTCACCGCGGGCCGAAGCGGCGGCCTCCCGATCGGCCCGGGCCGCGCGCAGGGCCGCCTCGGCGGCCGCGAGCGCCCGGGCCGCAGCCGCCTGCGCGGACTCGGCCTCCAGGTGACGCGCTTCGGCGTCGGCCAGGGTGCGCTGCAACTCGGCGATCGCCTGGCCCCGGCCCAGCGGCGCCGCTTCCCCGTTGGTGGGCCCGGCGACGGAGACCACACCGTCGGGGGCGAGCACGACCCCATCCCGCGTCACGATCCTGCCCGGATGGCCCGCCGCGGCGAGCTCCCAGGCCGTGGGGAGGTCGTCCACGATCACCGCATCGCCAATCAGGGCTTCGACGACGGGGCGCAGGTCGGGATCCGTCCCGACGACCTCGGCGGCCCGCGCGACGACGGCGGGGGCAGAGGCCCTCGCCGGTGGATCGCCGCGGGGGAGGGCGTCCATCGCCACCAGCATCCCCCCGGCCCGCGCCTCATCCGTGAGAAAGCGCACGACGTGCTCCACCTGGGCGCGGCGCTCGGCGACCAGGCAGTGGAGCCGGCGATCGAGGGCGGCGGCGACCGCGCTCCGGAACTCCTCGGGCACGACGATCAGATCGGCCAGGGCGCCGCGCAGGCCCGGGAAGCGCTCAGGATGGGCGCGCGCCGCGCGCAGCACTTCCCGTACGCCGTCCTCGAAACCGACGAACTGGGCCGCGGCCTCCTCGAGGGCGGTCAACCGGCTGCGCAGGCGGTGGACCTCGAGTTCAACGGCGTGGACGCGCTCTCGGGCCGAGGCCAGGTCAGCCCGTCGCGCCTCCACCTGCGACGTGGCGGCGACCAGGGCATCCTCGGCGGCCCGCAGCGCCGCCCGGGCTGCGTCGGCGGCGCGCGAGGCGGCCTCGCGCTCCGACGCCAGGCGCGCGGCGGCCCGACGCAGCGCGTCGGCCCGCTGCGCGGCCGCCTCGACGCTCTGGGCCATCACCTCGGCCCGGCCGCGGAGTGCGGCCAGGTCGCTGCGCGTCTGGCCCAGCGTCCGCGCCACCTCCATCGCCTCATCCCGCTGGCGACCCAGACGGGCCTCCGCCTCCCGCGCCACGGCGGCGGCCTGCTCCAGGTCGGCCTCGGCGACCGCCAGGCCCTCGGCGGCGGCCTGGTGCCTGCGCGCCGCGTCGGCCAGGTGCGCCGTCAGCGCGTCGGCGTCGCCGGCCAGCGCCGTCCGCTCCTCATCCAGCCGCGCCAGCTCCGCCTCCAGTTGGCTGAGTTGTCCGCGCAGGCCCTCAGCCTGGGCATCCAGGGCCTGGACCTCGGCGGCCCGGACGCGCAGCGTCTCGGCGCCATCCAGCAGGGCCTGCTGACCCTGCTCCCACGCCGCCGTCGCGGTGGCCAGGTGCGCCTCCACCAGGGCCACATCGGCGGCAGCCTCGGCCGCGCGCCGCTCGGATGCGGCGGCCTGCTCGCGCTCGGCGGCCAGTTGCGCCGCCAGGCGCCGGGTGGCACCCAGCAGCCGGCGGGCCTCGTCGGCGAACAACGCCACCTCCAGGTCGCGGAGTTCCGTGGTGTACGCCCGGTGCCTGGCGGCCGCTTCGGCCTGCACCGCCAGCGCCTGCTGCTGGTGCCCGAGTTCGTCGAGCAGGTCGCCGAGGCGGTCCAGGTGGGCCTGGGCATGGTCTAGCCGGCGCTCGGCCTCGATCCGCTGCCGCTTGTGCCGGGCCAGTCCGGCCGCCTCCTCCAGCCAGTGACGGCGGTCGACGGGCGTGGCGCGCAGCACCGCGTCCACTTCGCCCTGACCGATCAGCGCATAGGAGCGGCCGCCCAGCCCGGTCCCCAGGAACAGCATCTGCACGTCGCGCAGCCGGCACTCGACCCCGTTGATGGCGTAGGCGCCTTCGCCGCCGCGCGTGACGGTGCGCGACACGGTGACCTCGGCAAATTCCACCGGTAGCGTCCCGGCGCTGTTGTCCAGCGTCAGGGCGACCGTGGCCATCCCCAACGGCTTGCGGTGGGCGGAGCCGGAGAAGATGATGTCCTCCATGCGCAGGCCGCGCAGCAGACGCGCGTTGGTCTCCCCCAGCGCCCACCGGATCCCGTCGAAGATGTTGCTCTTGCCGCTGCCGTTGGGCCCGACGATGGCCGTGATGCCGGGATGGAATTCCAGTTCGGTGCGGTCGACGAAGGTCTTGAAGCCTACGAGCTCAAGCCGGCGAAGCTGCACGCTGCGTCTCCTCCTCGACTCGGGCCGTCCGGCGGCCCGCCCGTCGCCTGACCGCCACGCCGTGGCGGACCAGGCCTACTCGGGTGCTGCGACGACAGGTCTTTCGACCGCTACCTGACGGTACAGGTCCACCAGCCTCGCCACGATCTCGCCGATCGCGTAGCCCCGCGCGGCGACCCGGCCGGCCTGGGCGCAGCGGCGGCGCAACTGCGGATCGTCCAGCATGCGGCGGATCGCCGCGGCGAGCGCCCGCGGATCCGGATCGGCGAGCAACCCGGTGCGGTCATTCGCCACGACCTCCGCCACGCCACCGGCGGCCACGGCCACCACCGGCAGCCCGGCCGCCATGGCCTCGACGACCACGAGCCCCTGCGTCTCCGTGGGCGACGCGAAGGCGAACAGGTCGGCGGCCGCATAGCAGTCCAGGACCCGGTCGTGCTCCAGCGGGCCGGTGAACGCCACCTGCCCGCCGATCCCCAGCCTCGCGGCCGCGGCGCGCAGGCCGCTCTCCTGCGGTCCGCCGCCGACGACCAGCAGACGCGCGGGGCCGCCCCGCGCGGCCCGCGCGAAAGCATCCAGCAGGACATCGAAGCGCTTCTCCCGGGCCAGTCGGCCCACCGTAATGATCAGCGGCGCATCCGGCGGAATGCCGTAGCGCGGCCGCACCCAGGACGGGTCCAGGCGATCCAGCCGCTCGAATTCCAGGCCCGCGGTGGGCAACACCTCGATGCGCGTCCGCACCCCCAGCGAGGTCAGCCACGTCTTGACCGTCTGGGAGGGCGCGATGACCAGGGTGCACCGGTTGCAGTAGCGGGCTGTGTAGCGCTCCACCACCTGGCGCGAGAGGCGCTCGGAGACCAGCGGCATGTAGTGCACGTACTCGGAGTACATGGTGTGGTGCGTGAAGACCAGAGGCAGGCGCAGCCGGCGCGCCGCGTACCGGCCGGCCGTCCCCATCAGGAAGGGCGAGTGGGTGTGGATCACGGTGAGCCGGCGCCGCCGGAGGTCGTGGAGGAAGCGCCGGGCGAAGGGGATGGCCAGCGGGAAGTCGGGCACGGTGGGCGCGCGCACCGAGGGGAACCGAACCACATCCGGATCGGTGTCCCGGTAGCCCTGGTAGCCCGGGGCGAAGATCGCCGCGTAGTGTCCCTGCCGGCGCAGTTCGGTCACGAAGGAGACCACCGAGCGCACGACGCCGCTGATGCGCGGCAAATAGGAGTCCGAGAACATCCCGACGCGCACAGGATCCCCGCCGCCCGTCATGCGGTCATGCCCCCACGCCCATCCGGTCGGCGACCGGCGCGCGTCCGGCGTCGCACATCGCCGAGTGCTTCGCGCCGTCATGGGGATTTCCTCCGGTCCGCCCCCGCGGCCACCAGGTGTTCGCTGAGCGCCCGCACCTCGGTGGCGATGGCGGGCGCATCGGTCAGCAGGAGCCGGCGCGCCTGCTCGATGCGGGGCTGCGCCCATGCCGGCGCGGCCCGGGCGTCGTCGTCGTCGAGCACCTCGACGCCGCCTTCACGGGTCACGAGCACGTCGAGGGCCAGGTCCAGCCAGCGGACCGCCTCGGCGTCGATCTCGACGTCTGCGGCCGCGTTCAGGTAGACGCCCAGCGTGCGGCCGTCCCGGTCCATCCAGTGGTAGGCGGTGTACGGCCGGTCCGCCCAAAAGTACCCGACCGTCTCTGTCCCGGCGGGGAGCAGCAGGCTGCCGACCATCACCGGGGTCGCCGTCACATGGCGCAGCGCGGCCCAGCCGGTCCCGCACGCCAGCAGGGTGCAGCGGAAGCGGTGCTCGGCGCCGTCCAGGGTGCGCTTGATCTCGACCACCTCGGGTCCGCTCACGGCATCCGTCGGCCCCTCGCGGTGTTTCTGCCCGCTCCCGCAAAAAGTCACAAGGCGGCGCGCTCGCGCCGCCCCGCGCCGGTCCATGGGCGTGGATAGGCGTTCGGGCGGACATGTCGGACGCCGACCGTCCGCCGTCAAACTCAGTCTACCGTCAGGCGCCGGGGTTGACAAGCCCGGCGATCTCCCGGATGGTCACCCAGTCGGTCCGCCCCTTGTCCCATTCCTGGATCAGGAACCCATGCTGCTCGAAGAGTGTCCGGATCTCCCAGGCCCGTACCCGACGATGTCCTCCAGGATCGGCACCAGCACGCTGAGGGCGTCGTCGCTGACGATGGTCCGCCGCGCGATCTGGGCGATGTCTCTGGCTTCGGATGCGGCAATGGTGAACCCGTCCCGCTGGTTCACGTGGAGCATGACGTGAACGTCTGAGCTCCCATCCCTCACGTAGACGGTGCGGTCCCGCGGGATCCCAAGGGTCCGCTGCAGTCCATCGACCACTTCGACTGTGCCGTACCCCGCGAGGACCCGCACAATGGACGCGATGTCTCACGAGTGAAACTCAGCGTCGGATCGAAGTCGCTCACCAGCAGGAAGTGCTTTCTCACCCGCGATGCGCCTCCGGGTCGACCGTCCGCGCACACAGGGGGATCCTCTGCGGGCACCGTGTGGTCGCAGAAACGAACCAGACGCAGGCTCCACCCCGCGTCTGGTCAGCATCGTCTGGTCGGGGAGGGGGGATTTGAACCCCCGGCCTCAGCGTCCCGAACGCTGCGCGCTCAACCAAGCTGCGCCACTCCCCGGCGCCGCTCCCATTGTAGCCGCGGGAGGGAAGGCGGGCAAGTCAGGCGTCCGTCGGTTCCCTGGACCTCTCGGCGGCGGGCTCGGCGGACGGCTCGCCGTCCTCCGGCCGGGGCTCCACGACCTGCCGCAGGAGTTCCCCGACCGCGTCGCCGATCGTCACCCGGCCCTCGTCCTCCTGGGCCCGCATGTACTCCTTCACACGCTTGCGCTCGGCCTCCCGCGCCACGCGGCGCAGACTGACGATCATCCGCCGCTCGTCGGGCCGGATGTCGGTGATCATCACCTCGACCGTCTGCCCCACGGCCACCACGTCTTCGACCTTTCCCACCCGTTTCTCGGCCATCTCCGAGATGGGCAGGAAGGCGTCGATGTCCCGCAGCCGGACGAAGGCCCCGGACGCGACAGTGCGGACCACCTTGCCCTTGACGAGCTCACCGGAGCGGTAGCGCTCGGGCACCTCGGCCCACGGGTCATCCCGGATCTGCTTGAGGCCCAGGGAGATCTTGCCGCCCTCGCGATCCACGCGCAGCACCTGCACCTTCAGGCGCTGGTTGCGCCGCACGACCTCCGAGGGATGCCGGATGTAGGTCCAGGCCATCTCGCTGATGGGCAGCAGGCCGTCGACGCCGCCCAGGTCGATGAAGGCGCCGAAGTCGGTGATGCGCTTGACCGTGCCCTCGACGATGGCGCCCTCCTGCAGCGAGGCCAGCATCTCCTCCCGTCGCGCGCGCCGGTCCTCCTCGACCGCCAGCCGGTGCGAGAGGATCACCCGCCCCTTGCCGCGGTCCACCTCGATCACCTTGAGGGGGATGGACTGGCCCACGAACCACTCGAAGCGCCGGCCCTTGGCCTGGGAGAGATCCACGTGCGACCCGGGGACGAACCCGCGGATCCCCAGGTCCACCACTAGGCCACCCTTGACCTTGTCCACCACCATGGCATGCAGGATGCTCCCCGCTTCGTGGGCGGCGATGACGCGTTCCCACGCCGTCATGAAGTCGGCCCGCTTCTTGCTGAGGATGATGTTCCCCTCTTCGCCTTCCACGCGCATCACCATCACGTTGATCCGGTCGCCCACGGCCACGGGCTCGGGCTCATCCCCGCGGCGGGCCAGTTCGCGCAGCGGGATCAGCCCTTCGGACTTCGCCCCGATGTCGACCAGCACTCCCTCCGTGTCCACGCGGACGACCGTCCCCTTGACGATCTGCCGCTCCTGCAACGCAGGGACCGCGTCGGCGAGGTCAAGGGCCTCGCCCTTCACCCCCTGCTGCTCGGCCGTGACCGTTTCTTCCTCCATCCCGTTCGTCGCCCCCTTGAGGCATCCGCAACCCGAGGCTGGTTCAGTAGCCAGAGGCGTCCTGTGTATTTCTCCGCCCGGTGGGGGGTTCCTCCCGACCCGCCGGCCAGGTCCGGCGGCGCCCTGCGGTGGCGCCACCCTCCGCGGGCCAGAGGCTCAGATCCGCCAGTGGGCCAGCAGCGCGCTCCTGACCGCCCTGATGCGGGCCCCGATGACGGTCGGCGGGGCCTCGGATGGCGCCCGCTCGGAGGGCGCGCCCCAGGCGGTCCGGCCGGTCATGGCCTCCAGGGTCGCCACCACGGACGCGCCCAGCGCCTCCAGGTCGTATCCCCCCTCCAGCACCGCCAGGACCGGCGCCCCCTGCGCCCGGGCTGCCTCGTCGAGCAGTCCGGCCAGACGGCCGAAGCCGCGCGAGGTCAGGACCATCCCGCCCAGGGGGTCGGCGTAGTGCGCGTCGTATCCGGCCGAGACGATGACGAAATCCGGCCGCCAGGCCGCAGCCAGCGGCAGGACGATCTCGGTAAAGATATCCTGGTAGCCGCCGTCTCCGGTCTCCGGCGGCAGCGGGACGTTGACCGTGAACCCCTCGCCGGGCCCCTCCCCCATCTCATCGACCGCCCCGGTGCCCGGGTACCAGTACTCCTGGTGGAGGGAGACAAAGAGCACCCCGGGGTCGCGCCAGAAGACGGTCTGCGTCCCGTTGCCGTGGTGGACGTCCCAGTCCACGATCATGATCCGCTGACGGCCCGCGCGCCGGGCGGTCACGGCGGCGAGCGCCGCGTTGTTGAACAGACAGAAGCCCATCGCGCGGTCCGGCAGCGCGTGGTGTCCTGGCGGCCGGACGACCACGAACGCCCTGGCCGCCTCGCCGGCGCACAGGGACCGGGCGGCGCGACAGGCGGCGCCCGCCGCCATCATCGCGGCGGTGGGAGACTCCCGGCTGACCGGCGTGTCCGGGTCGAACCACCCCCCGCCCTGGGCCGCCAGCGCCTCCACCCGGGCGATGTACGCCCGCGTGTGGACGTCCTCCAGGACCTCGCGCTCGACGGGCTCGACATCGGAGATCTCCACCAGATCTTCGAGCCCGCTCGCCTCGACGGCGCGGCGGATCGCGCGCAGGCGCTCGGGCCGTTCAGGATGCTCCGGACCGGTGAGGTGACGCTCGCACGCCGGGTGTGAGACCAGCAGCGTCGCGCTCACGGCGCGATCGCGGCGCGCAGCCCGGCGATGGCCGCCTCGATGCCCTCGGGCGCCTGGAAGATCGCCGAGGCGGCCACGAGCACATCTGCGCCGGCGGCGACCGCGGCCGGCGCCGTCCGCACCGAGATCCCGCCATCGATCTCGACCCGGACCGGCCGCCCGGCCAGCAGCGTCCGCAGGCGGCCGATCTTCGGCAGGACCGACGGGAGGAACGCCTGCCCCGCGTACCCGGGGTTCACGCTCATGACGACGATCAGGTCGAGCACCTCCCGGAGTTCGGCGCACGCGTCTGCCGGCGTGCCGGGGTTGAGGGCAACGCCCGCCTGGGCGCCCAGCGCCCGGATCTCGGCCAGGGCGCGGTGCGGATGCGGGGTCGCCTCCACATGCACGGTCAGGCTGTCGGCTCCCGCCCTGGCGAAGGCTTCCAGGTGGCGTTCCGGATGGGCGACCATCAGGTGGACGTCGACCGGCAGCCGGGTGACGCGGCGCACCGCCTCGACAACCATCGGCCCCATGGTGATGGGCGGGACGAAGTGGCCGTCCATCACGTCCACGTGCACGCGGTCGGCTCCGCCGCGCTCCGCGGTCCGGACCGCCTCGCCCAACGCGGCGAAGTCCGCGCTGAGGATGCTGGCCGCGATCTGCACCGTCCCGGATCTTGGCACGCTGGCTGTCACGGCCGGATCTCCTGGACCAGGCGGTTGCCGAGGTAGACCTGGATGATGGTGTAGCCCTGGCTGTGCACCACCTGGTCGACGCGGTCGCCGGGCCCGTGCTGTGCCCGGTAGATCGTGCGGACGCCGGTCTCGTCGATGACGACGATCCGGACTTCCTGCGCGATGCCCTCGGGCACCACGATCTGCACCCGGGTGCGCCGCGGCTGCCCGGCCACCGAGGCCGGCGGTGCGGTGGGCCGCGGGATCGGCCCGACCGCCCCCGGGGACGCCCCGGGACGCGGCGCTGGCGTCGGCCTGGGGGAGGGCTGGAGCCGCGGCGTCGGCGTGGGCACGGGCTCGGCGGTGACGACCGGCGCGGCCGGCGGTGCCGATTCCTCGCCGGGCCGGGCGCTCACGCTGAGCGTGATCACGGCCACGCCGGGGCGGATGCGTGCGTGCGCGGCGGGCGACTGCTCGATCACCACCCCGGGTTCGACGTCGGTGGTGCCGACGGTGGTCAGGTGCGCAAGCACCAGCCCGCGCTCCTCCAGGAGGCGCCGGGCCTCAGCGAGGGTCTTGCCCACGAGTTCGGGCATCTCCACCTGCGCCGGCCCGCGGCTGATGACCAGCGTCACCGGGGTGTCCAGCGGCACGCTGGCGCCGGCGGGCGGGTCCTGTCGCATGACGACGCCGGGCCTGATCACCTCATCGGTGCCGTCCTGGAGCGCGCCGACCCGCAGGCCGGCGCTATCCAGGGCGAGCCGGGCTTCCTGCACCGTCTTCTGGACCAGATCCGGGACGGTCACCAGCCGCGCGCCGAGGCTGACCACCACGGAGACGCGCCGGCCCTGTTTGAGGCGTTTGCCGGCCGGCTGGTCCTGGGAGATGATGATGTCCGGCGGCACCGTCGCAGAGTGCGCCCGCTCGGCCACATCCAGCACGAGCCCGGCCTGGCGGACGAGCACCTCGGCCTGCGGCAGCGTCTTCCCCTCCAGCGCCGGCATCTCCACTTCCGGGACGTTGAGGTAGGCGCTGAGCGCCTCCCACGCATACCACGCCCCCGCCCCCAACAGGACCAGCACCGCGGCCGCGATGCGGGCGACCGTCCCCCGCGCCCGACGCGCGATCTCGGGATCCTCCGGTACGTCGAAGGCCTGAGTGGTGGAGTCGTCTTCGGTGTCGGTCTCCCGCCAGTGCTCGGTGGCGCCGGCCAGATCCGACGCCATCTCGGCCGCTGAGGCGTATCGGTCCTGGCTGCGCTTGCTCATGGCCTTGAGGATGATCCCCTCGAGGCGCACCGGCACGTCCGGCTGCACCGCGCGGGCCCGCGGAGGCGGATCGTGCAGGTGCTTGAGCGCGATCGCCACCGGCGTGTCGCCCTCGTAGGGCAGCCGCCCGGTCAGCATCTCGTACAGGACGACGCCCAGGGCATAGAGGTCCGAGGTGCGGCCGACAGCGGCCCCGCGCGCCTGCTCGGGCGACAGGTACTGCACCGTCCCCAGCACGGTGCCGGGCTGCGTGATGGTGACCGCCGCGAGCGCCCGCGCGATGCCGAAGTCTGCAACCTTGACGGTCCCGTCTTGGGCCAGCAGGATGTTCTGGGGCTTGACGTCGCGGTGGATGATCCCCTGGCGGTGCGCGTACTCCAGGGCCAGGCAGGCGGCGTGGGCGATGCGCTCGGCGTCCGGCGCCTCCAGCCGGCCCACCCGGCGCAGGTGGCCCTTGAGGTCAATGCCCTCCACATACTCCATGGCGATGTAGTAGATGTCGCCGTCGCAGCCGCTCTCGTGGACCCGGACGATGTGGGGATGCTGGAGGGTCTCGGCCGCCCGGGCCTCGCGGGCGAAGCGCTCGAGAAACCCGGGGTCGGCGGCGTACTGCTCCCGGAGGATCTTCAGCGCCACGATCATCCCGTCGGGGTGTCGGCGCGCCCGGTAGACGGTGGACATCCCGCCGTCGGCGATCCGGTCGAGGAGTTCGTAGCGCCCCCCGATGAGCGCGCCGGTCGGCGGGGTCATGCCCGGAGCCTCCCGGCGGGTTGGAGCCCCTCGGCGTGGGTGCGCTGCAGTTGCCCGCAGGCGGCGTCGATGTCCACCCCGCGGTCGATGCGCACGGTGGCCGGCACGCCGCGCTCGCGCAGCAGGCTGACGAACCGGCGGACCGCGTCCGCCGGGGGCCGCCGGTACTGCAGGCCGTAGACGGGGTTCCACGGAATGACGTTCACGTGCGCCCCCCAGCCGGCCAGGAGCCCACCCAGGGCGCGCGCGTGCTCGTCGCGGTCGTTGACCCCGGCCATCAGCACGTACTCAAAGGTGACCCGCCGGCCCGTGAGCCGGGCGTAGGCGCGGGCGGCATCCAGGAGGTCGGCGATGGGCCAGCGGCGGGTGACCGGGACGAGCTGGGCGCGCAGGGCGTCATCGGGCGCGTGCAGCGAAATCGCCAGGGTGAGCTGCAGGCGCTCCTGCGCCAGCCGGCGGATCTGCGGCACGAGGCCGACCGTGGAGATGGTCATGCGGCGCATCGCGATGCGCGGGCCGACGGGCGCGTTGAGCAGGCGGACGGCCCGCAGCGTGGCGGCGTAGTTGGCCAGGGGTTCGCCCATGCCCATGAAGACCACGTGCGTGGGACGCTCGCCGGTCTCCTCCGAGACGGCCAGGACCTGATCCACGACCTCGCCGGCCGTCAGGTTCCGGACCAGACCGGCCAGGCCGGTCGCGCAGAAGGTGCACCCCATGCCGCAGCCGACCTGCGTCGAGACGCAGACGGTGCGCCGGCCGTCCTCGTAGCGCATCAGCACGGTCTCGATGGTGGCGCCGTCGGCCAGCCCCAGCAGGAATTTGGTGGTGAGGTCATGGGACGAGTCCACACGACGCAGGACCCGCAGGCGCGTCAGGGTCGCCAGGCGGGCCAGGCGATCCCGGAACGCCCGGGGCAGGTCGGTCATCTCCTCGAAGGTGCCCGCGCGATGCTGGTAGATCCAGCGCGCCAGTTGCCGGCCGCGGTAGCGCGGCTCGCCGAGCCCTGCGGCGGTGGTCTCCAGTTCGTCGAGGGTCAGGCCCACCAGTTCGGTCATCCGCACGCGTCCCTGGCCGCCGGCACGGCCGTTCTGATTATAGCCGCCGCAGGCGCGCGATGTAGAACCCGTCCACGTCGTGCCGGTGAGGCTGGAGCCTGACCTCGCCGGGAGCCGTCGCGTCCACCGGCTGCCCGGCGACCGTGCGCGGAAAGGAAGGGGGCATCGGGGTCCTGGCGAACGCCGGATGGTCGGCTAGGAACGCCGCGACGACCTGTGGCCCCTCCTCCGGCTCCAGGCTGCAGACGCTGTAGACCAGGATCCCGCCGGGCCGGACCGCGCGGGCGGCGCCGTCGAGGATCGCCCGCTGCAGGGCGGCATGCCGAGGCAGGTCGGCTTCCTGCGTCCGCCACTTGATCTCGGGCCGGCGCCGGATCGTCCCCAGTCCCGAGCAGGGTGCGTCGACCACGACGACGTCGGCCGCATCCGGCCACCGCGCCCCGATCTCGCGCGCATCGAGATGGTGCGCCTCGACGCAGGTCGCGCCCATGGTCGAGGCGCGGCGGGCCAGGGTCTGGAGCTTGCGGGGATGCACGTCGCAGGCGATCAGGCGGCCGCGGTTGCCCATGAGCGCGGCCAGATGGGTGGTCTTGCCGCCTGGCGCGGCGCAGGCGTCGATGACGACCTGCCCGGGCTGCGGCGCGCAGGCCAGCGAGACGAGCATGGCACCTTCATCCTGGACCAGGCACAGCCCGTCGTCGATGAGCGGCAGCCGTTGGAGCAGCGATCCGCGGACGCGCACGGCCTCGTCGACGAGCCCGGCCTCGGCTTCCAGGCCGCACGCGCGGAGCGCGCCGAGGAGATCCTCCCGGGTGGTCCGCAGGGTATTGACCCGCAGCACCGAGGGGGCCGGCTGCAGGGTGGCATGAGCCATGGCCGCAGCGTCGTCGAAGCCATAGCGGACCACCCACCGCTCGATCAACCACCGGGGGTGCGAGCAGACCACCGAGAGATGCCCCACAGGATCCCTGGCGACGTCGGGCGGCGGCGGGGGGCCGTCGTGGGCCAGGCGCCGCAGGACCGCGTTGACCAGGCGCGCGGTGCCCTGGTGCCCGTGGCGGCGGGCCAGGGTCACGGATTCGGACACCGCCGCCGCGGGCGGGATCCGGTCCATGTCCAGGAGCTGAAAGGCGCCCATCCTCAGGATCGTGCGGATCGCCGCCGGCAGATCTTCCAGCGGCCGGGTCAGGACATGGCGGAGCGCGAAGTCCAGGCGCTCCCGGTGGCGCAGCACGCCCAGGGTGATGGCGGTGGCCAGCGCCCGGTCGGCAGGCCCCAGCGCCGAGCGCTCCAGGGTGCGGAACAGGAGGATCGAGACAAACGCGTCGGCCGCCTCCGCACGCAGGAGTGTGGCGAAGGCGGCCTCGCGGGCAGAAGCGGGCGCCCCGGTGCGCGCCCTACTCGCTGTCACGCATGTTGCGCAGCAGGATCAGCCGCACGAGTTGCAGCACGGCCACTGCGGCCGCGGCCACGTAGGTCAGCGCCGCGGCGTGCAGGACGGCCCGGACCCCCTCGGCCTCCTGGGGCATCACCAGGCCCTCGCCCTGCAGGACCGCCACCGCGCGCCGGCTGGCATCGAACTCCACCGGCAGGGTGACCAGGGCAAAGGCGATATAGCCGAGGAAGAGCAGGATGCCCAGGTCCATCAGCGGCCGGATGGACGCGAACAGTCCGATCATGAAGAGGATCCAGGCCGCGCTGGTCCCGATGGTGGCGACGGGCACGATCGCGGACCGGATCTGGAGCGGCGCGTACCGCTCCTGGTGCTGCAGCGCGTGCCCGCACTCGTGCGCGGCCACGCCCACCGCCGACACCGAGGTGCTGCCGTAGACCTCCGGCGACAAGCGCAGCGTCCTGGTCCGCGGGTCGTAGTGGTCGGCCAGCATCCCGTGCACTGGTTCGATCTTCACGCCGCGCACCCCGCGCCGGCGCAGCAGTTCCGCTGCGACCTCAGCGCCGGTCCGCCCGGCCAGTGTCGGGATCTCGCTGAACCTGCTGAAGGTACTGTGCACCTTCCACTGAGCGTAGAGCGCCAGCAGCAACCCGGGGATCAGGACCACAAACGTCGGATCAGTGAAGAACATCAGCATCCCCCCTCACGAAGGCTATTCTACCACCTGCGGCGGTGCCGACGCGAGTGTGTCGCCCAACCGGTCGCCAGGCCGGATGGGGTGTCCGCGTGCGAACTCGGCTGCGGACATCCGGCGCCCGGCCTGGGGCTGGACCTCCAGCAGCACCACCGCGCCCTCGCCGGCCGCCACCGCGACCCCCCCCTCGCCGACGGTCAGCACCTCGCCAGGCGCCCCCCGGCCCGGGCCGGGGCGCGCCCGCCACACCTTTAGCAACCCGCCGCGCCACGTGGTGTACGCGCAGGGCCAGGGATTCATGGCCCGCACGTGATTGACGATCTCATGCGCCGGACGCCCCCAGGCGATCTCGCCGTCGGATTTGGTCAGTTTCTTCGTGTACGTGGCGCGCGCGTGGTCCTGCGGCCGCCGCGGGGCGCGCCCCTGCGCGATCAACTCCACAGCCTCATCCAGCAGCGCCGCGCCTTCCTCCGCGAGCCGCGCTTCCAGGTCGCCGGCGGTCTCCTCCGGATCGATGGGCACCTCGCGCTGCAGGATGATGTCGCCAGCATCCACGGCCTCTGACACGTACATCACGGTGATCCCCGTCGCAGTCGCGCCGTCGGCGATGGCGCGCTGGATCGGCGAGGCGCCGCGGTAGGCGGGCAACAGGGACGGGTGCAGGTTGATGGCGCCCAGCGGCGGCAGCGCCAGCACCGCCGGCGGGATGATCTTGCCGTAGGCCACCGTCACCAGCAGGTCCGGCCGCAACGCGGCCAGGTCCGCCTGGACCGCCGCCGCCCTCAGGCTCTCTGGCTGCCACACCGGCAGCCTCAGCGCGCGCGCGGCGACTGCGACCGGCGGCGGGGTGAGTGTTCGGCCTCGCCCGGCCGGACGATCCGGCTGGGTGACGACCGCCACGACCGACGTCGCGCGCGCCAGCGTCCGCAGGGATGGGATCGCAAAGGCGGACGTGCCCAGGAAGACCACGCGCAGGGACGAGGTCCGGGATGGGCCCATCGATCGGCCACCGGCCCGGGATTACTCGGCGGATGGGACCGCGTCGGCCTCTTCCGGCGTGATGACCCGGATCGTGCTCCGATCGCGCACGCGGTCCAGGAAGAGGATCCCGTCGAGGTGGTCGATCTCGTGCTGCAGCACACGGGCCAGCAGGCCATCGGCGTGGATCGTCACCCGCCGGCCGCGGCGGTTCCTGCCGCGCACGGTGATCACCGCCGCCCGCGGCACATCGCCCAGCACGCCGGGGATCGAGAGGCAGGCCTCGGTCGCGGTCTCTTCGCCGTCGGCGGAGAGGATCTCGGGGTCCACCAGCGCCACCGTGCGATCCTCCACCTGGGCCACCAGCACGCGCACGCTCTCGCCCACCTGCGGCGCGGCCAGGCCCAGGCCGCGGGCGGCGCGCATCGTCGCGAACATCTGCTCGATCAGGTGCTGGATCTGGCGCGTGACCCGGCCCACCGGTTTCGCCCGGCGCCGCAGCACCGCGGCCCGGGGGCTGTCGGTGGTCACGATCTCCAACACCGTCGCCGTCGCCATACCGCTCCCCACGATAGCACGGGCCTGCGGGCCCTTCAACGCGTCGCCTCCCTCGTCGTCGAGGAGGAGCCGCTACAGGTCGTGCGGGTCCACATCGGCGGTGATCCGCACATCGCGGGGCACGCCGTCGCCGACCAGGATCGGCCAGAGCGCCGCCCGGATCGCCGCGCGGTCGAGGGCCTTCAACACCATCGCGCGCGCCACCCGCCTCCCTCCTGCGGCGGGGAGCGGCGATGGCCCGAATACGTCCAGCGACGGCGCCGCGGCCTGCAGCAGGCGGGTGCAGACGGCCTCGGCGGCCGCCGCCGAGCCGGCCGTCACCACCACGGCGGCCAGGACCCGGAACGGCGGATAGCCCAGCGCCTGGCGCTGTGCCAGTTCCTCGGCGTAGAAGGCGCGCAGGGTCGGCGACTGGGCAGCGCGCACCGCCGGGTGGTCGGGGTCTGCCGTCTCCACCAGGACGCGGACCTGCGACGCGAACGCCACGCTCCGCAACAGGGCGAGCGCGCGTTCGGACGCACGGAACTCCGGTCGGTGCAGCCAGCGGTCGGCGGCGACCACCCCGACGAGGTCGGGGCGCAGGCCTCCCAGATGGGGCAGGACCAGCGGTGTCGCCACCAGCACTCCCCCGCGGGAGCGCAGCGGCGCAAGCCTCGCGGGTGCCTCGCGGCCCGGCCGCACGACATCGCTGTCGAAGCGCCAGACCGCAGGCGTCCACTGCCGCACCACCGCGGCGATCCGCTCGGTTCCTGCGCCCAGCGGGTGCAGGCGCGCGGCCCCGCACTGCGGGCAGGTGGCGGGCGCCTGGAGCGTACGACCGCAGAGCCGGCACCGGAGCAGGCGCTCGCGCCGGTGGTAGGGCATGGCCGTCGCGCACCGGGGGCAGCGGGGCACGGCCCCGCACTCGGCGCAGTGCAGCCCGCCCGCATATCCTTTGCGATCGACCAGCAGGACGGCGCGGCCGCCCGCCCGCACCGTCCGGCGCACCGCCTCGCGCAGCGGCCGGCTGACGGGCTCCTCGGGGTCGGGGCGCCGGCGCAGGTCGATGACGCCGACGCGGGGCCGGGGAGACGGTAGCGCGATCAGGCGGAGGCGGCCGGCCTGGGCCGCGGCATACGCCATCACCGTGGGCGTGGTGGCCCCGAGGATGAGGACGCCGCGCAGGCGCGTGCGCTCGGCGGCGACGGCGCCGGTCACGTAGCGCGGCGCCCGCTCCTCCTTGTGGCCGCTGGCATCCTCGTCGTCCACGATGACCAGCGCGGGATCGGCCAGGGGCGCAAACACCGCCCCGCGGGTGCCCACGGCGAGTGCGCCCCCCGCACCGGACAGACGGCACCAGGCGGCCAGGCGCGCGCGAGGGGACAGGTCTCCGTGTACCATCACCGGCGCCATCCCGGCCGCCGCCGCCTCGCCGGCGAAGGCCGCTGCGGCCTCGGTGGAGCCGAAGGCTGCGATGGCCGACCATCCGGCCGCGACCGCGCGCCGCACCGCGGCCAGGTACGCTGGCGTCCGGCGCCACCCTGCGAAGAGCAGCGCCCGCGGCCCTCCGGCCATCGCCGCCTCCACCGCGGCGTCCGCCCGGCCTGTCGCGCTGCATGGCACCGGCGCGTCGGACCCGCCCCCGGCTGCGCCCCGCGCACCTGCCCTCCGAGGGTCGGCGGGGTCAGGAGCGTTCCAGGCTTCCTGGCCGTCTTGCATGCCGCGGATCGTGGCCGCCACAAGGCGCGCTTCGGCCAGCGCCGCGGCGGCCTCAGGAGCGTGCGCGAGCAGTCGCTCGGCCTGCCGGAGCGACAGCGGCCGGCGGGCGAGCGTCTCAGCCACCGCGTGCACCGCCGGGGCGAGTCCTCCGGGGACGGGAGCGCGACAGCGCAGGCGAAGGCCGGACCACAATGCCCCCCACGGAACGGCAGCGGCGATGGCCTCCCCGACGGACGCCAGGTACTCGCGCGCGACCCACTCGGCCAGATCGATGAGGGGCGGCGGCACCAGCGGGCACGGATCCACCATGGCCAGGACCGGCCGAAGGCCCTCGCGGGGTGGGGCCGGACCCAGGACGATGCCCGGCAGGAAGCGCCGGCCGAACGGGACCACCACCCCGGCGCCGCGCGGGGCACCGGCCGCCGCGCCGGCGGCAAACGTGAACGCGGCGTCGCCGGCGCGCAGCGGGAGGTCGAGCGCAACCAAGAGGGGCGGTGGCGGGGTCATGGCGGTGAACCGGCGGCGGTGATGCCTGCAATGCGCGCCTGTGGCGCGCGCAGGGCTACCGCGCCCTCGCGGCCGGCCGCAGCCCGCGGACCAGCCGCTCCAGGGCGTCTGCGATCACCTCAGGATCCCACCGGCTCGTGTCGATGACCAGGTGGTACGGCGTGCGATCGGTCATCTCGATGCCGTAGAGGGTTCGGTAGCGCGACCACTCGCTGCGTTCGCGGACCGCCAGATCCGCCCGGGCCTCCTCCGCGGCCTGCCCTTCGCGGGCAGCCACCCGCGCGGCACGGATGTCTGCGGGCGCGTCCAGCCAGATCTTCAGGTCGGCGTCCACCATCCAGCCGGACAGGCGCGACTCCACCACGCACGGCCCCTCGCGCGCCAGTTCTCCCTGCAGGCGGTCCAGCTCACGGTCAATGGTCGGATCGCCCTCGGCGAGCCGGTTCAGGTCCACGACGGACAGGCCGCGGCGCCGGGCTACCTCGCGGAAGACGCCGCCGGCGGAGATGAGCCGGATCCCCAACCGCTCGGCCAGCGCGCGCGCCACCGTACTCTTGCCGACGCCGATCGGCCCGCCAATGGCCACGACGACGGCAGGCACCTCATTCCGAGGGTTCGTCACCGACCTCCCGCGCGTCGTACCGATGGGCCAGCGTCTCGGGCTGGATGGCCGAGAGGACCACGTGCCCGCTGTCGGTGATGACCACGGCCCGGGTCCGGCGGCCATACGTGGCATCGATGAGGGTGCCGCGCTCCCGGGCTTCCTGGACGATGCGCTTCACGGGGGCCGAATCCGGGCTGATGATCGCCACGATCCGGTTCGCCGCCAGGATGTTGCCGTGCCCGATGCTGATCAGCCGCGTCTCCATCGTTCACTCCACGTTCTGCACCTGCTCGCGCAGGCTCTCCAGTTCGCTCTTCATGGCGATGATGAACCTGGCGATCTCCAGGTCATTAGCCTTCGCCCCGATGGTGTTCGTCTCGCGGCTCATCTCCTGCAGGAGGAAATCCAGCTTGCGGCCCACCGGCCCGTCCCCGCCCGCGATCGTCTCTTGAAACTGCCCCAGGTGGCTGCGCAGGCGTACCAGTTCCTCGCTGATGTCGCTGCGCTCGGCGAACAGCGCCAGTTCCGCCGCAAGCCGGGCCTCGTCCACCGGCGCCTGGTCCAGCAGGTCGGCCAGACGGGCGCGCAACCGCTCGCGATACGCCCGCGTGACCTCGCGCGACCGTCCGGCGATGGCCTCGACCATCGCGGCCAGCGCGGCCACGCGCCGCTGCAGATCGTCGGCGATGCGCCGGCCCTCCGCCGTCCGCATGGCCACGAGGCCATCGGTGGCCGCGCGCAGCGCCGACTCCAGGACGGGCCACAGCGCCTCGGGGTCCCCGCGCTCATCCTCGATCTTGAGCACCTCGGGCAGCGCGGCGATCTGGGCCAGCGTGACCTCGTTGCGTGCGCCAATCGCGGCCGCCAGGTCGCGCAGCGCCCGGGCATACGCCACCGCCAGGTCCACGTCGGCCCGCACCGTGCGCGGCCGTCGCGCCCCCTCGTCGCGGGTCACGACGACTTCGACCCGGCCGCGGTGGATCCGTTCCTGGACGAGGGCCCGGACCCGGTCGTCCAGCGGCGACAGGTCGCGCGGCAGCCGGATCTGCACTTCGCTGAAGCGGTGGTTCACCGACCGGACCTCCACCGCCAGCCGACCCCCGGGGACTTCCGCGGTGGCTCCTCCAAACCCGGTCATGCTGCGGATCACGGGCCTTCTGTTCGGCCCGCTGCAAGATCGTTCCTGCCCATCATGGCCGGCGGCCCCGCACGGGCGCGCTTGCAGCCCTACCCGGCCCTGTCGTATCGTGGCAGCGGCATGGACGCCAGCCCGTCGGCCCCTGCGATGCCCCCGGCCTCCTTCGACAGCGTCATCCTGGCTGCGGTCGCCGCGGAGTGCCAGGATCTCGCCGGCGCGCGCGTGCAGCGGATCGTCCAGGTCGGACCCGAGACCCTGGCCCTGGTCCTGCGCCGCAGCGGCCCTCCGCGCACGCTCCTCATCTCGGCACATCCCCAGTGGTGCCGGATGCACCTGACGACCGAGGCCGCGCCCACCGGGCCCGGTCCGTTCGCGCAGATGCTCCGCAGCCGGCTGGAGGGCGCCGCGCTGCGGGCCATCGAGGCGGCGCCCTTCGAACGGCTGGCGACCTGCACCTTCGACGCACTGGAAGGCCCCCAGGACCTGATCGCCGAGTTGATGGGGCGCCAGGCGAATCTGATCCTGACCAGCGGCGGGGTGATCGTTGGCGTGCTCAAGCCCGCAGGACCCGGGCGCACGCGGGATCTGCTCCCGCAGCGGCCGTACGCGAGGCCGCCGCAGCCGAAACCGGACCCACGGACCGTCCTGGTGGATCACCTGCTGGCTGCAGCCCCGGCAGACCGCCCGGCCTGGCGCATCCTGCTCCAGGCTGTGGCAGGGATCGGCCCGGCCATGGCCCATGAGGCCTGCCTGCGTGCGGGCGTGGATCCGGCCGCATCCCTCGATCGCGCCGCCGCCACGCGCGTCGTCGAGGTGCTGCGTGCCATCGCCGAAGACGTGCTCGCCCGCCGATTCTCCCCCCGGCTCTACCAGGATCCCGACGGCCGGCCGGTCGCGTATGCGGCGTTCCCGATGCATGCGTATGCCGGATGCCGCGAGCATCCCGCGTCGATGAGCACGGCCGTGGAGGCGGTGACCGCCCTGGCGGAAGCCGCGTGGCGCCTGGACAGCGCGCGCCGGGCGCTGGCGGCTGCTGTCGCACAGGCCCTGGGACGGGTGAGGCGCGCACTCGAGGCCGTCGAAGCTGACCTGCGCGAGGCCGAAGCCGCCGAGCACCTGCGGCAGTACGGCGAGTTGCTCCTCGCGTACCTCCCGCAGGTCGCCCCGGGCGCGACCTCCGTGGACGTGCCCGGCTTCGACGGCCGGCCGACCCGCATTCCGCTCGACCCGGCGCGCTCGGGGGTCGAGAATGCGCAGGCCTACTTCAAGCGCTACGCCAGGGCCGCCGCCACACGCCGCCGCCTGCCGACCCGCCGGGCCGCCCTCGAGGGGGAACGCGCCTTCCTGGAGGGACTGGCGACCGCCATCGCGCAGGCCGAGACCGAGGACGACCTCTGGGAAGTCGAACAGGATCTGATCGCCGCCGGGCTGTGGCAGCGGACGCGAGCGGGCGCCCGCGCGCACCCGGTCAGCGTCGGCCGCGTCTTCGCCATCGACGGCTACCGCGTACAGGTCGGCCGCAGCGCCCGGGAGAACGACCACCTGACCTTCGAGGTCGCCAAACCCGACGACCTGTGGCTGCACGCGCGCGGGATGCCGGGCGCGCACGTCATCCTCACCGGCGGCGGCCGGGAGCCCCCGGATGCGGTCGTCGAGGCCGCGGCGCGCATCGCCGCGCACTACAGCGCCGGCCGCGCCTCGGGCAAGGTGCCGGTGGACGTGACGCGGCGACGTCACGTGCGCCGCCTTCGCGGCGGGCGGCCTGGACAGGTGACCTACACGAACGAGCGCACGCTGGTGGTCGCGCCGGGCCTGCCCGCATCGACTCGATGAGAATCCGCGTCTCGTGCATCTTGAGCCCCCGAGCGCCCCCCAGCCCCTCATGGCCCTCCTCCCTGATGGGGCGACGAGTTGGACCATCATGCCTGCGACAGGTATCGGCCCCCTGAGGACACGGTACTCCCGCGTCCGCCGGCGTACCCGCTCGATGACCTGGTTCGCCCACGGCAGGCTGCGACCGCATTGTCTGTACCGTCGGGCATTGCGGGAATGCGCAGCGGAAGCACCGCACGCTGCGGCGACAAGAAACACAATGCGACCGACGAGCCCATGGGCCCCCAATCACCCGGGACCCTCCACCGGCTCCTCGATGATCACCTCGTCCCGCCCGTCCGCCTCCATCAGTCGCACCGCCACGTGCTCCCTGGCGCTGGTCGGCACGTTCTTCCCCACGTAGTCGGGCCGGATGGGTAGTTCCCGGTGCCCGCGATCGATGAGCACCGCGAGTTGAATGGTGGCCGGCCGGCCGCCCTCGATCAATGCGTCCATGGCGGCGCGCACCGTGCGCCCCGTGTAGAGCACGTCGTCTACCAGGATCACGTGCCGGCCGACGACCGGGAAGGGTACGGCAGACGATGGACGGCCGGTCCGCCTCCCGCGCCCGGCCGGGCGCCCGGAGGCCGGCTGCCTGGCCTCGGCCGGGCGGTCGTCGCGGTGGCGCGCGATGTCGAGGGAGCCCACCGGGGGACGCGAGCCTTCGATCGCTTCGATGGCGGCGGCCAGACGTGCCGCCAGCGGCACCCCCCGGGTCGGGATGCCCAGCAGCGCCAGCCCTTCGACCCTCCGGTTGCGCTCCAGGATCTCGTGGGCCATCCGCACGACGGCGCGACGCACGCCCTCTTGATCCATCACGCGCGCCTTCTCGCGCATCGCGACCCTCGGCGGGCCGGAGGCCGGATCGCGCCCGCTCACCCCGATCCGCCCTCCGGGACCCTCGCCCGGAGCAAGGCGAGTGCGTCCTCCATGTCGGCCGGCAGGGGCGCGGTCAGGTCCATCTCCTCGCCGGTCTCTGGGTGCGCAAACGCCAGCCGGTGGGCGTGCAGCGCCTGACGGCGCAGTCCCC
>JAVKID010000025.1:0-33146 GCA_031459655.1 Candidatus Fervidifonticultor octavus | reverse complement strand
TCCGCGGGCTTCAGCAGCGCCATGGACTCAGTCCCCTCCTTCCAGGGATTTACACTACCGGGTAGAGTATAGTGAGTCTGGGGACGGCCGTCAAGTGGGCACCGTGCCACTTGACGGCCGTCAAGTGGGCAGCGTGCCACTTGACATACCCTGGGGGGTAGAGTATGATCTGGGCGAGATCTGCACATCCGAAGCACGGGAGGGAATGACGATGCGTCTGGTACCGGTTCGGCCCGTGATCTATCCCTGGAATCCGTGGAAGGAGATGGAGGACCTGCGCCGTGACGTGAAGCGCTGGATCGAGCGGGAGGTCACTCCCCGGTGGCTGCGCAGGGCAGAGGCCTCCGTCGTGGTTCCCGACGCTGACCTCTTCGACGCCGGGGACCACCTGGAGGCCAGGATCGACCTCCCCGGTGTCAGCCAGGAGGACATCCAGATCACCCTGGAGGGGACCGTGCTCACCGTCACGGGACAGCGCAAGGCGGAGGACGTCGCCGAGGAGCGCTACCTGTGCCGGGAGCGGCCGGTGGGGCGGTTCGCGGTGACATTCGACCTGCCCGTGGAGGTGGACGGGGACAAGGTCAGGGCGACGTTCCGCCAGGGCGTGCTGGCGATCACGCTCCCCAAGAGCCCTGCGGTGATGCCGAAGCGGGTCACCGTATCGGTTCAGTAATGGCGCCAGGCGGTGGGCGGGCTGAGGAGCCTGCGGCAGAGCAGGCCCAAGCGTCCCGCTCACCGCCTGCGGGGCCCCGATTGGCATCCGTCGCGACGGACAACGGTGGGGAATGGGCCCGAAGGGTGGGAGCGAAGTGGAGGAGATGCAGGCGACGGTCCGGTTGACTCAGGAAGAAGGGTACCGCTTCGCCGTGGAGATGGAGCGGCCCCGGTGGGCGCTCACGGTCGATGAAGCCCCGCCCATCGGCCGCGGCCAGGGTCCGAACCCGGCCCGGATGCTGGCGGTGGCCGTCGGGCACTGCCTGTCGAGCAGCCTGCTGTGCTGCCTGCAGAAATCGCGCGTGGAAGGCGCCCGCATCAACACAGAAGTCACGGTGGCGATCCGGCGCAACGACCGCGGGCGGTGGCGGGTGGCCGGCTTGAACGTCGTGATTGACGTCAGCGGGGTCGATCCTGCCCGGCAGGGAGCGGTAGAACGGTGCCGCCAGCTCTTTGAGGACTTCTGCATCGTGACCGAGAGCGTCCGGCACGGCGTGCCCGTGGACGTCGCTGTCAGGGCTGGGGAGGCTGGCTAAGCGAGGCGTCTCAGTTCGCCTGTGCGACGACTGTTACTGAGGCAAGGAATTCATGGAGACGGCGCAGCGCAGACTGCCACGCGCCGCTTGACTGAAACCCCGGTCAGGATGCGGGTTGGAGCGGGCGACGGGATTTGAACCCGCGACCCTCGGCTTGGGAAGCCGATGCTCTACCGCTGAGCTACACCCGCTCGCTATTCCGAATTATACCAGCCTATTCTCCCTCCTATTCTCCCTCGAACTATTCTCCCTCGAACTATTCTCCCTCGAACACCCGGTCTCCTCCAGGGCGCGCGCCGCCCCTCACGGCAGCGGCTTCCCGCAGCGGCGACAGAAGCGGTCCCCGGACCTGGCGCGGGCCCCGCAGGCGGGGCAGTAGACGGGCACCGCGCCGCCCCGGCGCCGCTTCACCTTTGATGCATGCGTCCCGACGGCCGGGACGGGCCGCGCCCCCTGGATCCGGTGGGGTGTCCGCTGCCACCCTCGCCTCCACCACCCCAGACGCACGCCCACGACCGCCATGCCGACGACGCCCAGTAGGGCGGCCGCGCCCCACAGCCAGCCCGGCACCCTCCCAGGCGACGGCGTGACGGCCGCAGGTCCGGCAGGCGCAGGACCGGGGACGGCCGCGGCGCGCGGCACCGAAGGGGTGGCGTCCGGCTTCCGGTAGGTCGCCCTCACGCTCCAGGTCCTGCCGGCGGGCCAGGGCCCCACCGCGTAGAGGTGATGCATGAACCCCGCGGCGGTCACCGTCGTCGCGCCCGCCGCCGGGGCCAGGGCAAATGCCGACGACCGCAGCGGCTGTTCGACGGAGACTCGAAGGTCGTCTGCAGGAAGCGGGAAGACCAGGCCCAACGAGAACGACCGCTGCGGCAGCCCGCTGATCGCGTCCGCGTAGTACTCGAACTGGAACCCGCGCTCGGGGATGGTCATGGTCACCTGGAGGCGGCCGCCGTCCTGCCGGTATTGATACGGGACCGAGAAGAGCTGGCCGTCGGCGGCGCGGTAGGCGGCGGCGTTCACCTGGCCCGAGGCGGGGATTTCAAAGGTGAGCGTATGGGGCAGGCTGACCGCGGCGTTCAGCGCGCCGCGGTAGATCACCAGCACCCTGGGATCGTCGTGCTCGGGCCAGATGTCCACGTGCAGTGAGGCGAAGCCGGGCTGCACCGCAGAAGCCGCGGCCGCGAGCACGGCCATCTTCACCAAACCAGTCCAGAGGACCAGCGCGATCACCGGTGATCAGGTTCGCGCCGCGCCCGGCCACTCCCATCTCTCCTCCAGCGCGGCCTGGATCTCGTCGGCCACCTCGGGATCGCGCTCGGTGCGGCGCCCAGCCTCCAGGGCATCCCGCGCCGCCCGGCCCCCGATGCGGCCCAGCGCCCAGGCCGCGTGGCCCCGCACCACCGGATCGGCGGGATCGGCCAGCGCCGCGATCAACCCAGGGACCGCGCGCTCATCGCCGAGATTGCCCAGGGCGACGGCCACGTTGCGACGCAGCCCGCTGCGGCCGGCCCGCTTGACCGCGCTGCGACGGAAGAGGCGGTGATAGTCAGCCTCCGAGAGATTCAGCAGGGGCAGCAGCCTGGGATGCGTGCCGATCTCGGGCCGCGGACGAAACTCGGGGTGCGCCGTGGGCCTGGCCAGCCGGTTGAACGGGCAGGCCTCCTGGCAGAGGTCGCAGCCGAAGATCATGTCCTGGAGCGCGGGCCGCACCGCCCGGGGGATCCAGCCGCGGTGCTCGATCGTCCAGTAGGAGATGCACCTGCGCGCGTCCACGACCCCGGGGGCGACGATGGCGCCGGTCGGACAGGCTTCGGACCCGTGCATGCAGTTCCAGCACAATGCGCAGTCGCCCCCGGCCGGCGGGTCGGGCCGGAGCACCAGGTCGGTGAGGATCTCGCCCAGCACGACCCAGGTCCCATAGGACTTCGTGATCAGGCAACTGTGGCGGCCGCACCAGCCCAGCCCCGCGCGCTGGGCGATGGCCCGGTCGAGGGTCGGACCGGTATCCACGTAGTAGTGGGCCAGCGTCGCACCCCGGGCCACGAGGAACCCGGCCAATGCGCGCAACCGCGTCTCCATCACCTGGTGGTAGTCGTCCCCCCAGGCGTACCGGGCGATCCGACCGCGCAGTTCCCCGTCCTGCGGCGGGGCGGACTCGCCGGCGTAGTAGTTCATGGCCACGGCCACAATGGATCGGGCGCCGGGCCGCGCGCGGCGCGGGTCGCCCACACGGTCGCGGTGGGCCGACATGTACGCCATGCCCGCGTGCATGCCGGCCTCGATCCACCGCTGGTAGGCGGCGTCGGCCTCGGGGAACGGATCCGCCGTGGTGATCCCCGCCAGGTCGAAGCCGATCTCGGCGGCCTGGGCTTTGACCGCGTCCTCGAGCGTCACGGCTCCTCGGCCTCCGCGGGGTCGGCGGCCGGTCGCGCCTCCGCCGGCAGGGGAGCCGCGCTCCGCGTTCCCCGGACCAGCAGCACCCCCAGGATGATGGCGAGCCCGGCAGAGAGGTAGAGGGGGAACGCCGGGTCGGCGCGGTAGGCGAACCCACCGACGAAGGACCCGACCGCCGCGAGCACCGCCGAAAGCATCCCGGCGATCGAGAAGGTCCGGCCGACGATGGCCGAGGGCGCCCGCGCCCCGATCATCGCCTGGGCCAGAGCGTTGAGCGGCGCGCGGCAGCGGAGCATGGCGAACAGGGGCAGCAGCGCGGCCGGGCCGAGGATCGTCAGGAGGATCCCCATGGCGAACACCCCGAGTTGCCCGGCGAGCACAGACGCCGTCCCGAAGCGGTCGCCGAGCCGGCCGGCGACCGGGGTCAGTGCCACCGCGCCCACCGCCACCATGGAGCCGAGGAAGCCGATCTCGGCCAGCGAGAGCCGGCGCACCTCGCGCAGGAACGGCGCCAGGAACGGGACCGTGAGGTAGACGACGAGTTGCGCGCCCGCATAGAACGCCAGCACCGGCAGCAGCGGCCGGACGTCCTGCCACGACAGCCGTGCGGATCCTGCGGCCGGCATGGTGCCCGGCCCGCTGTGCTGCACCCGGAAGATCAGGATCGCAGACAGCAGGAAGAGCGCGAACGCGACCACCAGGACGGTGGGAATGCCCCACCGATCGGCAATCGCGCCGCCGGCGGTCGGCGAGACCAGGAAGCCGACCGAGGTGATCGTCCCCATGATGCCGAAGGCCGAGGCCCGCTCGCCGGCCGGTACGCGGTCGGCGACGTACGCCTGGATCGCGGGCAGCCCGAAGTAGGTCAGTTCGTACAGCAGCAGCCCCGGCAGCAGCCAGAGGTACGTGGGCGCGGCGGCCAGCATGAGCGGTACCGGCACCCCCAGCAGCCACGAGGCGACCATGAGCGTGCGCCGGGACAGCCGGTCGACCACCGCCCAGCCGATCAGGAAGCCGACGGCCAGGCCCAGGTGTCGCAGCGTGAACAGGGTGCCGAGTTCGACCGCCGAGGCGCCGAGGTTGCGGGCGTGGATGGGGATGAGGTGCTCGTAGAGGGCGATCCCGAACATCCAGAGCAGGAGCGAGGCGAAGAGGAGGTGCAGATTGCGGTCGGTCCGCAGCGCCATGTCGTCTTCGACGCCTACCTCACAACCCGCACCCGCAGCCCCCGCGGGGTGATCCGCGCGCGCAGCACGGGGAAACCGGCGGCGCGCAGGCCGGCCTCGCACCGCCCCTTGGCGCCCGCGCGGACCACCATGAGCACGCAGCCGCCGCCGCCGGCGCCGCAGGCCTTGCCGGCGAGCCCGCCGTGCCGGCGCGCCACGGCCAGTGCCCGCTCGATCACCGGGGTGGAGACGCCCGAGGCCAGTTCGCGCCGGTACGCCCACTCCTGCGCGACGAGGTCGCCCAGGGCATCGAAGTCGCGGGCCCGCAGCGCGTCCCGCATCTCGCGGGCGACCCGGGCGATGTGCCGCAACCGGTTCACGGTGCCGGGCACCCCGTCCAGGTAGGCGCGGACGACGCCCCAGTTGGTGAGGCCGGACGTATGCGGTCGGCCGGTGTAGGCCACGACGAGGCGTTCCTGCAGGGCCCGGCGGGCAGACGCCGCGGGCAGCAGCGGTTCCACATGGTCGCCGTCGACCCCAAAGCGCATGGCATTCACGCCTCCGCGCACGGCGGCCAGGTAGTCCTGCCGACCGGTCAGCGTCCGCAGCGACTGCGCCTCCAGGCGCCAGGCCAGCGCGACGAGGTCGGCGAGGCTGCGGCGCCGGCGCGAGGCGCGGTCGAGCGCCGCCAGGAGCGCCACCAGCAGCGCCGACGACGCGCCCAGGCCCGACCCCGGCGGCGCAGAGGAGTCGAGCGTGGCCACCAGCCCCCGGTGGGGCGCGGCGACCCTGAGGGCCCGGCAGGCCAGGTCCAGCGGCCCGCCGGTGGGCAGGTGGGCCACCGACTCCGCCGCGACGCGGTGGCCGAGGTCCCGCGACACGACGACGACCCCGGAGCGCGCCGGAGTCAGGCGCACGCGCACCGGGATCGCCACCGCGGCGTTGATCGTCCAGGCATCATCCTCCAGCAGGTACAGAGGATGGATGTCGAGGGTGCCGCCGGCCAGGTCGATGCGGGTCGGGGCGCGCGCTTCGACGATCACGGCGGTGCCTGCGACTCCCAGACCCGGCACGCCGGCGGCGTCACGGCACCAGCGCGTCCAGGGCGCGGCGGAACGCCTCGGTGGCGCGGCCGAGGCCGCGGGCCGTCCGCCCGGTCACCACGGCGCCGATCATGACCGCCCAGACCTGCGGGATGGCGAAGTACCGGCCCAGGTCCTCGGGCCGGATCCGCCGCTGGCTCGGCACGATGAGCCGGCGACGGGAGAGCGCCCCCAGGCGCGCCAGCGCGACCAGGTCATCGGCGACCGGGTCCAGGCCGTAACCCTGGGGCGGGACCAGCGCCGCCTCCAGCCACTCGCCGGGCAGCGCGCCCAGCGAGCCCAGCGCTTCGGCCGGATAGTCGTGGGGAATCGCCGGGATCACCGGGACGCCCACGTCATAGAGGAAGAGCGGGAGCCGGGTCACGAACGCGTCGAGAAAGGCGAACCGCCGGAGGCGCGGGATCTGGTCCGGGGTCACCATCGCGTCTTCGCCGGGCACCAGGCCCGTCGGGAGTCCGACGTCCAGGACCTGGGCGATTGCGTCCTCCTCGTCGTCGAGGGACCCAAACCGCGTGCCCGACGCCCGGTGGCGGACGTTGACGTGCACCTTGAGCAGGTCTGCGCCGGCCGAGGCCGCGGCTCGGGCCAGCGCCGCGTCGTTGCGGGGGAGGCTGACAATCAACAGGCCGCGGCGGGAGAGGGGATCAGCCATCACCGATCACCGACGGGGCACGATGCAGGCACACGGAAAGCACTCTTCGTTGGCACCGCGGCCGGCTCCTGGGGATTGGTGCGGATGACGCGCGGACCTACACGAACGCACCCCGCTCCCGCAGGACCTGCCTGAGCGCCTGCGGGTCGATCGCCCGGGGTGGGATCCCCGCCCGCACCGCCATCGCCGCCGCTGTCCCGGTCGCCTGCGCGATGGCCATGACGATGGCCGAGACCCGGAAGGCCGCAAACGCCTCATGGGTGGCCGAGATGCAGCGCCCGGCCGTCAGCCAGTTCTCCCCTCCGCGGGGGAGCAGGCACCGGTACGGAATTGTGTAGTACTCGCCTGGTGGCAGGCGGCGGGTCACCAGCCGGTCCGAGGCCGGGTCGTGGATGTCGATGGGGTAGGCGCCACACGCGATGGCGTCGTCGAACTTGCGGGCGGCCAGGATGTCCTCAGCGGTCAGCACGTAGTCTCCCACGATGCGCCGCGTCTCGCGCACGCCGATCTGGGCCGGCGTCTCGAGGAGGTAGGCCCCGGCGAATCCCGGCACGCGGCGGCGCAGCAGGTCTACCACCTGATAGGCCTGCCGTCGGCCTTCGACCTCGGCGCGGGCCAGGTCGTCGCCCCGGATGCCCAGGCGGCCCAAGACCCGCGTGGTGTTGACGACGGCTTCACCGGCCCGCACACCTTCGAAGACCAGCAGCCGGTCGCGCGGGACCGTCCACTCCCCGCGCTCGCGGGCCTCGCGCACGAGCGCGCCGAATCCGGCAAACCCGCGGGCAGGCAGGCCCTTCAACCATGCGACCTCGATGCGCCCGTGGATCCCCTGCCCGTGCTGGATCTCGTCGGGATGGCGCCCGATGTAGTCCATCACGGCGTCCCAGTCCACGCCGCCCAGGCGGACCATCAGGGTCATCGGCTGCGGGCGGTGGTCGTCTGGCCGGCCGATCTCGGCCTGCGCGCCGGCGGCCACCGAGAGGTCGCCGTCGCCGGAGGCGTCTATGAACACCGGCGCACGGATCTCCTTCTCCCCGTCCTTCTGCCAGACGCGGGCGGCCTGCACGGTGCCCCCGGAGGCGCGGGCGTCCAGGAAGACGGTGTGCAGCCACAACTCGACCCCGGCCTCCACCGCCATCTCCAGCAGGACGCGCTTGAGCCCCTCGTAGTCGAACGGCGTCACCGAATCGCAGAAGTCAATCGGGTCGGGCACGTGCCCGGGCGAGGCGCCGATGGCCACGAGCCGGTCGACGATCTCGCCGGGGATGCCGCGGACCACCTGCCGGCTCCCCGCGTGGAACCCCATCATGGGCGCCACCATCGCGGCCGTCAGTGTCCCGCCCAGGAAGCCGTAGCGTTCGACGAGCACGACGCGCGCGCCCTCCCGCGCCGCGGCGACGGCGGCCACGCTGCCCGCCGGGCCGCCGCCGATCACCGCGACGTCACATTCCCGGCGGCTCATCGGCAAACCGGACCTCAACTTCGAACAGACGGTCCCAGGGAAACGCCAGGTCCGCAAAGCCGGCCGGCCCGAGCGCGCGTTCCACCGGCGGCAGGATCTCCTCGTGGAACCGGCGCAGCGCCGCCTCGCGCACCGCCGGCGCGGCCGGTCCCAGGTGGGTCGCATCGGCGCCCAACGCCCCGACCACCTCGTCGGCCAGGTAGGGCCGCACGACCGTCTGGTACCCCCAGTCGTCGAGCAGCCGCCGGGTCAGGTAGCGCCGGCGGATCTGCCGGAAGCGCGCCTCACCCAGGTGAGACTGCGCGCCGTAGGCCAGGACCACCTGTGCCAGGACGGTGCCCAGGGTGTTGCTGCAGGTGTTCCACCCCGCGTACCCGGCCAGGCCTGCCAGGTCCTCCCGCGCCAGCAACGACCGCACCAGCGCGTCGTCCGCGCCGTTGGCGAACCGCACATCGGCGCACCCGCACACGATGCCCCGCGAGGCCGCCTCGGCCAGGGCGGCGGCCACCGTCCGGACCGGTGCCGGCGGCGCGCCGCGCTGGTCCCGCGACTCCCGCTGCTGGGCGCCGGCAAAGTTGTGCACCCACAGCAGGATCTCGGCGTCGCCGGCCGCGACGGTGCACCCCGCAGCCTCCAGGTGGCCGGCCACCGTGTCCTCCAGCGGGAATGGCTCGTAGCGCGGCACGCTGCGCCTGGCCTCCGGGTAGGTGTACCGGACGGCCACGCGCGGAGAGCGGCCGGAGGCGTCCACCGCCAGGCGCGCCAGCAACCGGGCACCCAGTTCGTCGGCGCCGACCGAGACGCAGGCACGGCCGGCTCCACAGCGCTCGCGGAACCGTTGGAGCACTGTGAGATCGGCGCGGGTGAACCCGTAGGGGTCGGCGTCGTCCTGACCGATCAGCAACGCGGCCAGGCGGCCCTGGGCCGCCAGCAGGATGAGTTCCAGGTTGACCAGCAGCTGCCGGCGGCGACGGCGGAGGAAGTCGTCGACGATGGCGGCCGGCACGCCGTCGAGGGCCTCGAGCGCGCGGCGCACGCGCGCGTCGTCGCCCGCCAGCCCGCCGGCGTCCAGGTGCGTCGAGTACGCGCGCAGCCGGTCGCCGTACTCGGCCCAGTAGCCCGGCTCCTCGTCGGCGCCGCCGGCCGGGATGCGGGGGTTGGCCGCGGACAGATACGTGGGCACCCGATCGGCCAGCCGCACCAGGCGGTCGAGCCGCCGCCACAGCACCTCCAGGGGATCCACGGAGAGACGCGAGGGGACCAGCCCGCCGTGGATGAACACCTCGGCGGGGGCGATCAACGCGTCGGCGCTTGCGGCCTCGCGCTCCGCCCAGCGGAACAGCGCGTCGAGGTCTGCCGGCCTCCGGCGGTGGCCGAGCAGATCCCGTGGCGGTGTGTCCCACGCGGCGCCGAGCAGCGGCAGCAGGTCCAGCACCGTCGCCCGCGTGGCCGGCCGGTCGTCGAGGGGGATGAAGAGCACCCGCCTCATCGCAGCCCCCGCGCCGCCTGCCGGGATCTCAACGAATCGCCCCCAGCGTCAGCCCGCGCACGAAGTAGCGCTGGGTGAACAGGAACACGACGAGGATCGGCAGCGTCATCATCACCGCGCCGGCCGCCACCGCCCGGGTGTTGTGGGCGAACAGGCCCGACAGGTAGAGCAGGCCGACGGCCAGCGGGTACTTCTCCGGCGACTTCAGCACGATGAGCGGCCACAGGAACGAATTCCAGACCGCGACGAACTCGAACAGGGCCAGCACCGCCAGCGCCGGCGAAATCACCGGCACCATCACCCGCCACCAGATGGTCCACTCCGAGGCGCCGTCGATGCGCGCCGCGTCCTCCAGGTCGTGCGGCACGGTCAGGAAGGCCTGCCGGAGCAGGAAGATCCCGAAGACGGACACCGCGCCGGGCAGCAGCACGCCGGCATAGGTATCGACCAGACGCAGCCGCAGCAGCGTCACGAAGTTCACGATCAGGCCCACGTGGCCAGGCAACATCAAAGTGGACAGCAGCAGCGCGAAGACCACCCGGCGGCCGGGGAACTCCATCCGGGCCAGCGGGTAGGCGGCCATCGAGCAGAAGAGCAGGTTCAGGGCCACGGCGGCGCCGCACAGGAGCAGGGTGTTGAGGAAGAAGCGGGGCAGGGGCATCGTCTGCCACACGGCCGCGAAGTTGGCCAGCGACGGCGGCCACGGCACGAGCTGCGGGGGAAAGGCGAAGACGGCGCCGGTGGTGCGCAGCGCGACCGACGCCAGCCACAGCAGCGGGAAGGTCGTGAATGCGGCGAGCGCCGCCAGCATCGCGTAGCGGGCGACCACCGCCGCGGCGCCGGGGCGACCCGATGGCCGGGACTCAATCATACGTCCACCCTCCCTGCCGGAAGATCCGGAAGTTGACCGCCGACAGCGCCATCACGGCCGCGGCCAGCACCACCGCGATGGCCGCGGCGTAGCCCAGGTCCAGCTGCTGGAACCCCTTGTCGAAGATGTAGTAGAACATCGTGTAGGTCCGGAACATGGGCCCGCCGCCGGTCATCACGTAGATCTCCTCGAAGACCTTGAGGGCCGCGATCGCCGAGATCGTGGACGCCAGCAGGATCGAGGGGCGCAGCAGGGGCAGCGTGACCCACCGGAAGACCTGCCAGCGCGAGGCGCCGTCGGTGACCGCCGCCTCCTCGACCTCCGGCGGGATAGCCTGGAGCCCGGCCAGGTAGATCACCATGTAGTAGCCCAGGCCCTTCCACAGCGTCACGAACATCACGGCGTACAGCGCCAGGTCCGGGTGCCCCAGCCAGGCCACCGGGCGCTCGAGCACCCCGAGGCGGAGCAGGGCGAAGTTGACGACCCCGTCCTGCTCCAGCAGCCACCGCCACATGAGCCCCGCGACGACCATGGACGTGACCACCGGCAGGTAGTAGGCGGCGCGGAACCACCGGATGCCGCGCAGCGGCCGGTTGACGGCGACCGCCAGGCCGATGGAGCAGGCCTGCAGCACCGGGACCACCAGGAGGAACTTCCCCGAGTTGGCCAGCGCGATCCACAGGTACCGATCGGCCCACAGCGCGCGGAAGTGGTCCAGCCCCACGAAGCGGGGCGGAGAGATGACATCGTAGTCGAAGAGGCTGAGCGCGGTCCCGACCGCGACGGGGTAGAACGTGAACGCGCCCAGGAGCAGCAGCGCCGGGAGCAGGAACAGGTAGGCGACCAGGGTGGTCTGCCACTGCCGGCGGGAGAACCCGAACCACCCGACCGGGCGGGCAGGGGAAACGGGGGCCGGGACCTCAGCCGCCATGGGGTCCGGCCAGCGTGCGGCAGAGCCGGCGCAGGGATTCCACATACCGGTAGTTGATGGAGGTGTGGTCGTCGTCGAACTCGACGTACTCGTGCCGGATCCCCAGCCGTTCCAGCCGCCGGTGGAGCAACCGGGCCCCCAGGTGCAGGTGGTACTGGTCACGGGCGCCGCACTCGAAGTAGAGCAGCCGGAGCGCGCGCAGCGCGTCCGCGTGGCGCTCGGCCATCCGGATCGGGTCCCAGGCCAGCCAGCGTTCCCATGTCCCCGCGTCGAGTTCTCCAGTGTGGGGATCGAAGGGCAGATCGAAGAAGTGCGGCGGCCGGTCCGGATTGGGCGAATACGCCATGGCCATGGCCGCGATGTTGACGGCGGTCAGCGCCTCGGGGGTCTTCTTGGGCATCTCCAGGAAGGCGCGCAGGAATCCCTCGACGCCGCCGTACCTGGCCACGATGGTGCAGAACTTCCAGAAGTCGGGCATATAGCAGGCTTCGAAGTACATGTCGCCGGAGTGCGAGGCGGCGGCGCCGAACACATCGGGATGGCGCATGGCCAGCACCAGCGCACCGTAGCCGCCGCTGGACTTGCCGTCCACCCCCCGGTGCGCCGCGGCCGCCAGGGTCCGATACCGGCGGTCGATGTACGGCACCAGGTCGGCGATGATGAAATCTTCGTATCGCCCGGTGGCCTCGGAGTTCAGGTACTGGCTGCCGCCGAACTTCGTGAAACCATCGGCCATGACCAGGATGGCCGGGGGCGCGCCAGCGGCCATGACCCGGTCCATGCACTCGGGCAACGACGGCACCCAGGGGCTCGCATTGATGGCCGACAGCCCGATGCCGGTGAACCCGTGCAGCCAGTAGATCGTGGGGTACGCCGCGGTGCCGGTGTCGTAGCCGGGCGGCAGGTAGACGGGAATCTGACGGACGTGCGGGTCGCCCAGTGGATTGCCACGCAGCGCCTGGCTCTCGACCTGCTCGACGACGAGGCGCCCGGCCAGGTGCATCACGGCGACGCCGGCGCAGGCGCCTCCACCACGAGCGGGTCGCCCGGGCGGATGCGGCCCTCGCCCACCACCTCGATGACCTTCGCCAGGACGCCCCGCCGGCCCACCAGGGCATCCCGCAGCGCATACGGATCGGCCACGGCGTTGATCCGGCCGATCACCTCGCACGGGAGGCAGGCGCCGGAGACCTCCAGGATCGCCTCGCCGACGGTGAGGCGGACCCCGGGCGGCAGGCTGTCCAGGCCCGGCAGGTCCACGGTGAGTTGCTCCCGCAGCGCGCCGGGCTCGAAGCCCAGCGCCTCTAGGGTCCGGCGGTCGACCAGCAGCACCTGGCGCGCACTCCCCGGACGGTGCTTGCCGTGGCAGTCGCCCTCCAGGCCGGAGCCCACCAGCGCCCGCGCCTGGACCACAGGGCGCGGCGGCTGCCCCTTGGCGGGCTGCAGGTGGATGGCGAGCACGACGCCGCGCGCTTTCACCTGTGGCCTCCTAATAGCCTCGCGGATATGCCGGCCCGCGCGGCCGGTCCAGCGCCGTGATCGCAAAGATCGCCGGGGCGGACTCGGCGCCTGCGGCCTCCAGGTCGATGGCCAGGATAGGACGCTGCGGGTCGGGGTTCGTCCAGCACAGCACGGACAGCCGGACGGGCACGCCGGCTCTCGTCCGGCCGGTCCAGGCGATCTCGTGATCGATCGAAATGGGATCCTCCAGCCAGGTGCCGATGTTCTGCCGGTAGCGGATCGGGATGGCCGCGACGCCGTCGTCTGCGAACCGCACCCGGTAGGTGGCCACCACCTGCCCGAACTGCGACGCTGGGTAGGGCAGCGCGTGGAGGAAACACAGCCCGGCGGCGGTAAACCCGGCGCCGATGCGCACCCGCTCGGGCAGGTCTGAGGCCGGCGGGCGGCTCCCCCGCAGCATGACGATGCTCCGGCCATCCCGATCCAGGGGGTCGAGGATCAGGAAGGGGACGCCGCCGAACCGCTGCAGCCCCGTCGGGAGGGTCCGGAGGTCGTAGGCGGGCCCCTTCCCCAGCCAGCCGGACCCGTCGTCCGTGTGGCTGCGGTTCGCCACCGCCCGGAGGTCCAGGGGGCGGCCGGAGGCCGGCTGTGGGTTCTCGCGCACCTGGCGCCAGTCGGCCCGGAAGCGGGCGGCCGCCTCGATCTCGTCCATCGAGGGGTCGGCCCGGCCGGCATGCCAGAAGTGATCCGCCGCCACGAGATAGCTGTAGAGCTGCTGGTACTGGGACTGGAGGGCCGCGCGGTTTCCGAAGAATCCGGTCCAGGTCGTCCGGACCAGCCCCGCGGCTCCCGCCCGCAGGGCGTCGCGCGCCAGCGCCGCGTTGTTGGCAAAGCCGTGCCAGGTCGCCCCCAGCACCGGGAACCCCATTGCCCGCAGCCGGTCCAGGCTCGGATAGCGCGCCGCGGCATGGTACTGCCAGTCGACCATCAAGATATCGCGCGGCAGCCGCGCCCACTCGGACACGTACTCGCTCGCCAGCAGGACGTCGGCCCACATCATGGTGCCGACGCCGCGCGATGCCAGGTGCTCGTAGAGCCGCAGGACGTCGCGGACGAACAACTCGCCGAAACCCAGACGCCGACCTTCCTCCGACCAGGGGAACGGGACGACGTTGCGCACCTCGTCGTGCCCGATGTGCAGGTAGCGCGGCCGGAACAGCGCGGCCGCCTCGTCGAGGATCGGCAGGATGACCTGGTAGACGCGTGGGTTCAGCGGGTCGTAGACGAACCTCGCCGGGGCGGCCTCCGCCGGCATCTCCAGCAGGTCGAGGTTCTGGTCGTTGGCAAACAGCCAGCCCACGTGGCCGAGGGTGGGGATCAGCGGAACCGTGTCCATGAGGTGGACGCGGGCCGCCGCCACGACCGCAGCCGCCTGCGCCTTGGTCGCGCCGCGGGGATGCCAGAGATTCTGCGCGCTGTCCCACCGCACGTAGTCGGCCTGGGCGATCAGCATGTTGAATTTGTACCGGCTGAAGATGCGCTCGATCATGGCCGTGTGGAAGACGTCGGAGGCGTCGTCCAGCACCACGTGAACGGCGCGGATCCGGTGGTCGGGCCAGTCCCGGATGGCGGCTCCCTGGAAGACAAGGCGGCCGCCGACGCGGCCCAGCAGTTGCCGCAGCGTCTGCACCGCGTAGTAGGTTCCCCGGCGGTCGGCGCCGCTGGCGACGACGTAGCCGGGTGTCACCACCAGCACGTAGCCTTCGGGCCCGGGATCCTCAGGACCGACGCGCAACCCTTCGCGGGCTAGCAGGTCCGCCGCCAGCGGGTTGAGGGAGGGTTCCCCGATGACGATCGTCCCGGCAGGCACGCTGCCGGCGACGGCGCGCACGACCTCCAGGGGGGGCGCGCCCCAGGCCGCCAGTTCCCGGTTCAGGTCGCGCGCGGCGTAGAGGTCTTCGGGCTGGGCCGCGGCGCCCACGAGGATCCGTCCGGCGGGCGTGACCTCAAACGCACCGTCGAGCCAGCGCAGCGACTTCGGCAGGGGGATGATGCGCGTATCGCGCAGGGCCACACGAGGACGATCGGCAGGGTGGTCCTGCCCGGCCCGCGCCGGCGCGGCCGCGGCCTGCGCCATAATGGCCGTCAGCGCCATCGCCAGGGCGACCCTCACAGGCGCGCATTCCACTGCGCCACCGCCCAGTCCAGCGCCTCCCGGGGCGTCCGCTTCCCGTAGAACGCGCTCTCGACCGCCTCGCGGAACACCCGGAACAGGTCTCCGGCGTGGGGCACGATCACGCTGAGGTCGCGGGCGTGCGGGAGATCGGCCGCAGCCACCTTGCGGGCGACGTCCTCGGGCGCGGCGCCGCCCTGGCGGAAGAAGGGGTCGCCGGCGGCCTGTCGGGTCGAGGGAAAGACGACCACCTGCCGGCTGAACGCCAACTGATTCTCGTCGTTGGTGACAAACAGCGCGAAGTCCACCGCGGCTTCCGCGTTGCGGCTGGCGCGCGGCACAGCCACCGCCATGGTCGCCAGATGGAGGGTGTTTCCCTTCCCCCTGGGATACGGCGCCACGAAGGTCTGGGCGTAGACCTCGGGATTGTCCCGCTTCACACGCAGGAGAAACTGCGGGCCGGTGATCAACATGCCGAGCTGCCCCGCGCTGTACCGCTCGGTGGCGCCCAAGTAGCCGCGCCGCAGGGTGTCCTCGGGGAAGTAGTCCTGCCTGAACAGGTCGACATAGCGGCTCAGGTACTCCACGTGGGCGATGGAGTTGAACACCGCTCGCTTGCCGTCGGGGCTGAGGATCGGCAGACCGTTCTCCTGGAACCGGTGCAGCATCCGGACGCCGTCCACGTTGGGCATGAAACCGTAGACCCTGGCCCGGTCCTTGATGGTCCGGGCGTGCTGGATCATCTCGTCTTCGGTCTGGGGCGGCTGCGAGGGGTTCAGGCCCGCCCGCCGGTAAATCGCAGTGTTGTAGGCGACGACGTTGGGCACGACGTACCAGGGGATGCCGTAGGTCCGTCCGCGCACCTGCGTCGAGCGCCACAGGCCGTCGAAGTAGCGGCCGCGGGCCGCTGTGGGGACGGCGGCATCCATGTCCACCAGCGCCCCTCGCTCGGCCAGCCGCACCGTCATCTCGGTGTTCAGGTTGACGACGTCGGGGGCCACCCCGCCGGCCAGCGCAGCCAGCAGTTTCTGTTCGATGGCCCCGAACTGCACGTCCACCCAGCGGACCTTCACCCCGGGATGGGCCCGCTCGTAGGCGGCGGTGATCCCGTGGATGTAGTCGTTAAAGAACGGCTGCAGCGAGATCGTCCAGAACTCGAGGCCGATCGAGGGCGCGCCGGCACCGCGGCCGGGCACCAGCGCGAGGACCAGGAGCGCGACGAAGAGGGCGATGCGGCGTCCCACCATCGGCTCGCAGGTTCGGGCGGGTGCGGCGCGAATCCTGCCGGCTGCCAGGCGCGCAACACCCACCGGCGCCATCCTACAGCGCCACGGCGTCGAGCACGTGGAAGGTACGGAGCCGGCCGTCTGCGCTCGGGCGCCATTCCACCTCGATCGGGTGCGCGAAGTCGGGCGCCAAGCGGCCGTGCTCGACCCAGTACCGGCCGGCAGCATCGCCGGCCAGTGCCGGCCCGATCCTGACGACCAGCCGAACCGGCCCCTCCACGAAGCGGACCTCGTCTAAGACCGGCAGCCCGCGCAGGGCCTCCCACACGGCGGCCTTCACGTCTTCGGGCGGCTGCGGTCGGACGTTGACCAGCCCGATGTTCCGGCGCAGCGGGCCGACGATCTTCACGTTGGCCACCTCGGCGGCAAACCGGGATGCGGCCAGCACGCGCAGCAGCATCTCGTTGGCCTCGGCCACCGCGCGACCGTGGTAGTCGGGGTTGACGAGCGGCTTGAGCAGGTGCTTGAGTGTGCAGCCCTCGCGGCCCCAGTGCTCGCCGATCCGCGGGATCCGCAGGCCGAGTTCGTCGGCGATGGCGCGAATCTGCGGCTTGTCCAGGTCGATGAGGGGAGAGTAGTAGCCGTTGCTGAGCTTGACGCCCATCCGGCCCCAGGTGTCGCTGCGGTTGGACCCGGTGAGCACCAGCCGGCCGTGCGCCGCCGCCTTCACCATCCCCAGTTTGATCTGGCGGGTGCAGCGGTTGCAGGCCGGGCCGCCGCGCTGGACGACGTGCTGCCTCTTCTGCCCCAGCAGGCAGCGCTGCTGCAGCCCGAGCTGCTCGGCCATCTCCAAGACGATCTCGTTGCCGCGTCGGTAGGCGTACTGGCCCATGTTCACGGTGACCAGAAGCACCTTCGGCGCGCCCAGGGCTTCTCTGGCCAGCGCGGCCACGGTCGAGGAGTCGAGCCCGCCGGAAAACGCCACCACGACGGGCGCTCCGCCGGTCACCTCGCGGATCTCGGAGACCAGCGCCTCCACCTGGGCTGAACGGACCGTCGTGGCGGACACCGTGCTTCCATTATAAGCGGCGGGCCTGGCCAGGGAGGAACTCCGCCGGCGGATCCGTAAGGAAGTAGCGTTCCGCAGCGTGACCAGCCGAAACAAGGAGGCAGCGCATGAGCAGCCAGCCCGCGTCCGAGCAGTCGAACAAACTCCTGGCCGCCCTGGCCTATCCCATCTGGATCATCGCCCTGATCATCGTGCTCACCGACATGAAGAAGGACGCCTTCATGCGGCACCACGGGTGGACGGCCCTGTTCTGGGGCATCGCGTGGGTGATCATCTACGTCGGCCTGATGATCATCGGCAACATCCCCTTCCTGGGCTGGCTTCTGGTCATCGTGACCGGGCCGATCCTGTGGATCGCGTGGCTGATCCTTTCCATCTACTGGGCTGTTCAGGCGTACAACGGCAGGGAGGTCTCCATCCCGGTCGTCAGCGACTGGGCCAGGAAGTACGCCGCGTAGGGTCCGGTCAGCCTCCAGGGGACGGGGAGGCGGGCGGCGGTGATGCCGGCGGGGGCACCGGCGGCCCGGCCGGCGACGGCGGTAGCGCCGGCTGCGTGATCGCCGGCCGCGCGTCCAGCACGGGGTCCGCCCACACGACTGACAGATCCCGCGTGTGCAGCGGGTCGTAGCCGCGGACGATCAACTCCAGCTGCAGGACGCCCGCGACGTCGAGGTCCGGGGTGTCGGGGACGTCCCCGGCCCGCTTGGAGTGGCCCTCGAACAGGACGGCCCCGTCCGCGCGGACTTCGAAGGTCGCGGTGAATTCCGGGGGAGACCCGTCCTCCACCCCGGCCAGCGCGCGGAATCGCGAGAACCGCCTCTGGAGGTTGTAGACGACCCTCCACTCCCGCTCGGTCGGGCGGCGCCCACGCCACCAGTTGCGCCGCTCGACCAGCGCGTGCCGGTAGATCACCCCGAACAACTGGATCTGCCTGGGACGGTTGTCTGCTGTCACGCCGGCGGCGGCGGGGAGGGTCACCAGATAGACCAGGCCGGGAGGCGTGGAGGCCGGAGACGGAGCCGCCTGGAGAGCCGAAGTCGGCCTCCGCACCGCAGGCGACTGGAGCCTGGCGATCCACTGCCTGGCGATTCGGGCATCCTCGCTCCAGGGCGCCAGGGCGATCACGCGGTTGAACGCCGCCACCGCCTCCTGGGTCCGACCCAGCTTCGCATGGCAGAAGCCCATCCAGGAGTACGCCCGCACGTACCTGGGCGCGGCCGCCACTGCCCTGGTGAGGAGCACGATCGCCCTGCGGCATTCGCCCCTGTGGTAGAGGACGATGGCCTGCTCCACGTACGCCTGGGCCGAAGGCCCGGCGAGCGCGTCGCCCGGGCTGCGCAAGGCGGTCGCCGCGATCGCGCTCAGCACGACCAGCCCCCACAGGCGGCCCGGTCGCCTGTGATCGCTCACTCGTCGACGAGCCACAGCCCTGGCCTCCAGGGATCCCGGATCACGGCGGCGGGGGTGGCGGCGGGGGCGTCGCCCTGACCCGCCGCGGTACCGGCGGGGGCGCCGGGGTCAGGGTGAGGTCGAGGATGACTCTCTCGCCACCCGCGATCTCCACCTCGCGGCTGACCGAGCGGAAGCCGGCCCTGCTGACCGTGACCGCGTGCCGGCCAGGCTTCACATCCGCCAGGGTCAACGGCGTGATGCCGACCGGGGTGCCGTCCAACTCAACGCGGGCGCCGGCCGGAGCGGTGCCGATCTGGAGGATGCCCACCGCCGGCTTCGGGGTGGGCGTGGGACTGACCGGAACCGACGACGATGCGATGGCCGGTTGCGCCTGCTCCGTGGCCCCAACTCGCGGCGATGACATCGAAGCCGTGGGCGGCGTTGGCACGGCCCGTCCCCGCACGTCGGTCTGCTGGCGAACGACCAGCGCGCCGGCGATGGCCACCACGAACAGCGCGACGATGGCCCACGTGGGAAGACCGGGTGGTGAGACCTTGCCAGGCCGGGCGGCGGGGCGCCCCTCCGCCTGGGGCGGTGGCGGCGTGGGCGGCTCCGCAGTCGCAGGCTGCGCCTCCGGGACGGGTTCTGCCGGGACGACCTCCTCCAGGGCAGGGATCTTGACGACAGATCCCTCAGCGAAGGGCTTCTCGACGACGGGCTCCTCCACAGAAGGCTCTTCGGCGGTGGGGGCTTTGGCGGTAGGGGGTTCGGTGGTGGGGGCTTCGGTGGTCGGCGTCCCGGGCGGCGCAGCCGGCTCGGGGGCAGCGCGGGCTTCCCCTCCAGGAGGCGCTTCCGGCGCTGCCCCGGGACTAGAGGCGGCCTCCAGGTCCTTCCCGCAGTGCTCGCAGTACCTGGCGCCCGCCCGGGTCGACCGTCGGCCGCAACTCGGGCAGGTCGGTCCGTGGAGGTATCCCCAGCAGCGGCCGCAAAACCGTGCTGTGGCCGGGTTCTCCAGGTCGCAGCGCGGGCAGGTGACGACAGCGAGCGGTCCCAATGGGCGCTCCTTTCCGAACTAGTGGGTGCCCCAAGAGGGCGCGGGTCAGACTTCCTGTGCCAGCGTCCCGCGGCAATCGGGCGGTCGAGACGGGGGGAGTTGGCGGAGAGGGTGGGATTCGAACCCACGAGGGCTTGCCGCCCTAACGGATTTCAAGTCCGCCGCCTTCAACCGGGCTCAGCCACCTCTCCGGGGCTCATTATACCAGGGGAGTGACCCGCATCCGGCCACAGCAGCTGCAGGGAAGCATACAGCGTGCGCGCGCCCACCCCCCCCGACAGCCTGACACCTGGGGGTCGGCGCCGACGCCGACGTCACGATCCTGGATCTGGCCGCCGACCGGGCCACCTGGTCGGCCGCCGCCGGGGAGGTCGTGCTGGCCGATGGCCGGGTCGAGGGGCGGCGCGGTATGCTATTGGTGACATCACAAGGAGAGTCGGTGGCACGAGCAAAACAGCTGCGCTATTCGGTCGTCCACAGGGAGGGATGGACATGACGCGGTGGGCCGCACACGTCGTGATCGCCACAGCTGTCGCCCTGGCCCTGATCGCCGGCCTGGCCTCGACCAACTTCGCCCAGGGCCGTCCGGTCACCATCGCCATCACGGGGGACGCGGAGACCATGGACCCCATGCTGAGCGCCATCAGCACGACGTTCAGCGTCCAGCGCCACATCATGGAGCCGCTGGTCGACAACGATCCGGACGCCAGAGTGGTCCCGGTCCTGGCCACCTCGTGGCGGGCGCTGGACACCCTGACCTGGGAGTTCAAACTCCGACCCGGGGTGCGGTTCCACAACGGCGAGCCCTTCAACGCCGAGTCGGTCAAGTTCAGCATCGAGCGCAGCCGGGACCATGCCAGGTCGCTGCTGAAGGCCTACGTGAGCCTCATCAAGGAGGTCAGGATAGTCGACGACCTGACCGTGCGGCTCGTCACGTCGGAGCCGTCGCCCGACCTCGTCGCCAACCTGGCCAACAACGTCTACATGCTGCCGCCCCGCCACGCGCGCGAGGTCGGGGACGAGGGCCTGGCGCGCCGGCCGGTCGGCACCGGCCCTTACCGGTTCGTCGAATGGGTCCGCGACGACCGGATCGTGCTGGAAGCCAACCCCACCTACTGGGGCCCCAAGCCCCAGGCGACGCGGGTGACCATCAAGCCCATCCCCGAGGGCGCGACCCGCGTGGCGGCCCTGCTGGCCGGCGAAGTGGACGTCATCGAGAGCGTACCCATCCCGGACATCCCCCGGGTGACCAGGAGCGGTGGCTATCGGGTCCTGCGCAAGCAGGGGCCGCGCCTGATCTTCCTGGCCATGGACGTCCACCGTGACCGGGGCGGGCGGCACCCGGCCGGCAGTCCGGGCCTGCCGGAGGGCGCCCCCAACCCGTTCAAGGACGTCCGCGTGCGCCAGGCGATCTACCACGCCGTCAACACCAAGGAGATCGTCGAGCAGGTCATGGGTGGCGCGGCCACGCCGGCCGAGCAGATCCTGCCGCCGTTCATGTTCGGCTACAACCCGAAGGTGCGCCGGCCCATCTACGACCCGTCACGGGCCAAGCGCCTGCTGGCCGAGGCCGGGTATCCCAACGGGTTCTCGGTGCGCCTGGACGTGACCACCGACCGCTACGTCAACGACCGCGAGGTGGGCCTGGCCCTGGTCGGGATGCTCAAGCGGGTCGGCATCGACGTGACGCTCAACGGGATGCCGCGCCTGATCTACTTCCCGCGGATGCGCGCCTTCGACACCAGCTTCCAGATGAGCGGGTGGCTGACCCTGATCTCCAGTTCCAACTGGGCCGCGCTGCTGGGCTGCGTGGATCCCAAGACCGGCTACGGCCGGGCCAACTACGGGCGCTACTGCAATCCCGAACTCGACAGGCTCATCGACATCATGCGCACCGAGATGGACGAGAAGAAGCGGCTGGAGGCGTTTCACAAGGCGGCCGAGTTGACTCGGCAGGATGTGGGGAAGATCCCCCTCTACTTCGAGGAGCTGACCCGCGGGGTCAAGGCCGGGATCGAGATGCCGGTGCGAGTCGACGAGTACGTCCTGGCCGCAGACATCAAGTTCAGGTAGCCGATGACCCGATTCCTCGTCAACCGCCTGCTGCAGATGGTCGGGGTGTTCCTGATCATCTCCATGATCGTGTTCATGCTGCTGGTGCTGACGGGGGATCCCATCGAGTTGCTCCTGCCGCCCGCGGCCGACATCAACCAGGTGGAGGCGCTGCGCACGCAACTGGGCCTGGATCGGCCCTGGTACGTCCAGTACGCCAAGTTCGTGCGCAGCGCCCTACGCGGCGACCTGGGCACGTCGTTCTACTTCCACGAGCCGGCCGTGCGGCTCGTGCTCCAGCGACTGCCTGCCTCGCTGGAACTGGTCGTCTGGACCATGGTGGTCTCCACCCTGCTGGCGATTCCCCTGGGCGTCCTGGCCGCCACCCGCTGCGGCACGTGGCTGGACCGCGGCGTGCTGGTGGGATCCCTGGTGGGCATCTCGGCTCCGACCTTCTGGATCGGCATCGTGCTCATCGCCTTCTTCGTCGTGGCGCTAGGGTGGCTGCCGTCCTCGGGCCGGGGGGGCTGGGAGCACCTGGTGCTGCCGGTGGCGACGCTGGCGTTCTACCGGGTGGCCCTCTTCATCCGCCTGATCCGCGCAGGCATGCTGGATGTGCTCGGTCAGGACTACATCCGCACCGCCCGCGCCAAGGGGCTCTTCGAGCGGTTGGTCGTCTACCGGCACGCGCTGAAGAACACCCTGATCCCCTTTGTGACCATCAGTGGACTCCAGATGGGCGGCCTGATCGCGTTCGCCATCGTCACCGAGAAGATCTTCGCCTGGCCGGGGATGGGCCGGCTGTTGCTCATCTCCATCGAGCGACTCGACTACCCCGTCGTGGTGGCCTACGCAATTGTGACGGCGGCGCTCTTCGTTGTGATCAACCTGACCGTGGATCTGCTCTACGCCCTGATCGACCCGCGGATCCGGTACGAGTAGGGGAGCATGGCGCGCGTCCTCACCCGACCCACGATGGAAGCCGTCGCCGCCGCACCACGGATGACCCGGCCCGGGCCGTGGGTCTGGCGGGCGTTCCGCTCGAGCCCGACGGCCGTGGCCGGCGGCGTCCTGCTGGTCGTGATGATCGTCCTGGCCGCCCTGGCGCCCGTCATCGCCCCATGGGATCCACAGGCGCAGGACCTCAGCCGACGGCTGGCGGCGCCCACCTGGCTGCGCGGCCCGCACCCGCTGGGGACCGACGCCGTCGGCCGGGACCTGCTCAGCAACATCCTGTTCGGCCTGCGCATCTCCATCGTCTTCGGCGTGCTCAGCATCGCCCTCTCCGTCGTCCTGGGGGTGACCGCGGGCGTGACGTCGGGCTACTATCGCGGCCGCGTGGACGCGTTCTTCATGCGCGCCGCCGACATGCAGCTCTCACTGCCGTTCCTGCTGGTGGCGCTCGCCATCGCGGCCATCTGGGGCCGAGGCCTGTACAAGCTCATCATCGTGGTCGGTGTCGTGGGGTGGGCCGAGTTTGCCCGGACGGTCCGCGGGAGCACGCTGGCGATCCGGGAGAAGGAGTTCGTCGAGGCGGCCCGGGCGCTGGGCGCCGCAGACCGGCGCATCATGGCCCGCCACATCCTGCCCAACGTTCTGACGCCGGTGATCGTCCTGATCTCCGTGGCGATGCCGCGGGTGATCGTGACGGAGGCGACCCTCTCGTTCCTGGGCGTGGGGATGCCGCTGACGACCCCCTCGCTCGGCCTGCTCATCGACAACGGCTACAAGTACCTGTTCTCCGGCGCCTGGTGGCCATCCATCATGCCGGGGATGGCGCTGATGGTGCTGGTGGTGGGGATCAACCTGGTGGGCGACTGGCTGCGGGATGCGCTGGACCCGCGGCTGCACCGGCGGATCTAGCGGTCCGACTTCCCTCCGGGCCGGGACCGCCCGACACCGCACACCGGGGGGCTTGACCTCGGTACTCGTCCCGGTCACTGTATGTGATGGCAGCCAGAGTTTCTCCGCGAGGTGCGTCATGGCCCTTCCCGAGTTCCGGAATGAGCCCCTGACCGACTTCACTGCCGAGCCCAACCGGAAGGCGATGCTCGAGGCCCTGGACCGCGTGGGCCGGGAGCTGGGCAGGGACCTGCCGCTGGTCATCGGGGGCGAGCGCGTGGCGGGCAACGGCACCTTCGTGTCATTGAACCCTTCGCTGAAGACCCAGGCGGTGGCCGTCTGCCAGAAGGCCACCCCCCAGCACGTGGACCGGGCGGTACAGGTCGCCGACCGGGTGTTTCGCGCCTGGAGCCGCGTGCCGGCAGAAGAGCGCGCGGCGATCCTGCTGCGCGCGGCGGACATCCTGCGCCGCCGCAAGTTCTGGGCGGCGGCCTGGCAGGTCTACGAGGTCGGCAAGAACTGGAATGAGGCCGACGCCGACGTGGCCGAGACCATCGACTTCCTCGAATACTACGCCCGCGAGGCCCTGCGCTACGCGAGGGGCCGCGAGATGGCCCCGCACCCCCAGGAGTTCAGCGAGTACGTCTACATCCCGATCGGCGCGGTTGCCGTGATCCCGCCGTGGAACTTCCCCCTGGCGATTCCCGCGGGCATGGCGGCCGCCGCCATCGCAGCGGGCAACACGGTGGTCCTGAAGCCGAGCAGCGACGCGCCGGCCAACGCCCACGTGCTCTACGAGATCCTCGAGACCGCGGGCTTGCCCGAGGGCGTGCTGAACATCGTCGCCGGGTCCGGCGGCGAGGTGGGCGATTCGCTGGTCCTCCACCCGCGGATCCGGATGGTGGCCTTCACGGGGTCCAAGGAGGTCGGGCTGCGGATCTACGCCCTGGCCGCGCAGCACTCCCCCGGGCAGATCTGGCTCAAGCGCGTGATCGCCGAGATGGGAGGGAAGAACGCCGTCATCGTAGACGAGAGCGCCGACCTGGACGAGGCGGTGGCCGCGGCGGTCGTCTCCGGATACGGCTTCCAGGGGCAGAAGTGCTCGGCCGGATCCCGCCTGGTCGTGCACGAGCGCCGCTACCGCGACGTGCTCGACGCCTTTGTGAGCCAGGTGCGCGATCTCCAGGTGGGCCCCGCCCGGGACAACTTCCCGGTGGGCCCGGTGATCAACGCCCGTGCCCAGCAGAGGATCATGGACTACATCAGCATCGGCACCCGGGAGGGCCGCCTGGCCGCCGGCGGCGAGCCGGGCGACAGCGAGGGGTTCTTCATCCAGCCCACGGTCTTCGCCGACGTGGATCCCCAGGCGCGCATCGCCCAGGAGGAGATCTTCGGCCCCGTCGTCGCCGTGATCAAAGCCCGCGACTTCGACCACGCGCTGGCCATCGCCAACGGAACCGAGTACGGCCTGACCGGCGCGGTCTTCTCCAGGACCCCCGAGCACGTGGCGCGCGCCAGACAGGAGTTCCTCTGCGGCAACCTCTACATCAACCGGAAGTGCACCGGCGCCCTGGTGGGCGTGCACCCCTTCGGGGGCTTCCACATGAGCGGGACCGACGCCAAGGCCGGAGGGCCGGACTACCTGGGCTACTTCCTGCAGCCGAAGGTGGTGGCCATCAAGCACCGGTAGCCGACGGCGTTCCCCTCGGCCCGCCTCTGGGTTATACTGACTGCATGGACCAGCCCTCTGGGTCCGAACAGAGCCTGCAGGCTGCGGTCGCCCCGCCCGCGCCGGTCCAGGAGGATCGGTTTTCCTTTGCCAAATTCGCGGCCCACCCGTTCTTCCGCGAGGTCAACGCCTGGCTGGTCGCCCACGCCGGCATCAGGCCCGGCAGCAACGTCGTGGACCTGGGGTGCGGTCCCGGGGCGGTCACCGAACTCATCCTCCAGTGGATGGGGATTCCGCCGCGCGGACGGGTGTTCGCCATCGACCCGTCCCCCTCGGCGTTGCTGCTGGCGGCGCAGCGCATCCGCTCGGCCGTCGTCCAGTTTATCCAGGGCACCGCGGAGCGCGTGGGGAGCCTGGTCCCCCCGGTGGACATCGTGGTGTTTGCCAACGCGATCCACCTGGTGGCCAACAAGGCCCAGGTCATCGGCGGCGTCAGCAAGATCCTCCGGCCGGGTGGGGTGTTCGCGTTCAACACCACGTTCTTCGACGGCGCCTATCCCGGCGACACCCCCCGGTTCTACAGACACTGGGTCCTGCGCGCGGTGCGGTGGCTGCGCGAACGCGGGCACGACGTCGTCCGAGGGGTCAAGGCAACGGCCATGCAGTGGCTCTCGCCCGAAGACTACCGCCGGCTGCTGCGCGAGTCCGGCTTCGACGAACCCGAGATGGTCTTCCAGGAGAAACTGCTCACCTGTCAGGCCTGGGAGGACATCAGTGAGTTCTCCATGTTCATCGAAGGGGCGCTGCCTGGTGTCCCTCTGGAGGTCGGCATGGAGGCGCTGAAGGTCGGCGTCCGGCAGGCGTTCGAGGATCTCCGCCTCCAGGCCGTCCCGCGAATCTGGCTGCAGGTGGTCGCTCGCCGCACGTGACGCTCGAATCCAGGGTTGCTCTCGTCACCGGCGGCTCGTCGGGACTGGGCCGGGCTACGGTGGCGGCCCTGGTCCGCGCGGGCGCCCGGGTGGCCTTCACCTACCGATCCAACGCGGCCGGCGCGCAGGCGCTGGTGGGGGAACTGGCTCCCGCAGAGGTGATCGCCCTGCAGGGGGATGTCGCCTCCGACGCGGACGTCGCCCGGTTCATCGGCGAGACGGTGGCGCGCTTCGGCCGCCTCGACATCCTCGTGAACAACGCCGGGATCACCCGCGACACCCTGGTCCTGCGCATGCAGCCCGCGGACTGGCAGGACGTCCTGGACGTCAACCTGACCGGCGCGGTGCGCTGCTGCCGTCACGCGCTGCCCCACCTGCTGGCCAGCAAATCCGGCCGCATCATCAACATCGCCTCCATCGCCGGGATCGTCGGCCCCATGGGCCAGGCCAACTATGCGGCGGCCAAGGCCGGGCTGATCGGCCTGACCGAAGCGCTGGCCCGCGTCCTGGCCCCGGAGGGCGTCACGGTGAACGCCATCGCGCCCGGCGCCATCGACACCGGCATCGTCGCGGAACTGCCCGAGGAGACCCGCCGGCGGCTGGTCGCGGTGATCCCCATGGGCCGGATGGGCACCCCCGAAGAGGTGGCGGCGCTGGTCGTGTTCCTGGCCAGCCGGGAGGCCGCCTACATCACGGGGCAGACGATCGCGGTGGACGGCGGGACGACGACGGGCGGGCTGACCGTCCTGCACGGTCAAGAGAGCGCGTAGACGGCTCCGTCGTCGGGCACCTCGACCGGGCCTCCGAACGTCTTGCGGGCTTCGGCAGTCCACTGCGCGGGATCGGCCTCGTCGGTCAGGTGAACCAGCAGCAGGCGGCGGGCGCCGGCGAGGTCTGCGATCCTGCCCGCGTCCCCCGCGGTGGAATGGCCGCTCGCCCGGGCCCGCTCGGCCTCGGCGTCCGAGAACGTTGCCTCGTGGATGAGCAGCGCGGCGCCGCGCCCAAACGTGGCGAGCGCCTCCATCGGTCTGGTATCGCTGGAGTAGACGGCCCGCGCGCCCGCCGCCGAATCCCACCGGACGGCGCAGGCCGGGACCCCGTGATCCACCGGCAGCGCGTAGAGCCGATGCCCGGCATGCTCCCAGAACGGCGTGGCCCCATCCGCGATGATCGGCCGCAGGTCGACGAAGGCCGCGCTGGTATCCAGGCCGAAGACCGCCAGCAGGCGGCCGATGCGGTCCAGGTCGCCCGCCTGCGCAAACACCGGTAGGGCGGTCCGGCGGCCCAGCAGCCGGAGGTTGTGGACGAGCGATGGCAGGCCGTAGACGTGGTCGGGGTGCGTGTGGGTAATCACCACGGCATCCAGGTCCAGCGGATCGATCCCGGCGCGCCGCAGTTTGAGCCCCGGGCTCCCGGGACAGTCTACCAGCACGGACGCCCCCTCCATCCGGAACGCCAGAGCGGTATTGTCCCGCTCAGCGGTCACCACCGCGGTGCTCGATCCCAGCACGACCACCGCGTCGCTCACCGCTGCCCCTCCACCCATCGGGCTTCCTCCTCATGATGCCGATACGCCCCACGGGGTGCACGCTCCCACGTCAAGACGCCGATGGGACCGCCTGCAAGACCCCGAGCAGATCCATGTCGCCGCCCACCCGGTGGAATGGGATGCCGCGAGCGGCGGCGACGCGCTCATCGTGGGGCGTGTCGCCCACGAAGAGCACGACCTGGCGGCCCTCCCGGAGCAGCCGGTCCAGCGTGCGCCCCTTGTCGCCCCCCTCGATGACGGCGAAGAAGGCCGCCAGGCTGCGCCGGGTGGCGTCTGCGACCAGGTCTGCATGCGGCAGCCCGCTAGTCAGCACCAGGTCGTAGCGCGCCCGCAGCGCCTCCAGCACGGCCCGGGCCGATGGGAACTCGGGCATCTGGTCCTGGGCCGCTTCGTTGTAGGCGCTGTAGCGGCGGGAGAACTCCTCGCGGTCGGCCTCGCTGACCGGCCGGCCGAGCGCCGCCGCGGTGTCCGCCAGTTGCTCGAACCGGTGGGCGCCGCTGGTCCGGGCATAGGACGCCTCAACGATGGGACGGTGCGCCGCCTGAAGCCCCAGCACCTCGGAGACCGCGCGCCAGTACGACTCCCGCTTGACGCCGTACGCGTCCACGAGCGTGCCGTCGTAGTCGAACACGATGACCGGGCGCATCACCGCAGCAGCCAGGCGTGGGCCGGGTCGTCGGTCCACGCGCCGTAGTCGACCCGGTCGCCGGAGATGGCCCAGAGGTAGGCCAGCCGGTAGCCGCCGGCTGCCACCACGGGATGGTAGCCGCGCGGGATGACCACGGTGTCCCCGTCGCGGACCCGGTAGACGCGCTCGAAGGACGCGGCGGCATCGGGGGGCGTGTAGACCATCTGGAGACCAAAGCCGGCCGGCGGGCTGACGAAGAAATGGTAGATCTCCTCCATCGGCGTCTCGCGCCCGGGCACCGGAGCATCGTGTTTGTGCGGCGGATAGCTGGACCAGTGCCCCGGGGGGTTGAACGTCTCGCCGACGGCCAGCCGGCTGGCGACCGTCGCGTCCACGACGCTGGTGACGCGCCGCGACCAGGTCTCCTTCCCGACCTGGCGGACGCTGACGTCATGGGGGCCGATCAGGCGCAGCCGGCGGTCGGCCAGCGGCGGCGCCGAGAAGATCGCCAGGCGCGCGCCGACGCGCGGGCTCGCCAGGCCCAGGCGCGAGCCCGAGGGCAGGAAGACCGCCTGGGGCGGACCGTCGAACACCGATGGCCGGGAGTCGAGCACCCCGGCCAGCGAGCCGGCCGCGCCGGAGACCGTGAACTCGCAGACGCCGCCGATGAGGTAGACGACCGCCTCGCGGTCGCGGGACTCCCAGGTGACGGGCGTCCCCGCCGGCGTCAGGGTGACGAGCGCGAACTCCAGGAACTTCAATCCGGCTTCCGGCGCCGCGATGACCCGGCGATACCCTGGCCGATCCGGGACTCCGGGGAGATGGCGGCTCTCGGGCAATCCGCTCATGTCCCCTCGCTCCGCGCCTCCCGCGCGCGGCGCTGGCGCGCGACCTGGCGGACCAGCGAGATCGCGCCTGCCGCGAGCAGCGCCGCGCTCAAGGGCCGGGTGGCAAAGACGGAGAGATCGCCGCCGGTGATGATCATCGCGCGACGGAACTCGGCTTCCATCATCTGGCCCAGCACCAGCCCCAGGATCAGCGGGATCAGGGGGTAGCCGGCGCGCTTGAGGATGAAGCCCGCGATCCCGGCGGCGACGGCCACCGCCGCATCGAACATCCAGCCGTTGAGCGCGTAGGCGCCCAGGACCGACAGCACGATGACGATGGGGGCCAGCATTGCCGGCGGCACGCTGAGCGCCTTGACGAACAGCCTGATCCCGCCCAGCTGGAAGACGCAGGTGGTCAGGTTCGCCGCGATCATGGCGAAGACCACCGCATAGATGAAGTGGGGCTGGAAGGTGAACAGCAGCGGCCCGGGCGTGATCCCGTGGATGACCAGGGCTGCCAGGATCGGCACCGCCGCCGACTCCGCCGGCAGCGCCAGCGTGAAGGTCGGGATCAACCCGCCTCCGATACACGCGTTGTTGGCCACTTCCGGCGCCACGACCCCCTCCAGCCGGCCCGTCCCGAATTCCTCGGGGCGCTCGGCGATCTGCTTGGCGCGCTCGTAGGCCAGGACGACCGCCACGCTGGCGCCGGCGCCGGGCAACAGGCCGATGAACGTCCCGATCCAGCTGGATTCCAGGATGATCCGCCACATGCGGCCCAGTTGACCCAGGCTCGGGAACAGGCGGCCGAGTCGCTGGGTGACGGCCTGTCCCGCCCCGCCCGGACGGGACACGTCCTCGAGGGCCTGGGTGATCCCGAACATGCCGATGAGCACCGGCACCAGGCCGATGCCGTCGGCCATGAAGGGGTTGTCGAAGGTGAAGCGGCGGGCACCGGTCATGACGTCGGTGCCCACCGTCGCGAGGAGCACGCCGGCGGCGCCCATCACGAGCCCCCTCAGGAGCGAGGGGCCGGAGACGCTGGCGATAATCGTCAGGCTGGCGACCGCCAGCGCAAAATATTCCGGCGGACCGAACAGCAGGGAGAAGCGGGCCAGGGCCGGGGACGCCGCCAGCAGCGCGGCCGTGCTCACCAGCCCGCCGATGAACGAGGCGATCACCGCGCCGCCCAGGGCCACCCCGGCCTGGCCCCGACGCGCCATCGGCAGGCCGTCGAAGACCGTGGCGATGGCGTTGGGGTTGCCCGGAATCCCGAAGAGGATGGCGGGGATCGAGGCCCCCGTGACCGCGCCGAAGTAGAGGCCCAGCATCAGGGCGATCCCGGTCAGGGGGTCGAGCTGGACGATCACCGGCAGGAAGAGCGCCAGCCCCATGGTGGCGGTCAGCCCAGGGAGCGCGCCGATGAAGATCCCGACGATGTCGCCTACCACGATCCACAGCAGCGTCCCCGGTTGGAGAACGAACGCCAGCCCCTGGACGAGCGGTTCCACGCTAGATCCCCAGCGGGCCCTGCGGCAGCGCCACGTCGAGGAGCCGGCCGAACGCGACCCACAGGACCCCCGCCGCGCCCGCCCCGACCAGCAGGTGGGCCAGCACGGGATGCCGCCGCGGACGGTCGAGCCAGAGCGAGGTTCCGGTCACAAAGAACGCGGTGGCCGGCCCGAATCCCACAACAGGCATGAGGACGAGGTATGCGGCCGTGGCCGCGGCCACCGGGAGGCTGTGGCCCACCGGATCGGCGGGGGCGCGTCGGACCGGGGAGCGGCGCGCGTCGTCTGCCAGCGCGGCGGCGGCCCCCACCAGGATCACGGCGGCGGCGCCGATCGGGAGCGCCCGCGGACCGGGATCGCCGCGGACGTGTCGGCTGGGGATCTCTCGGGCGAGCAGGATGGCGGTCAGCGCGACGACCGCGATGGCGGCGCTGACCGCGAGACGCGCAGACCGGCTCACCGCATCAGGCCCACCTGCCGCAGCAGCTTCGAGAGGTCCAGCGTCAGCACGGCGATGTACCGCTCGAGTTCCTCGTTGGTCAGGTAGATCTTCACCAGCCCGTTGGCGCGTGAGTACGCGATCCATTCGGGGTCGTTCATCGCCCGGCCCACCGCCGCCGCGATCGCGCGCCGCGTCTCCATCGGGATGCCCTTGGGACCGCTGATGGAGCGGAAACTCCCCTGCGGGATGTTCTTGAATCCCAGTTCCTCCACCGTCGGCGTCTGCGGGAAGAGCGGGGTGCGCCGCAGGCTGGTGACCGCCAGCGGCCGCAGGCGGCCGGCCTGCGCCTGCACCTCCGACTGCGAGAAGACGCCCGCGGTCACCACATTGCCGAGGACGCCGGCGATCAGGCGCGCCCCGCCCTCGAACGGGACGACGGTCCAGGGGCTCCCGGCCGCCTTGTTGAGGGCCTCGGCGGTCAGGTGGGTCAGCGCCCCCACCCCGGCGTGCCCGATGGTGATCTTGCCGGGATTCTGCTTGCCGGCGTCGATGAGGTCCTTGAGGGTCTGGTAGGGTGAACTGTCCAGGACCGCGATGACGAAGGCGTCCCAGTTCAGGCTGGCGATGTGGTCGAACTGGATGATGGACCCGGCGGCCAGCCCCTGCAGGGTCGCGGTCACCGTGTGCGTGCCCGACAGCAGCAGGGTGTGTCCATCCGGCCTGGCCCGGAGGACCTCGTTGGACCCGATGCCGCTGCCGGCGCCCGGGATGTTGCGGATCACGATGGGGACCTCGATGAAGCGCTGCATCGCCCGCTGGAGCTGCCGGGCGATGAGGTCGGTCCCGCCGCCCGCGGCGAAGGGAACCACGATGGTCACCGGCCGATTCTCGGGCCAGACGGGACCCGGTGCACCGCCGGCGCCTCCCGAGAAGACGGTCACCAGGAGGACGGCGGCAGCCAGCGATCGAGTGCGTTTCACGTTCCTCGCCTCCTCGCTCAAGATCCCCCTGAGTTGTGCTTCTTGATGGGCCAAGACCCGTCCTGCTGGGCCGCGAACGCCTCGACGAATGCGCCCGCCGAGTCCAGCGACGTGAAGACGGGCACGCCGAACTCCGCGGCGGCCCGCCGGAGCGCGAACCCGGCGCGGTCGGGCTGCCAGCCGCGGGTCGGGGTGTTGACGACCGCACCGATGCGCCCGTCCCGGACCAGGACAGCCGCCCGTCCCACCTCGACGGGTTCGGCGGCCACGCCGCGCGCCGCCAGCGCTGCGGCGGTCCCCGGGGTGGCGGTGATCTCGAATCCCGCCGCCGCAGCGCGGGCGGCCAGGGCCGCAGCGCCGTCCTTGTCACGGTCGGCCACGGATAGCAGCAGGGAACGCTCGATCGCCGGCGGCACGCCCGCGGCCACGAAGGCCTGGCGAAGCGCCGCCTCGGGCGTGGGGCCGGTGCCCATCACCTCGCCTGTCGAGCGCATCTCCGGACCCAGCAGGGGATCGGCACCGTGGAGCTTGCCGCTGGAGAACACCGGCGCCTTGACCGCCCACCGGTCCGGCGGCGGCAGCAACGTCATACCCGCGTACCCGAACTCCGCCAGCGACCGGCCGAGCATCACCTCGGTGGCGAGCCGGACCAGCGGCACGCCGGTGGCCTTGCAGACGAAGGGGACGGTGCGGCTGGCGCGCAGGTTCACCTCCAGGACGTAGGGCTGGCCCTGCCAGATCACCAGCTGGATGTTGAGGAACCCTCTGACCTGCAGCGCCCAGGCGAGCCGCGCCGCGTAGTCGACGATCACGCGGGCGGTATCGGGATGCACGGAACGGGCCGGCAGCAGCGCCAGGCTGTCACCCGAGTGCACGCCGGCGCGCTCGATCTGCTCCATCAGCGCGGGGATGAGCAGGTTGGTCCCGTCCGCCACCGCGTCGAGTTCCACCTCCAGGCCGTCGAGGTAGCGGTCCAGCAGGACCGGGCCCGACTCCCCCGCCAGCGCCTGGACCGCCGCGT
>JAVKID010000024.1:5918-33230 GCA_031459655.1 Candidatus Fervidifonticultor octavus | reverse complement strand
GGCCATGTCCAGCTGGAGGCTGGCGAGGTCCGGATGAGTGCCGACGTCCTGCGGGTCGACACGAGAGCCCAGGTCGCCACGGCGGAGGGCACCGTGAGCGTCCGCCGCCGGGAGTCCACGCTGGTGGCGCCTGTCGTCAGGTACGAGTTCCGCACGGACCAGGCGACGGCCACGGGCGGCGCGGTGTTCAGGCGACCGGACGCCACGGTGCGGTCCCCGGAGATGCACTTCGACCTGCGCCACGAGGTCACGACGGCGTCGGGCGGCGTCGAGGTCGAACAGGCCGACGGCCTGCTGACCGCCTCGTCGCTCCGCTACGAGGCCACCTCCGGCGATGTGATTGCCGAAGGCGGGATCTCCCTCACGCGGCCCGGGGTGAAGTTGACCGGCCGTCGGCTGCTGGCCAACCTGCCGGCCCGGCGGGCCGACGTGCGCGGCGAGGTAGTGCTGGTCCGATCGCCGGGGCCGCCGCCGAGTCCATCCGACCGGGTCCTGAGCGCCCTGGCCAAGGAGGAGACGACCATCACCGCCGGCCGGATCGTCTTCCGCTGGGAGGCGAACGAGGCCGAGGCCGAAGACCGCGTCGAGGTCAGACAGCGCGACAAGACCGCCTGGGCCGACCGTATGACGTACTCGGAGCCGGCCAACCGGCTCGTCCTGATCGGCCGGGTGGTCCTGGAGCAGACGAGCGGCGAATGGCTGGTCCGCGAGGGCCTGGTGGCTCCGCCCCGCGATCCGCGGGACCAGCAGGCGCTGGCCTCGGTCACGCGCCTGACCTGCACCCGGCTGACCATGACTCTGCGGGAGCGTGACATCACAGCCGACGGGCCGCTGACCGTGACGCAGAAGGAGCGATGGGTCTTAGGGGACCGCGCGACCTACACCGAGGCGACCCGGGTCCTCGTTGTGACCGGCAACGTCCGGATGCGGGATGCCGACGGACAACGCCTGCGGGCCGACCGCGTCGTGATCTCCCTCGATCACGAGACCTTCGAGGCCGAGGGGGATGTGCAAACAGAGTTCGTCGTCCGGTCTCTTGCACCGAGCCCCACCCCGACAGCCCGTCCCACGCCGACGCCCCGGTGATTTCGCGGGCCGCTGGCCGACGTGCCCAGGCGGTGCTGGCCATGCTCCTGGCAGGCCTGCTGGTGGGTTCGCCTCAGGCCGGTGCCCAAGAGGACATCCCGGTCACCCTGCGGGCCCGCAGGTTCCAATACGACCGCGCGGCGCGCATCCTCGTCGCGACCGGAGACGTGGTCGTCGTGTATCAGGACGTGACCATCTCCGCCGATCGGCTCCAGGCCAATCTGGCTACCAACGACGTGCTGGCCGAAGGCCACGTGGCCATCGAGGTGGGCCGTTCGCAGGTGCGGGGGGCTGTGCTGGAGTACAACCTGACAACCCGCAGAGGCCGCATCCAGCAGGCCGAAGCCGACTACCGCGGACCCCCGGTGCTGGGCACGGTGCACCTGCGGGCGACGGTCGTCGACGGCGTCCTCGGCGGCGCCACGACCGCCCGGGAAGGATTCTGCACCACGTGCGAAGGCCCCGCCCCGCTCGTCTACCTCACCGCGCGCGAGTTCCAGGTGTTCCCCAACGACAAGATCATTGGCCGTCAGGTAAGCGTCTGGATCGGGGGCCGCCGCCTCCTGACCTGGCCGTACTTCATCGTGTTCCTGCGCGAGCCACGGGCCAGCCAGCTGCTGCCCGTCGCGGGCTATTCCGAGGTGGAGGGCTATTACGTCAAGACGTTCTACACGTACGCCCTCAACCCGGACCAGTTCGGCTACCTGCGTCTGGACCTGATGGAGCGGCTCGGAACGGGCTACGGGCTCGAGCACACCTACCGGTTCACCTCAGCGACGGGGTCGGCCTTTCTCTACCGGCTGGACAACCGGCGGACCTCGGGGCACGACTTCCGCCTGGTCCTCAACCACCAGCAGCGCCTGGGCGAGGTCCACGCGCGGCTCTACACCGACCTCCTGACCCGGTCGGGGGCGCTTTTCAGGACAACCGACACCTTCCTCTCCCTGGATACCTACTATGCGGGGCCGAGGTTCTCGACGACCCTCTATCAGAGCTTCACCGATCGCGATTTCGGAGGGTTCGGATTCCGGACCTACGCGGCACGGGTGCTCCACACCCAACAGATCACGCCCGCGCTCCGGGCGGAGATCCTGGCGGATTTCTCCCGGAGCACCTCGATTTTGGGGACGGACGATGAACTCTTCCCGCGGCTGACCCTCCAGTACCAGGGGCCGGGCTACACCGCCTCGCTGATCACCGAGGGTCGCATCGACCTCGACGCTGATCGGTTTCTGGGCGATTTCCGGGCGGTGACCGAGCGGCTGCCCGAACTGACGTTCGCGACGGAACTCCGACCGCTGGGCAAGACGCCGCTGGGCTATCGCCTCCTGGGAGGGGTCGGTCGCTTCCGCCAGGTCCAGTTCGCGACCACCACCGAGGCCGTGCGGACCGATCTGGGGCTCAGCCTCAGCGGCCCGCTCATCGAGTCCGACCGGGAGTTGTTGACCCTGTACGCCGAGGCGCGCCTCTCGCGCTACACGACCGGCGACCTGCGGGGGTTCACTGCAGGCCGTGTGGATTTCACGCGATACCTCGGCGACATGTGGACGCTGCAGCTCGGGGTGACGTATCAGGACGAAGCCGGGCGCACCCCGTTCACGTTCGACCGGCTCTTCACCCGGGTGGCGCAGGCGGAAGCGACCGTGACCTATCGGCGACTCAACCTGACCGTGGCCGGGAACACGTCGTTCGACGCGATGGCCGGCCGCCTGGCCCCGGCGGTCGTCAGAGCCCAGTACGCGCCGCGTCCCGATTGGGTGGTGGCGTCGGCGCTCTCATACGAGCCGGTCCTGGGTCAACTGGCCCGCGCCGAACTCTCGTTTGACGTCAGACTCAGCCCGGACTGGCAGGCCTCCTACTACGGGTTCTATGATGGGTTCAGCCGCCAAGTGTTCCACGACCGACTGACGATCACCAGGTTCTGGGAGGACTGTCTGGCGACGGCGGTGACGTATCGGGGCCTGACGCGGGAGATCTGGCTGGAGACCTGGCTGACCGCGCTCCCCTGGGCCCGCGGACGGGTGGGCGTGGGATCGCAGGGGAACATCGTGTTCGAGCAGCCGTGGCTGTCACCGCGGCCTTAGCCGGATTGGGAGGGAAGATACTATGAGGACGATCCTGCTGGTGGCGGCTGCGGCGTGGGCGCTGTCGGTGCCCGGCCCTGCCGGGGCCCAATCGGGGCCCCAGGTGGTGATCACCCTGGCGGTGGTCGGGTCGATCCAGGACCGCGGGGGGGCATACTACATCGCCTTCACGGTGGGGGAATCCCTCCTGGCTGGACCGCAGCCCGACAGCACCAACTGGACCCACTATGTCGTCTACCGCGAGGGCCGGTTCTTCTTTGGCGTCGTCCCGCCGACGAGCCTGCAGCCCTTCGGCTTCACGGCGATCCGGCCGCCGGCACCCTTCCCCTTCGGTCAGGTGCTGCCGGACCGGCGCACCCTCCGTGTGAACGTCCCGCTAGCCGATCTGGCGACCGGGCCAGCGCTGCCGACCCGGTTCATGCTCAATTTCGTGACCACCGACGAACTCAACCGGCCGCTGGATGCCCTGGGCCTGGGTCCGGGCGACCGGTTTGGGTTCGTGACCGTCACGGTGGGGCGCGACGTCTACCTGCGCATTCCGCCGCCGAGGGGTCGGCCCAGGCCCGATCCCAACTTCGCCCTGGCCGGCGGCGAACTCCGGGTGACGACCCCGTAGCCCGGGCCGCGCGAGACGCGCCGGTGCCTGCGGGCTGTCCGTCGGGGCTCAATTCCTCCGGTGCTCGGCCCATCGGCGCAACTCCAGGTCAGTGTCCACCGACGCCACCATGGTGGGGTAGTAGGCCGCCAGGGGAACGGTGCTCCGCTCGTAGTCGGCGAGTTGCGACGTGAAGTGATGGATGAGGACCAGCCCGCGGTCGTATCCGGCCCGGAGGGCGGCCTGCGCCTCCTCGCCGGAGAGGGCCAGCCGGATGGCCACAGCCTCGATCAGGCTCTCTGCGACCACCTCGTGCCACGTCCGCAGCCCCGAGCGCGCCGCGGCGATCTCGCGCACCGGTGCGTAGACCGGCTCCACGCGCTGCACGGCGTCTTCGGCGGTCCCCCGAATCGGGCCGAGCACCAGGCGCACGAACGGCCGGACGAGCGCCATCCGGTCTGGCGCCGGCGAGGCCGCCACCACGAAGATCACGCGCTCGGGCTGCTGGACGAGGTACCCTTCACCGGGCCGTCCCAGGAGGTTGGGGAGGACGACCACACGGCTGATCGGCCTCGCCGGTCCCCGGAGGTAGTCGGCCGCCTGGCCCAGGATGAGAGGAGCCTCTTTGCGCTGGCTCTCCAGCGCCTCCGCATGTGCCGTTCCCGCCGACCGCCACCACTCGGCGATCTTCGCGCCGGTATAGAACTGAGCCAGCAGCGGACCGAGCCCCGAGAGAGCGGGGGACGAGACCTGGGGGCTCGGCGATCCGGCGCGCGAGGGTGATGCCTGCGGACTGGCGGCCGGCCGGCTGCCCGGCTGCTGCCTCGGCGGTGAGCGCTCCGTGCCGCCGGACTGCCCCTGGGGGCCCGACGCCCCCTGACTCGCAGGCGGAGGGGCGGCCTCGCGGAACTCCGGCGGGGCCGACAGGGCCAGCACGGCCGCGAGGTATTCCTCGGCTGACGCTGGATGATCGGCAAAAAACCTCCGGACCGGATCCACCACGCGCGCGGGCAGCTCAGCGAGTCTGGCCCGCGCCGCGCTCCGGAGGGGGTCGGGTTCGGCCCCTCCTCTCTCTTCTGCAGCCAGTCGGGCAGCGAAGAAAGTGAAGAGGCGCGCGTCCATACCCACCTCGAGCCGCTCGGCGATGCGCAGCCGCCCCCCACCGGGCGCGCCGGCTGAGAAACTCCACACGAAGTCCTCGGCCATCGGGTTCCCCAGCCGGTCGCGGCCGCGTACGCGGACCGTGTAGATCACGCCCGGGACAAGCGGCGAGGCGGGTCGGACCGTGACGGTTCTGGCGTCCTCCGACCACTGCGGCTCTCCGAACGTCAGGGCCGGTTCGGCGGCAATCTCGAGGGCGCCGGACTGCATCGGCCTGGTGAAGGTGATGCTGATCGGCGCATCCAGCGGCGCGACGGCGTCCGCTGGCGGCTGCACCGATGCCACCGTGGGGGAGGGGCTCTCGGAGCTCCCCGCAGGCAGGCCGATCAGACCGCCAACTGAGCCGCATCCGGCGGCAGCGGCCGCAAGCGTCAGGATCGCAAACCAGCGGACGCGCACCTGCTCCATCCCCATCGAAGGCGTGGTGAAAGCTTGGCCTCCGGCGCCCCCAATTCCTGCTGAATTTGTCCTGCTTGCAGGCAGGAGTGGCCGCCGGCGCGTCGAATGGCCGGTATGCTTGCAGTGAACGTGTCCGGGGGACGCGTGCGTCCCGGAGGCACGTGGAGAGGTTTCACGGCGGACAACCCAGGAGGCTAACATGCTGGATCTCAGCCGGAGGATCCAGGTAGGTGTACTAATTGTCTTTGCCCTGTTCACCTCGGCCTGCACCATCGGCAACCTGGCCGGCACGCCCATCCCGCTCCCCTACGGGGGCGGGCCGCAGATCACCCCAGGCATCCCCTTCATCATCATGGGCGGGGTGGACGACGCCGACCTGTTGGCGATCTACCAGAGTTCCACTCCGTTCCCGGTGCCTGGGACCTGGACGGCGGTGACGGGACCCCAGGTCCTCACCGGCGACTTCATTCAGATCGGCCTCAACCGGGGGGGAGCGATGGTGACCCCCGGCAGCGATATCCAGCCCACGCCCTTCCTCTCGCCCGGCGTGAACCCGGCACCGACCAACAGCGTCGGCTTCGCCTCGCGACAGCTGCCTACCAGCCCCAGTGAGTTCGACGTCATGATCCCTGGCTGTTCCTGTGAGGGCTGGAGCGTCAAGTTCGACTACGGCGGCTCGCTCTACTGGGGTGGTGCCGACGGGAACCTGGGCGACCCCGGGCTGTTCAACATGGGAGCCGGAACGACGACCCTGGTCTCGGCCGAGACGTCCTCTGACGGAACCAACTTTGCCATGCGGTCGGTCGTGGACGTGGGGCCGCTGCGCGTGACCCTGGTCATCGGCCTTCGCCGGGGCGATCGCTATGCCAGCTTCAACATCACCCTGACCAACACCGGGACGTCGCCCATCACCAACCTCCGCTTCGCCCGGTCGCTGGACTTCGACATCGACGCGTCAGCCGGCGGGTCGTTCAGCACAGACCGATGGAAGGTCATCCAGGTCGGCGGCGTGAACGCCATCGTGCGCGGCCGCGGAACCACCCACAACCTGCGCTTCTACGCGATTGCCTCTCGTTCGCCACGGCTGGTCGTGACCGACGGGCAAACCTTCTATGGTACTGACCCGGACGCCTTCGGGAACAACGATCCCAATGACGGGGCCGGCGATTTCTCTAGCACGTTTGTGTTCCGCATCCCGACCCTGAATGCGGGACAGTCGGAGCAGCTGTGACGGCGGGCCGAGGGGGAGGAGCTGACATGACGCGCATTCTGGCCGCAACACTCGTCCTGACCTTCGTGCTGGTCCTGCCGGCATCGGCGCGCGGGCAGACCCGGCCGGACCACTCTCTTCTTGCCTACCAGGCCCCCGACCAGCGCTTCACGCTCAGCGTCGGCGCGTGGTTCGGCCGTGGGAAGTGGCGGTTTGTGGGGCCGGTGGACGTCAAGGCCGACAACACCCTGCTGATGCTCGACGCGCGGCTCAGACTCCGCGACCGATGGTGGCTGGCCTTCGACTACGCCGGCGGCGCCTGGCGCAACATCACCTTCAACGACGCGCCCGCCCCGGCGTCGGTGAGCGGCAACGTGACGATTTCCAGCGTGGACGTGCGCTACCGGGTGGGACCGGGGCCGCTGATGGTCGATCTGCTGGCCGGCTGGCAGTACTACCGCGCCCGCACCGAGGACTCCGCTTTGGCGACCAGCGACGAGGCGCGGGCCGGCGGGCCGCGCCTGGGCGCCGAGGCGCACATCCCGCTGCGCGGGCCGTGGTCGGCGCGCCTGTTTTTGGCCCACGCGTTCGCCATGAACGTGACCGAGAACTTCGTCAGCGGCGGCACGACGACGACCACCACCTACGGCGGGACGCTCACCGACGCCCAGTTCGCGATCCGCTACGAACGGAGCGCGCGGTTGGCGGGCGAGGCCGGCTGGCGGTTCCAGCGGATTGACTTCCGCCGGCCGACCGACGTCCTGGAGCACACCCTGGATGGGCCGTTTTTGCATCTGATCTGGCGACAGTAACCGGGCCGCCGCGGCGACGGCCCGATCGGCCGGCCGGGACGTGGGCGGCGCCGGTCAGGGTGGGATAGGGTGCGATTGAGGCAATGCGGGGGCTTGACAAGGAGAGTTGCGCCCGGCTACCATAAGCGGTAATTTCAGAACGCTGAATGCGAGGGAGTGCGCCTAGGGTTCCGCGGCCCGACCGGGGTCGGACCGGTCCAAGCGGCGCAGACGGCGGACGTTGCCGTTACACCTTCAGGATAGAAGCCTGAGGGATAGGTTCCTCACCGGTGCCTATCGCTCAGGCTTCTTCATCCAGCAGATGAGCGACGACGGGAAGCAGTAGGCGGGCTCGCGGAGGAAGCGAGCCGGGTCTGGTGTGAGCCGGTCTCCAAGAACCGCCGAACCTCGTCCCCGAGCTGCGGGTCTGAACCGCGAGTAAGACCCGCCGGTCGCCCCCGAGACGGGCACGAGGGCCCTGCCGGCCGCGATGCCGGGAGGGAACTAAGGTGGTACCGCGGGAGCATCCCGTCCTTGGGATGGTCCCGTTTGTGTTTGCACAGGGGCTCGCTGGTTCGGCGAGGAGGCACGGAGAGACGCCATGAGAGCGGTTTGGAGGGGTTGAGATGGCCCGGCAGATGACGGCACCACGGACCCGAACGGCGCGCCGGCCGGCGCGGTCGGCCTCGAGGGAGGCGGACGGCCCGGCCGCCCCCGCGCCGAGGATGAACGGCGCCCAGGTGCTGATGGAGGCGCTGCGCCGGGAAGGGGTCGAGCTCATGTTCGGCCATCCCGGCGGGGCGTCCCTGCCCATCTACGATGCCATCTACGATGCAGACGGGATCCAGCACATCCTCTGCCGCCACGAGCAGGTGGCCGCGCACGCGGCGGTGGGTTACGCGCGGGCCTCGGGCCGGGTGGGGGTGTGCACGGCGACCTCGGGGCCGGGGGCGACGAACCTCGTGACGGGGATCACCGACGCCATGATGGACTCCATTCCGATCGTGGCCATCACGGGGCAGGTGGCCCGGCCGGTGATCGGCAACGACGCCTTCCAGGAGGCGGACGTCACCGGCATCACGATGCCGATCACGAAGTGGAACACGCTGGTGATGCGGGCGGCCGACATCCCGCGGGCGATTCACGAGGCGTTCTACCTGGCCCGCACCGGCCGGCCGGGGCCGGTGCTGGTGGACATCCCGCGGGACGTCTCGCAGGAGCTGGTCGAGCCGGAGTTCCCCGACGCCGTCGAGATCCCCGGCTACCGGGTGATCGCCGAGGGCAGCCCCGGCCAGATCGCGGCAGCAGCCGAGTTGCTCTCGGCGGCGCAGCGGCCGGTCATTTACGCCGGCGGCGGGATCATCACCTCGGGGGCGAGCGCGGAACTGACGGCGCTGGTGGAGCGAACGCGGATCCCGACGGTGCTGACGCTGATGGGCAAGGGGGCGATGGACGAGACGAACCCGCTGTGCCTGGGGATGGTGGGCATGCACGGCAGCGCCTATGCCAACTGGGCGATCAACGGGGCGGATGTCATCCTGGCCGTGGGGGTGAGGTTCGACGACCGGGTAACCGGGCGGCTGAAGGACTTCGCGCCGGGGGCGCGGTTCATCCACATCGACATCGACCCGGCGGAGATCGGGAAGAACAAGCCGGCGCACGTGCCGATCGTCGGCGACGCCAGGCGGGTGCTGGCGGCGCTGCTGCCGCAGGTGCGCCCCCCGCAGATCGACGCGTGGTGGCAGCAGATCGACGAGTGGCGCACGCGGTACCCCTTCCGGTACCGCCAGGGCCCAGACCGCATCAGCCACCAGTACGTCTGCGACCTGCTCAACCGGCTCACCGAGGGGCGGGCCATCGCGGTGACCGACGTGGGGCAGCACCAGATGTGGTTGGCGCAGTGGTACCGGCCGAGGGCGCCGCGGTCGTTCATCACCTCCGGGGGGCTGGGGGCCATGGGCTTCGGCTTCCCCGCGGCGATGGGCGCCAAATTCGCCTGTCCGGACCGGCAGGTCTTCGCCGTGGTCGGCGACGGGGGGTTCCAGATGACCCTGCAGGACCTGATCACGGCGGTGGAGCACCGGCTGAGCCTGCCGATCATCATTCTCAACAACGGCGCCCTGGGGATGGTCCGGCAGTGGCAGACCTTCTTCTACCGCGGCCGGCTGTCGGCGTCGCTGCTGCGCAACCCCGACTTCGCCCGGCTGGCCGAGGTGTACGGGGCGCGGGGGATCCGGGTGGAGCGGCCGGAGCAAGTGGAGGGCGCGCTGCGCGAGGCGCTGGCCACCGAGGGCGTCCCCTGCGTGGTGGACGTGCTCTGCGATCCCGAGGAGAACTGCCTGCCGATGATCCCCTCGGGGCAGTCGGTCAAGGAGATGATCCTCGATGCGTGACGGCATGACCATGGCGTCCCACGCATCGGCACCTGCGGCCGCCGCCGAGAACACCTTCACCTCGGCGATCTTCCCGGTGGAGACGCTGGACCTGGCGGGCCGGCGCGAGTCCTTCGTCCGCGGCGGGCGGCACCTGTTCCCCCTGCTGCCCAAGGCGCTGGCGGGCATCCGCACCATCGGCGTGATCGGCTGGGGTTCGCAGGCCCCGGCCCAGGCCATGAACCTGCGCGAGTCGCTGGAGGGCACCCCGATCACGGTCGTCGTCGGGCTGCGGGAAGGGTCGGGCTCATTCGAGGCGGCCCGCCAGGCGGGGTTCACCGAAGCCAGCGGCACATTGGGCGACATGTTCGAGGTGATCGAGCGGTCCGACCTGGTCCTGCTGTTGATCGCCGACGCCGCGCAGGCCGCGCTGTACCCGCGCATCTTCCAGGCGCTGCGGCCGGGCGCCACGCTGGGGCTGTCCCACGGCTTCCTGGTGGGCCACCTGCGCAACATGGGCGACCGGTTCCCGCCCACGGTGAACGTCATCGGCGTGTGCCCCAAGGGCATGGGCCCCTCGGTCCGCCGCCTCTACGAACAGGGCCGCGAGACGAACGGCGCCGGGATCAACACCAGTTTCGCGGTCGAGCAGGACATCGACGGCCGCGCCACCGAGGTCGCCCTGGCCTGGTCGGTGGCGCTGGGGGCGCCGTATACGTTCAAGACGACGCTGACCTCCGAGTACCTCTCCGACATCTTCGGCGAGCGGGCGATCCTGCTGGGCGCGGTCTGGGGCATCGTCGAGAGCCTCTACCGCCGCTACATCGCCCAGGGCTACTCGGAGCAGGAGGCCTTCGTCCACGCGTGCGAGAGCATCACCGGGCCGATCGCGCAGCGGATTTCCCGCGAGGGACTGCGCGCCGTCTACGACGGGCTGTCGGGTCCGGAGCGGGCGGACTTCGAACGGGCCTATGCGGCCGCCTACACCACGACGAAGCCGCTGATGGTCGAGATCTACGACGAGGTGGCCTCGGGCAACGAACTGCGCAGCGTGATCCTGGCCGGCGAGCGACTGGCCGAGTACCCGATCCCGCCCATCGAGGGGAGCCGGATGTGGCAGGTGGGGGCCGACGTGCGCCGGCAGCGCGGGCGGCTGGGGGCGGAGATCCACGCCTTCACCGCCGGAACCTTCCTGGGGACGATGATGGCCCAGGTAGACGTGCTCGTGGAGCGGGGGCACCCCTATTCCGAGATCGCCAACGAGTCCGTCATCGAGGCCGTGGACTCCCTGCTCCCCTACATGCACGCCCGCGGCGTCGCCTACATGGTGGACAACTGCTCCACAACGGCGCGCCTGGGCACGCGCAAGTGGGGGCCGCGGTTCGAGGCCCTGCTGTCCCAGATCGCCTACCCCGCGGCCGATGCGCAGCCGCGCGCCGACGCGGCGCTCATCGAGGCCTTCCGCGCACACCCGATCCACGGGGTGCTGGCCACGCTAGCCGCCATGCGGCCGCCCGTGGACATCGCCGTCCGGTGAGGCCGGTGGCACAGGCGGAGGGAGTCGACGAGATGAGTCAGTCGCACACCGCGACCATTTCGGTCCTGGTCCGCAACCAGCCGGGGGTCCTGGTCCGGGTGGCCGGGCTCATCCGGCGCCGCGGGGTGAACATCCACAGCCTGTCGGTGGGGCCTACCGAGGATCCCACCATTTCGCGCATGACCATCGTGGTGGACACGCCGCCGGACCGGACGGAATCCTTCGCCAAGCAACTGCGTAAGCTGGTGGAGGTGCTGCGGGCGACCGCCGTCGACGGCACGCCCACCGTGGACCGCGAGCTGGCCCTCATCAAGGTCAATGTCAATCCCGGGACGCGCATGGAGATCATGGAAATCGCCACCGTCTTCCGCGCCAGCGTCGTGGACCTCACCGACCGCACCATCACCTTGGAGGTCACCGGCCGTACCGACAAGATCGACGCGATCATCTCCCTGCTCGCCAAGCACGGGATCCGCGAGATGGCCCGCACCGGGCAGGTGACGCTGGTGCGCGGGGCCCAGAACACCTGAGGTCGGAGGCACCCGATGGACGACCTGGTCCGCATCTTCGACACCACGCTGCGCGACGGCGAGCAGTCGCCCGGCTTCTCCATGACGCCGGCCGAGAAGCTGGAGCTCGCCCGTCAACTCGAAGCCCTGCGCGTCGACGTCATCGAGGCCGGATTCCCCATCTCGTCGCCCGGCGACCTGGAGGCGGTCCAGATCGTGGCCCGGGAGGTGCGCGAGGCCACGATCGCGGCCCTGGCCCGGGCGAACCCGAAGGACGTGGACGCGGCCGTCGAGGCGCTCGCCCCCGCTGCGCGCCCCCGCGTGCACGTCTTCATCGCCACCTCGCCGATCCACATGGAGCACAAACTCCGCATGACGCCTGACGAGGTCGTGGCGGCGGCGGAGGCCGCGGTGCGCCAGGCGCGCCGGTTTGCCGACGACGTGGAGTTCTCGGCCGAAGACGCCAGCCGGTCGGAGGTCGAGTTCCTCTGCCGGATCTTCGATGCGGCCATTGGGGCCGGGGCCACGGTCATCAACGTGCCCGACACGGTGGGCTACACCACGCCGGACGAGTACGCGGGCCTGATCCGGACGCTGCGCGAGCGCATTCCCAGCAGCGACCGGGTCGTCTGGAGCGTCCACTGCCATGACGACCTGGGCCTGGCGGTCGCCAACTCGCTGGCCGCAGTGGCCGCCGGCGCCCGGCAGGTGGAGTGCACCATCAACGGGATCGGCGAGCGGGCGGGGAATGCCGCGCTGGAGGAGATCGTGATGGCGCTGCGCACGCGGCGCGACACCTACGGCCTCCGCACGAACGTCGACACCACTCGGATCCACCGCACCAGCCGGCTGCTCGTCGCCATCACCGGCATCCCGGTCCAGCCCAACAAGGCCGTCGTGGGCGAGAATGCCTTTGCCCACGAGGCCGGCATCCACCAGCACGGCGTGCTGATCAACCGCGCCACCTACGAGATCATGCGGCCCGAGGACATCGGCCTGCCGACCAACCGCCTCGTGCTCGGCAAGCACTCGGGCCGGCATGCCTTCCGCAAGGCCCTGGAAGATCACGGAGTCGTGCTGGACGAGGCCGGGATCAGCCGCACCTTCGCCCGCTTCAAGGTCCTGGCCGACCGCAAGAAGCAGGTGACCATCGAGGACATCCTGGCCCTGGTGGACGAGGAGGTCCGCGCCGCGCCGGAGCGCTTTGTGCTCAAGGCGTTCCAGGTGTCCACCGGCACGGGCTCGCCGCCCGCGGCCACGGTGACGCTGGCCTCCGAAGGCGGGACGGCCACCGAGGCCGCCACCGGCGATGGGCCGGTGGACGCGCTGTGCGCAGCGGTCAACCGCCTGACCGGCGTGCAGGCGCAGTTGATGGACTACGCCATCCGCGCGGTCACCGGCGGCACCGATGCCCTGGGCGAGGTCACGGTGCGCGTGCGCGAGGGGGAGGCCGTGGCGGTGGGCCGCGCCAGCAGTACGGATGTCCTGGAGGCGAGCGTGCGAGCCTATCTCGACGCGGTCAACCGCCTGGTGTCCGCGCGGTCATCGGTGCGGACGGGAGATCCGGCATGGGTATGACGCTGACCGAGAAGATCCTGGCCGCGCACGCGGGATTGGACCGCGTGCGGCCGGGCGATCTCGTCGAGGCCCGCGTGGACTTCTGCTTCGCCAACGACATCACCGCCCCGCTGGCCTTCCGCGAGTTCGAGAAGATCGGGGTGCCGACCGTCTTCGACCGCGACCGCGTGGCCCTGGTGCCCGACCACTACGCGCCCAACAAGGACATCGCCTCGGCCGAGCAGTGCAAGCTCATGCGAGAGTTCGCCCGCCGCCACCAGATCCCCCACTACTACGAGATCGGCCGCGCGGGGATTGCCCACGTCCTGCTGGCCGAGGAGGGGCTGGTCCTGCCCGGCGAGGTCTTCGTGGGAGCCGACTCCCACACGTGCAACCACGGCGCGCTCGGTGCCTTTGCCACCGGGGTCGGTTCCTCGGACCTGGCGGCGGTCATGGCGACCGGCGAACTGTGGTTTCGGGTGCCGGAGACGCTGCGGTTCGTCTTCCGCGGACGCCCGGCGCCCTGGGTCACCGGCAAGGACCTGGTCCTGCGGGTCATCGGCGACATCGGCGTGGACGGCGCCCGCTACTGCGCCATGGAGTTCGCCGGCGAGGCCCTGCGGCACCTGACGATGGACGAACGCTTCAGCATCACCAACATGGCGGTGGAGGCCGGCGGCAAGAACGGCATCATGGAGCCCGACGAGGTGGTCCTGGAGTGGGTGGCGCCCCGCGCGAAGCGGCCCTTCGTTCCGGTCTTTGCCGACCGCGACGCCGAGTACACGAAGGTCTTCGAGTACGACACGAGCCGGCTGGAGCCGGTGGTGTCGGCGCCGTCGTCGCCGGGCAACGTGGTGCCGGTGCGCGAGGCGGCCGGCGTCCCGGTGGACCAGTGTTTCATCGGCACGTGCACCAACGGCCGGCTGGAGGACCTGCGGGTGGCGGCGCGGCTGCTGGCCGGCCGCAGCGTCCACCCCCGCACGCGGCTGCTGGTGATCCCGGCGACCCCGGCGATCTACCGCCAGGCCCTGGCCGAAGGATTGATCGAGATCTTCATCGACGCCGGCGCCGCGGTCAGCACCTCCACCTGCGGACCCTGCATCGGCGGGCACATGGGCGTCCTGGCATCGGGAGAGGTCTGCGTCAGCACGTCGTCGCGCAACTTCGTGGGCCGGATGGGGCACCGGGAGAGCCAGGTCTACCTGGCCGGTCCGGCTGTGGCCGCCGCCAGCGCGGTGCTCGGCCGGCTCGCGCACCCCGACGAGGTCCTGGGGAAGACGGGGGTGGAGGTGGGGGCATGATCTTCCGGGGGACGGCCTGGAAACTCGGCGATCACGTGGACACGGATGTCATCATCCCGGCGCGCTATCTCGTCACCGCCGATGCGGCGGCCCTGGCGCCGCATTGCTTCGAGGACCTGGATCCATCCCTGGCCTCCAGGATCCGGCCCGGCGACATCCTGGTGGCTGGCGAGAACTTCGGCCAGGGCTCCTCGCGCGAGCACGCGCCGATCGCCATCAAGGGCCTGGGGGTTGCCTGCATCGTGGCGAAGTCCTACGCCCGCATCTTCTACCGCAACGCCTTCAACATCGGGCTGCCCCTCTTTGAGTGCGCAGACCTCCACCCCCTCACCGAGAGCGGCGATCAGATCGCCGTGGACCAGGAGACCGGGCGCATCATCAACGAGACGCGGGGGACCGTGCATGCCGCGGCGCCCCTGCCGGACTTCATGCGCCGGCTGGTCGCCGCAGGCGGCATCATCGCCTACACCCGCCAGAAGGTGGCCGGCGGGACAGCCCGGCGATGAAACGCATCGCCGTCTACGACACGACGCTGCGCGACGGCACGCAGGCCGCGGGAGTCGCCTTCTCCGCCGAGGACAAGGTGCGGATCGCCCGTCGGCTGGACGAGCTGGGCTTCGACTACATCGAGGGCGGCTGGCCGGGCAGCAATCCCAAGGACCTGGCCTTCTTCGAGCAGGCGCGGGCCGTCCCGTGGCGCCACGCACGCATCGCCGCCTTTGGCAGCACCCGGCGCGCCGGCGTGCGTCCGGAGGAGGATGCGAACCTCCGGCTGCTGGTCGACGCTGGCACACCCACCGTGACCATCTTCGGCAAGTCCTGGGACCTGCACGTCCGGGAGGCCCTGCGCGCGACGCTGGAGGAGAACCTAGCGATGATCCGGGAGTCGGTGGCTTTCCTGCGCGCCGCCGGCCGCGAGGTCATCTACGACGCCGAGCACTTCTTCGACGGCCTGCGGGCGAACCGCGACTACGCGCTGGCGACCCTGCGGGCGGCCCGGGAGGCCGGGGCGGACTGCCTGGTCCTCTGCGACACGAACGGCGGGAGCCTCCCCGGACAGGTCCGCGACGGGGTGGCGCTCGTCGCCCGCGAAGTGGGCGGACCCATCGGCATCCACACGCACAATGACGCGGAGCTGGCCGTCGCCAACGCCCTGGCCGCCGTGGAGGCCGGGTGCGTCCACGTCCAGGGCACGATCAACGGCTACGGCGAGCGGTGCGGCAATGCCAACCTGTGCTCGGTCATCCCGGGGATCCGGCTCAAATTGGGCCTGGACGCCCTCCGGCCCGACGCCCTGGTGCACCTGACCGGGTTGAGCCGGCTGGTCGCCGAGCTGGCCAACATGGCGCCCGATGACTACCAGCCCTACGTCGGGGCCAACGCCTTCGCCCACAAGGGCGGCGTGCACGTCAGCGCCGTGATGGCCGATCCGGTCATGTACGAGCACGTCCCGCCGGAGGTGATCGGCAACGCCCGGCGCGTGGTGGTCAGCGACCTCTCGGGGCGCGCCACCGTGCTCTACAAGGCCGGAGAGATGGGCCTGCACCTCGATCGCTCGCGGCCCGAGATCCAAGCGGTGCTCGACGACCTGAAGCGCCTGGAGTTCGAGGGATACCAGTTCGAGGGCGCCGAGGCCTCCTTCGAGCTGCTGCTCCGGCGGGCGGCGCTGGGCTACGTGCCCGGGTTCGAGATCAAGGCCTTCCACGTCGCCGTGGACCAGCACCACGGTCAGTGCACCGCGCGGGCCATCGTCCGCGTGTCGGTCCGGGGCCAGGAGGCCGGCGCGTCCGCCGAGGGCAACGGCCCGGTCCACGCCCTGGACAGGGCGCTGCGGGCGGCGCTGGAACGCTTCCACCCCGAGTTGGCCCGGGTGCGGTTGGTGGACTACAAGGTGCGGGTGTTGAACGCCGAGGCCGCGACGGCGGCGCGGGTGCGCGTGCTGATCACCTCGACCGACGGCCAGCGGCACTGGGGCACGGTCGGCGTCTCCGAAAACGTGGTCCTGGCCAGCGCGCAGGCGCTGGCTGACAGCTTGGAGTACGCGTCGCTGGTGGCGGCGCCGCAGCCGGCGAGCTAGGAGGAACGGGGGCAGGCGATGGAGTGGGGAAAGATCTGGCGGACGGTCTTCTGCGGATGGGACGGTGATGTGGACTGGGCCGCCCTGACCCTGGAATTGGCGCGCGCGAGCCGCGGCGCCGGCGACGAGCAGGACGCCGCGGTCTGGGTCTGCCGGCAGATCCAGGAAGCCTACTGACCGGCCGCGTGGATCGGGCGGGACGACTCGGCGGCCCTCCAGGATGAAGGCCCGGATCGTCCTCCTGCCGGGCGACGGCATTGGGCCGGAGGTCACGGCGGAGGCCGTCAAGGTCCTGCGCGCGGTCGCGCGCCTGCGCGGCCACACGTTTACCTTTGAGGAGGCGCCCTTCGGCGGCGCGGCGATCCGCGCCGGATGGCCCCCGCTGCCGGACGCCACGCTGGAGGCGTGCAGACGGGCAGACGCGGTGCTGCTCGGCGCCGTCGGCGGCCCGGAGTGGGACGGCCTGCCGCCGGACCGCCGGCCGGAAGCCGGGTTGCTGGCCCTGCGTCGGGCGCTACGGCTCTTCGCCAACCTGCGCCCGGTCCGCGCGTTTCCGGCGCTGCTCGATGCGGCGCCGCTGCGCACCGAGGTGCTGGCGGGGACCGACCTCCTGATCGTCCGGGAACTCACCGGCGGGCTGTACTTCGGCGAGCCGCGGGGACGCGCCGCGCGCGACGGCCGGCGCGCGGCGATCGACACCCTCACCTACGCCGAAGACGAGATCGCCCGCGTCGTGCGCACAGCCTTCCGCGCCGCCCAGCGTCGCCGGAGGCACCTGACCTCCGTCGACAAGGCGAACGTCCTGCACTCGTCGCAGTTGTGGCGCGAGGTCGTGGGGGAGGTGGCGCGCGAGTTCCCCGACGTCACGCTGGACCACATGCTGGTGGACGCCGCCGCGATGCATCTCGTGCGCCGCCCGACCCTCTTCGACGTCATGGTGACCGAGAACATGTTCGGGGACATCCTGAGCGACGAGGCCGCCGGGCTGGTCGGATCGCTGGGGTTCCTGCCCTCGGCCAGCCTGGGCGCCGACGGTCCCTCGCTGTACGAGCCCGTGCACGGCACCGCTCCGGACATCGCCGGCAAGGGCCTGGCCAACCCCATCGGCGCCATCCTGAGCGCGGCGCTGCTGCTGCGGTACGCCCTGGGCCTGGCCGATGAGGCGGCCGCGGTCGAGGGAGCCGTAGATGCCGCCGTGGCGTCGGGGGCGCGCACCGCAGACGTCGCCGCGGGCCGGCCGGCCCTGTCGACGGCCGCCTTCGGCGACCGCGTCGCCGCCCTCCTCTCCTGAGCCCGCCCCGGTCTAGCCTCTGCAGGCGCGGGGCAGGACTCCTACGAATAGCCATCATGGCAGACGCCTGAGGAGGAGCGGTGTCCACCCGGGTCGTCCTGGTCTGCTGCTGCGCGGTGGCCGCCGTGGGGCTCGCTGGCTGCCGGCCTCAGGAGCGCGGCGAGACGCCCACGGCCGCCCAGATCCTGCCCCTGCTGCCGCCAGGGACGGCGATCAACGAGATCGCCTATGCGGACCTGACCGGAGACGGCCGCGACGAGGTCCTGGTCGCCGCGACCGTGCCCGCCTCGGCGGCGCACGCGGGACGCGATCGGGTGCCGACCGCCTTCGTCTTCGGGGTCGGTCCGGGCGGCCGCCTGGAGCGGCTCTTCCAGCGCCGGCTCGCCGGCGAGACCTGGGAGCCCATCCAGATCGGGCGGCCGTCCGATGACGCGCCGGCGGCGGCCGTGTTCGCCGCGCGCGGGGGCAGCGCCGGATTCCTCGGCTACATCGTGGTCCAGCAGCGCCGCCGCCAGGTCCAGGTGACCGCCGAGAACCACGGCCTGCAGGCCGGCCGGATCCGCTTCATCCCTGAGGGTCTGCTGGAGACCCGCAGCGACATCGACCGCGTCTACCGCTGGAGCCAGGCGGGATGGCAGGCCGAGGACCTCTCCAGCCAGTACACGCCGCCGCTGCCGGCCGGCACGGTGACCATCGAGTACTTCGTCGACGGCGTCCGCGGACCGTGGGTGGTCGGGGGGCGATCGTTCCGCGCCCGGGTCGGACAGCACCTCTTCCTGCATCGGGGCGACCACGGCCAGCCGTCGCGGATCGTCGTGGCCGCCGGGGGCGCCTCCTACGAGGTGACCCCCGAGGGGATGATCCGGTTGCTCCAGGCCGACACGCTGGAGATCCACATCGAGAGCCCGGCCTACAGCGGGAAGACCGCGACCATCACGGTCAGCGTGGAACCGTGAGGCCTGCCTCGCCGCCTCGGCCCGCCGACCGATGGGGACCTGCGCCGGTCATTGCCCCGGCGCATCGCGGGCGGTACAATGACTGCTGGCGGGAGTCGCCCTCGCGGGGGCGTGGTGTAGCCTGGTTTAACACACCTGCCTGTCACGCAGGAGATCGCGGGTTCAAATCCCGTCGCTCCCGCCAGTCTGATCCGGCCGAATTTCTGCTGCCAGCCCCTTGCAAGACATGCCAGAGCCAGTTGCCCGAGAGGTTCGCGCGCACCATCCGTGGAATACTGCGTCGCCTGCGGCCGAACTCCGCGTGGCTGCGGGCACCAGATCGGTTCCCTGGATGAAGGACTCACCTACCAGGAGGGCGCGCCATGCCCGGGGACTATCAGGAGGCCTCCCGGAAAGAAGCGGAACAGATCAGGAGGACCCTGGCGCAACTGGACAAGCTTCTGGAGAGCGACACGCTCCATACCGTGTATGCCACCGATGCGAGTGACCTGCGTACCAGGGTTGTTGATGTGTTGAAGAGGTTCCAGACGAACCTCACCCATCTGGGAGAGGTTGACCGCGCCGATATTTTCAAGACCAACCCCATCCACGCCGAAACGCGATACCGACTCATCGAGAACATTGTCGCCGCCCAGATTGAGTTCGAAACCGAGGTCGTACCTGCGCTGAATCGACTCACGAGTCAGGTGGTCGCACACGCCAGGGCCCATCCTCCCGCCTCATTGGATGTCAGCAGGCTGCCCCCGCCGCCATCGGGGGAGCCGTGGACCGTTCAAAGAGTCGTCGATGCCGCTGAGCGCCTGGTGGAGCAGGGCACGAAGGCCGTGCAAGTCGCGACCAAGGCCTATGCGCTGGTGAAGGCCCTGGGACTCCTGATCGGGATCCCGGTGCCGTAGCGCGGGACAGAGGCAGGCCGAGATGGCGTCAGACTATCTTGAGGAGGCCAGGCAGAACCGGGCCTTGCTGACCCGACTCGCCCAGGCCCTGCAGAGGCTGACGCCGGACCAGCCGCCGATCGAGAAGGTGACCGAGGTGCAGGAGACCGTCAACGGGAAACTGACGGCCCTCAGGGCTGCCCTCACGGCCCTCGACGGACTCAAGTCCCGTGACCGGACGGGAGCCAACCCCGCCCTGGCGGATCAGTATAATGTCCACTACGACACGATCGCGGCCGTGAACAACTACTGCGACGTGGAACTCACCCTCGCCCTGGAGCAGCTCCGCCGCGACTTCGACGGCAGGCCGGAGGCCGAGGCGTTGGACAGGATGCTCCAGGACGTGCAGGCGGCGCGCGCGGCCGACGTGCAGACCGAGAGCCGCAGGGAGGAGCGGGGTTCCCCCGACGCGGCGCGGTCCCCGACGGCCCAGACCGGGCGAGAAGCCCCCGAGGCAGAACTGGACGAACCCGCCGTGGTGGCGGTCAGCCCGATGCTCCTGGGCCAGCTCCAGGCCCATCAGGAGCGGCTGGGGGACTACATCCAGGGCTACATCGGTTGCCAGGCGTTGTCGGCCCGGTGCGACGAGGCCCGCACGGCTTTCGAAGAGGCCCGGGCCAGGGGGCTGAGGCCCACCGACTGGGAGCGCGTGCGGAAATTCCTGAACGAGATGCTGGGGATGGTGACGGGGCTCGGCCCGGCTTTCAAGGGCGATGAGGACGACTTCCGGGAACCGGTGCGTAGCCTGGACAGCGCGGTCAGGGACGCGCGGAACGTCGTGCGCGCGGCTATGAGCGGCCCCCCGAAAGGTGCACCCGATGAGATCGTCGAGGCGCTGGCCCGGCACCTGGCCGACATCCGCAATGCGCTCGACGAAATTGCGACGCTCTGTCCCCCCAAGGCCGACAAGACCCTGGGAGAGCTGCGGGATGTGATCAACCAGATCTTCGGGCAGATCGAGAAGCAGCGGCACGCCCGTCAGCGGTTCACCGAACGCGCCGGAGACGTCCCCGCCAAGATCTGGCGTCAGGTGTCGGCGCGGACCGATAGGACCGCGGGGAAGGGAGCGTGAAGGACGTGGCCGACTGGTCATCGCTCTTAGCCGGGCAGGTGTCGGATCCAGGACCGCTGATCGCGCAGGCCGCCGGGGTGCTCGATGCGTTTCTGCAGGCCCGGCCGCAGGCGGACCAGGAGGTCCTGGAGATCATCGGCAAGCGCCTGGGGACGGGGGTCGGCGTGAAGACCCTGGGCGAAGTCCACACCGCCCTGTCCAACTACCTTGGCCAGGATCCCGCCTACCTCGTAGCGTGGGTGACGCGGACCGACCAGGCCAACCGAATCGCGCAGGTGGAGGCCTCGGCGTCGCCCCGCGTGGCGGCGTTCCTGCGGGCCATTCTGGGCATGTACGGGGCGGAACTGGCCCAAGCCTACACCCGGTGGAACGAACTGCCCGATGATTGGAGCCTCATCACGCGGGAGATCCGCTACGATCTGCTCAACGAGCGCCTGCTGGTGAAGGTGCTGATCGACAAATACAACGGGGAGCAGGTGGTCATCGAAGGGTCCGCCCACTCGATCCTCGAACTCACGGTCAACATGCTCCGCACGTGCAACATGGTAGGCAGGCCCGACGCCTTCACCCAACGCACCGTCGACATGCTGGCTGCTGAGTACGAGGAGTTCCGCAAGCTCGTGCGCAGACCGTCAGACGAGGCGGCACGGCCGTCCCAGGGGTGAGAGGGGCCGGGCGCGGCGCTTCGGGGAAGGAGCGAAGGCCATGCAGCATCATGCGACCGTCACGGCGGCCCTGGCGCTCGTCGCCGCCCTCGGAACCGCCGTCGGGGCCCAGCCGTCCACGATGATCGTCCCCGGCAGGGCCATCGGGCCGTTTGAAATCGGGATGCCGCTGGAGCGCGCGAAGACGCTCATGGAGCAGTACGGCACGGTCGAGTCCGTGGACACTCCCGCGCTCCACGGCATGTGCAACCCGGAGCGCGGCGTCGGGATCTGCGCCTTCGACCGCGTCCAGCGCCTCGGCCTGGAGAGTGCCGGCACGGTGGCCTTCATCATCACCGACGACGCCCGGTTCACCACCGACGCGGGCGGCCTTGCCGTCGGCCAGCCGCTGTTGGACTTCCTGCGGACGTTCGGGCTCTACACCAGCGGGCAGGGCATCGAGCTGCGGTGGGACGGCCGCGGCCTCAGCGTCGAGGTGGGCCCGGGTGACCGGGGGATCGCCGTGCGCATCATTGGGGTGTTCACGCCGCGCTCCGTGGCGTCGCGCCCGCCGGCGACCCACTAGGTCAGGGCCCTGTCACGCCGGCGCTGGAGGAGCCGACCGCCACTGGAGGATCCCGACGCCGGTCAGGATCAGCACCCCACCCACCACCTGCTCGGTGCCCGGGACTTCGCCCAGGAACACGAAGGCCAGCGCGGCTGCCATGGGGGGTTCCAGCGTGGTCCAGACGCTGGCCCCGCTCACCTCGACGCGCCGCAGCGCCCACAGGAACAGGCCGTAGGCCAGTAGCGTCGGGCCGACCGCCAGATAGACCAACCCTGCCCACATCAGCGGCGTATACGCGAATGCGCGCGTCAGCCGCCGGCCCAGGGCGGCGGCGAGCAAGAGCGCCGCACCCGCCAGCGAGAACAGGACCACCGTCCACGGATCGTGGTCTCGCGTGGCGCGCTTCCCCAGCAGGCTGTAGGCTGCCATCGCGACCGCGGCGCCCAGCCCATAGAGCACGCCCGGGAGGCTGACGTGCGCCGCCCCGACGTGGAACCCGCCGCCGACCAGCACCACGCCGGCGAAGGACAGGCCCAAGGCCAGCGTCTTGGCCGGGCTGAGCGGCTCCGCGAAGAAGAAGCGGGCCGCGACGGCGACGAACGAGGGGTAGGTGTACAGCAGCATGATCGCCACGGCGACGGGGACATGACGTAACGCCAGGAAGTAGCACGCGTAGTTGGACGCGGCGACCAGGCCGTAGAGAGCGAAGAACGGGAGCGCGCGCGGTGGGAGGCGCGGGAGCCCGGGCCCCAGGATCGCCAGCCCGGCCCCCAGGACCAGGACGGCCAGGATGGCCCGCCAGGCCACCACGACCAGCGGCTCGGCCCCCACGGCGTAGAGCGCCTTGCCTGCCACGCCCAGGGTGGCCCACAGGAAGGCCGCGGCCGCGACGGCCAGCAGCCCCACGGCGCTCGTGGCGTCCGAGGCGGCTCTCATCGAGTGGGAGCCTCAGGCCTCCAGCGACGGGATGCGCACTCCGCGCTCGCGGGCGACCTCGTGCGCGCGCTCGTATCCTGCGTCGGCGTGCCGGATGATCCCTGTGCCGGGGTCCGTGGTCAGGACCCGTTCGAGTTTCTGGGCGGCGAGCTCAGTCCCATCGGCGACCGTGACCTGCCCGGCGTGGATCGAGTACCCGATCCCCACGCCGCCGCCGTGGTGGACCGCCACCCAGGTCGCGCCGGCACAGGTGTTCACCAGCGCATTGAGGATTGGCCAGTCGGCGATGGCGTCGGACCCGTCCAGCATCCCCTCGGTCTCGCGCAGCGGCGAGGCCACCGACCCGGCATCCAGGTGGTCTCGGCCGATCACGATCGGCGCGGCGACCTGCCCGGTGCGCACCAGGTCGTTGAACGCCAGCCCGGCCCGGGCGCGCTCGCCGTACCCCAGCCAGCAGATGCGGGCCGGCAGGCCCTGGAAGGGCACGCGGTCCCGCGCCAGCCGGATCCAGCGGCCCAGGGCCGCGTCGTCGGGGAAGAGCCGCAGGATGACCTCGTCGGTGGCGGCGATGTCCGCCGGATCGCCGGAGAGTGCGACCCAACGGAAGGGTCCCTTGCCCTCGCAGAATAGCGGCCGGATGTAGGCCTGGACGAACCCCGGGTAGGCAAAGGCGTCGGCGAATCCGCCTTCCCTCGCCTGGCCGCGGAGGTTGTTGCCGTAGTCAAAGGCCACCGCCCCGGCGCGCATCAGGTCCACGATCGCGTGGCAGTGGCGGGCCATGGAGGCGCGGGAGCGCTGTACGTACCCTGTGGGATCCTCCGCCCGGAGGCGCGGTGCCTCTTCAGCGCTGACGCCGGAGGGGATGTAGCCGCCCAGCGGGTCGTGGGCGGAGGTCTGGTCGGTGACGACGTCGACGGGCACGCCGCGGCGCACGATCGCGGGAACGACGTCGGCGGCATTGCCCAGCAGGGCCACCGACAGCGGCGTCCGCGCCCGCCGCGCCCCTTCCACCCAGACCAGCGCCTCGTCCAGCGAGTCCGTCGTCCGGTCGACCCACCCCTGGGACTTCCGCCGGTGGATGCGCGCCGGATCCACCTCGACCACCAGCGCGACTCCCTCGTTCATGGTGATGGCCATCGGCTGCGCGCCACCCATCCCGCCGAGGCCGGCGGTGAGCACCAGCCGGCCCGCCAGCGACCCCCCGAAGTGCCGGCGGGCGACCGCCGCGAACGTCTCGTAGGTGCCCTGGAGGATGCCCTGGGTGCCGATGTAGATCCACGAGCCGGCCGTCATCTGGCCGAACATGGTCAGGCCTCTCGCCTCGTACTCCCAGAAGTGTTCCCAGGTGGCCCAGGCCGGGACCAGCATGCTGTTGCTGATCACTACCCGCGGCGCCCACTCGTGGGTGCGGAAGACCCCGACCGGTTTGCCGGACTGCACCAGCAGCGTCTCGTCCCCGCCCAGGGCGCGCAGCGCCGCGACCAGCGCGTCGAACGCGGCCCAGTCCCGCGCGGCCTTGCCCGTGCCGCCGTAGACGATGAGTTCGTCTGGTTTCTCGGCGACCTCGGGGTCCAGGTTGTTCATCAGCATGCGCAGCGCGGCCTCCTGCGGCCACCCGCGGCAGGAGATGGCGGTGCCGCGCGGGGCGCGGATTGTGCGGTGCTGCACGCCGTCAGCCATGGCCCACTCCTCCCCGTCCTCCGGTGTTCATGCTGCGCCGCCGAGATAGGCGGCCACAACCGCCGGGTGCTGCCGGAGGTCCGCCGCCGGGCCCGACAGGACGATCCGGCCGACTTCGAGGACGTACCCCCGGTCGGCCACGCGCAGGGCCGCCCGGGCATTCTGCTCGACGAGGAGCACGGTGATCCCCTGGTCGCGCAGGCGGCGCAGCACCTCCAGCACGCGGTTGACCATCGTCGGCATCAACCCGGTCGAGACCTCGTCGACCAGCAGCAGGGTGGGCCGGGAGACCAGCGCCCGCCCGATGGCCAGCATCTGCTGCTCACCGCCGCTGAGGGTCTTCGCCAATTGCCTGCGGCGATCCCGAAGCACCGGGAACAGGCCGTAGACCTCGTCCAGGGCGGTCTCCAGGCCTGCGCCCCGGCGCAGGTAGGCGCCCATGCGCAGGTTGTCCTCGACGGTCAGGGCGGGGAACAGCCGCTTCCCTTCGGGCACCAGCCCGATGCCGGCCTCTGCCCGCTCCCAGGGCGGTCGGCGGGTGATCTCGGCGCCATTGAGGACGATGCGGCCGGCCCGCGGGCTCACCCATCCCACGATGGCCCGAATGATGGTGGACTTGCCGGCGCCGTTGGCCCCGATGATCGCGACCAGCTCGCCTCTCTTGACCTCGAAGCCGACGTCGCGCGCGGCGTGCATGTGTCCGTAGAAGACATCCAGGTGCTCCACGGTCAGCACGCTAGTCCTCCGTACCCAGGTACGCCTCGATGACCCGGGGATCCCGCGCCACCGCCTCCGGGGGCCCCTCGCTGATCTTCTCGCCATAGTGGAGGACCACGATCCGGCTGCACAGCCCCATGGCCACGCGCATGTTGTGCTCCACCAGCACACACGTCAGTCCTTCGTCTCGGAGCTGGCGGATCAGCGCCATCATGGCGTCTGCCTCACGGCCGCTCACCCCGGCGGTGGGCTCGTCCAGCAGGAGCAGCCGGGGGTGCAGCGCCAGCGCCCGCGCCACCTCCAGGCGCCGCTGCAGCCCCAGCGGCAGGAACCGGGCGGGCGTGGCCTCGTGCTCGCCCAACCCGACCCGCGCCAGGATCTGGCGGGCCTCTGCGGCCGCCTCGGCCTGCTCGCAGGGCCGCAACGCGGTCAGCGGGCGCTGCACCGCCCGGTGCCCCAGCGCCACCAGCACGTTGCGCAGGACGCTGAGATCCGCAAACGGCCGCGGGATCTGAAAGGTACGGCCGATGCCCATCCTGGCGACCGCATGCGCCGGCAGCCCGTGGATCGGCCGGCCCTCATAGAGCACGGCTCCGGCGGACGGCGGAAAGACCCCGCTGATCACATTGAACAGCGTCGTCTTCCCGGCGCCGTTGGGACCGATGAGGCCCAGGATGTCCCCCGCCTCGACGTCGAGGCTCACCCCCCGCAGGGCCGCGACGCCGTCGAAGCGCTTAGAGACCCGGCGGATCGACAGCACCGCCATAGGCGACCCCTCCGCGTACCACGCCGCGCGTGCGCGTGATCAGCCGCTGCCAGAGCGGGCTGGCATCCCCCAGCAGACCCGACGGCAGGTAGCGCATCAGCAGCACCAGCAGCGCTCCGTAGGTGAGCATGCGGTAGTCCCTCAGGAATCGGAACAGTTCGGGGGCCAGGCCGAGGAGCAGCGCGCCCACCAGGGCGCCTCGCAGCGTCCCCAGGCCGCCGAGCACCGCCATGCACAGGATCGTGATGGAGACGGGGAATCCGAAGTCGTGCGGGCTGATGAAGGTCATGAAGTGCGCGTAGAGGCTGCCGGCCAGGCCCGCGTAGCCGGTGCCCAGCGCAAAGGCCGTGATCTTCAGCGCGCTGACGTGCAGCCCCGCGGCCGCGGCCGCCGTTTCCTCCTCGCGGATGGCCTCCAGGCTCAGTCCCAGCCAGGACCGCTTGAGCAGCCGGTCCGCGGCGGCGGCCAGCCCCAGGGCCGCCATCACGAGGCCCAGGTAGAGGGGTTTGGTGAACACCACGCCCATCGCCCGGGGGAGGGGGATGCCGCCGATGACCAGCGACCCACCGAAGGACTCCGAGTACAGGAACACCGAGACCACCACGAAGTTGATCCCGATGGTGGTGATGGCCAGGAAGTCGTGGCGCAGGCGCAGGCTGACCGATCCCAGGAGGGCCCCCACGACCGACGTGATGAGCACGCTGGCCGGCAGGGCCAGCCAGAAGACGACCCCGTGCGCCGTGCTCAACACCGCAGACGCGTAGGCGCCGACCCCGAAGAAGGCCGCGTGGCCCAGGGAGATCTGGCCTGCGTACCCCGTGATGATGTTCTGGCCCATGACCAGGATCATCCAGATCCCGACCGTGATGCCCAGCGTGTAATAGTACAGCCCGATCTCCGGCATGCGCCTACCGCTCTCCGAACAGTCCGGTAGGCCGGAACAGCAGCATCAGGATCAGGGCGACGAAGGCGATGGAATCGCGGGGCAGCACGCCGCCCACGATTCCCACCAGGAACGTCTCCACCAGCCCCAGCAGCACCCCGGCGACGACGGTTCCCCACACGTTC
>JAVKID010000024.1:0-5908 GCA_031459655.1 Candidatus Fervidifonticultor octavus | reverse complement strand
CCCCAGGCCGCCCAGCACGATCACGGCCAGCGCCTTGTAGGCGGGGACGCTGCCCATCGTAGGGGAGACGGCGTTGTAGAGCGCGCCGATCAACACCCCGGCTGCCCCCGCCACGGCCGAGCCGAAGGCGAAGTTGAGGGCGATGACGCGGTGCGCGTTCACGCCCACCGCTGCGGCCATCCCCAGGTCCTGCGCCGCCGCGCGCCATCCCAGCCCCAGCCACGTCTTCCCCACCAGCAGCCAGACCGCGCCCAGCAGCACGGCCGTGACGACCAGCGTCATGACCTGGACACCGGTGATGGCGGCGCCCGCGATCTCGAGCGGCCGGACCTCGGCATCGAGGCGGAAGGCCAGGACATACGGCCCGGCCAGCAGCCGGAACAGATCCTCCATGAAGATGAACAGGCCGATGCTGGCAATGAGGGGAACGATCCGCGGCTGGTCCAGGAGCGGCCGGTAGAGCCAGCGCTGGATCAGGACGCCCGCGACCGCACAGGTCAGCATGGCGCCCAGGAACGCTGCGGGCAGGCTGGCGGTCCGCGCGTGCAGCACCAGCCCCACATAGGCTCCCAGGGTGAAGACCCCGGCGTGCGCAATGTGGAGGATGCGCAGCACGCCGTAGACCATGGCCAGGCCCAGGGCGATCAGGGCGTAGGCGCTCCCGACGGTGATGCCGTTGATGAGTTGTTGCCAGAACCCGATCATCGGGCGAAGTGGGGGGAGGCGGGGCAGAGCCGCCGCGCCCCGCCTCCCCTGGTGACTACTCCGTCGGCGGCGTGATCACCGCCGGGTCGTCGATGACCGCGAAGTACCTGAAGCGGCCTTCCCTGACGATCTGCACCTGCACCGTCTTGAGGACCTCGCCCTGTCTGTTGTAGCCCCGGATGATCCCGGTGACGCCGTCGAAGTTCGTGATGCGGTAGATCTGGTCGCGGATCCGTGGCGGCGAGACCACGCCCGCCTTCTCGATGGCGGCGGCAATGATCCGCACCGCATCGTAGCTGGAGGCGCCGACCATGTCGGCGTCGATTCCAAACCGGGCCTTGTAGCGAGTGAGGAACTGCTTCGTCACCGGCCGGGTGTCGTCCCGGTTGAGGTTGGTGGTGATGATGACCCCCTCCGCAGCCGGTCCGGCCAGTTCGAGGAACTTGGGAGAGTCGTAGCCCTCCTGGCCGATGATCCTGCTGGTGATCCCCAGCGCCTTCGCCTGCCGGACGATCTGCGCGGCCTCGGCGAAGTACGCCGTGGCATAGATCACGTCGGGGTTGAGCCCTTTGATCTTGGTCAGCAGCGGCGCGAACTCCTTTTCCCCGAGGGGATAGGTGTCCTCGGAGACGACCCGCAGCCCGTAGGCCGCGGCCTGGGTCCTGAACCCCGAGGCCAGCGCCCGTCCGAAGTCGATATCCATGACCAGGAGTGAGGCGGTCTTGGCGTTGAGGATCCTGGCCGCCAGATGGGCGCCGGCCTTGCCCTGGATCGTCCCCAGGAAGCTGTTGCGGAACACGTAGTCGCCGGCTTTGGTGATGTCCGGGTGGACGGCGTAGGCAGCGACGGTGGGAATCCCCGCGCTCTGGAAGATTGGCGCGGTGGCCCGGGTGGGCCCGCTGTAGGAACCGGCCACCACGGCCACGACCCGGTCGCGCTCGATCAGCCGGTGGGCGATGGCCACGGCCTCGCTGGCCTGCAGCCGGTCGTCATAGACCACCAGTTCCAAGGGGCGACCGAGCACGCCGCCGGCCGCGTTGATCTCATCGACGGCCATCTGGGCACCGTTGCGGGAACTGGTCCCGTCGGGCGCCGCCGGGCCGGTCAGCGGCGCGAAGAAGCCGATCTTGATGGTCGGTACCTGACCCAGCGCAGGCGGCACCGCCACCACCATGAGCAAGGCAGCCATGACAGCCAGCCGCCTCTGGACACCGCGCATCTCGATCCCTCCCTTGCCCAGGCGATAGACAGGACGCTACGCAACCATCTGGATAGGCGCGTCTACCCACTTCACACTCTATGGATGCCGTGCAGGTCCACCATCGGGTCGCGGCCTGATGCGGGCCACCGCGCAGGAGCCGGAGGGCAAGGAGAGGTCTGTCCACTCGCCGAAGAGGCATGGGGAACGGGGATTCCTCTTTCCAGCCATTCCGGTTCGCAGCAGGAGCCTTCGGTGCGGCGCATCGTCATTGCGGGGGCTTCGGGCATGATCGGCACGGCGCTGGTCGCGGTTCTGCGCGCGCAGGGCGTGGAGGTGGCGCGCCTGGCCCGGCCTCCGGTGGGGCCCGACGAGATCGCCTGGGATCCCCAGACCGGGTATCTCGATCCGGCCGTGTTCGAAGGCGCGAGCGCCGTCGTCAACCTGGCGGGCCGCAGCATTGCCAGGGGCCGGTGGACGGCCCGGACACGGTCCGAGATCCTCGAGAGCCGCGTCCGTTCCACCCGCCTGCTCGTGGACACCCTCAGGCGAGCCGACGCGCGGCCGTCGGTCCTGGTCTCCGCCTCGGCGATCGGCTTCTACGGCGATCGCGGCGACGAGGTGCTCGACGAGTCGTCGTCGCCCGGCCGGGGATTCCTGGCGGACGTGACACGGGCCTGGGAAGCGGAGGCCCATCGCGCCGAGGAGCGGGGGGTGCGGGTCGTCTGCACCCGCTTCGGGCTCATCCTGGCGCGGGAGGGCGGCGCGCTCGGGCCGCTCCTGCCGCTCTTCCGGATGGGGCTGGGCGGGCCGCTGGGCGCCGGCCGGCAGTGGTGGTCCTGGATCCATCTCGACGACGCGGTCGCGGCGATCCTGGCGGCCATCCAGAATCCGGCGCTGGCCGGGCCGGTCAACGTCGTCGGGCCGGCGCCCGTGACCAACCGCGAGTTCGCCAGGACGCTGGCGGCGGTGCTGCGCCGCCCGGCGGTGCTGCCGGCGCCGGCGTTCGCCCTGCGGCTGGTGCTGGGGGCGATGGCCGACGAGATGGTCCTGGCCAGCCAGCGGGTGGTCCCCGCGAAGCTGCAGGCGCAGGGGTTCGCGTTCCGCTGGGCCGGGTTGCGGGCTGCGCTGGAAGACCTGCTCACCCGGTGACGCCCGCGCCGCGATCCCGGCGACGGGCGGTCGAAGGAGAACACCATGCTGAAGGTCGGAGACCGGGCCCCGGAGTTCACCGCCATCACCGATGAGGGCAAGACGGTCTCGTTGCGGGACTTCCGGGGGCGGAAGGTCGTCCTCTACTTCTATCCCAGGGATGACACGCCGGGCTGCACGAAGGAAGCGTGCGCCTTCCGCGACCACTACCGTGCGATCCAGGACCGCGGCGCCGTGGTGCTGGGGGTCAGTACCGACACGGCCGCCTCGCACGCGCGGTTCAAGGAGAAACACGGCCTGCCCTTCCCGCTGCTGGCCGACCCTGAGCGCAAGATCGTCCGGGCCTACGGCGTCTGGGTCAGGAAGAGCCGGTACGGCCGGACCTCCATGGGCACCGCGCGCACGACGTTCATCATTGACGAGCGCGGCGTGATCACCCGTATCTTCCCCCAGGTCCGTGTGGACGGGCACGTCGAGGAGGTCCTGGAGGCCCTTACCGGCCAGGCGACCCGGCCCTGAGGCCTGCTGCGGCGCAGAGGGCTACGGCTCGACGGTGATGCGGCCCTCCACGCGGGGGCTGATGGTCCCAGCCTGCTGGATCGCCTGCGCCACGACGGTGGCCATGACCGGTCCGCCGGCCTCGTCGACGATCACCTCGGCGCTCTTGATGGTCTCGTAGCCGTCCCCTCCCCGGCGCATGAAGTCGTTGGTCGCCACCGTGTAGAGGGCGTCCGGATCCAGCGGCCGCCCGCCGACCGTGACCGAGACGACGCGCGATCCCGGCGGCCGGCCGCGGCTGAAGGTGAAGGCCAGGCCCGAGACCTGGGGGAATCGACCGCTGAGGCCTTCCACCTGGCTGACGCCGTTCTCCAGCGCCGCCCGGATCGCCGCGCCGGTCATCCGCACCTTCACCACGACGTTGCCGAAGGGCAGCCAGGCCAGCACGTCCCGGCGTCTGATCTCGCCGGCCGGGAACACGGCGTTCGTCCGGATTCCGCCGCCGTTGGTGATGGCGACCTCGGCGTCCACGGCCCGGCGCATCACGTCGGCGATGAAGTTGCCCAGGGCCGCCTCGGCCGCCCGCACGGTGACGTTGCGGGCATCCAGCGGCACCGTGGTCCGGCCGATGACCACGTCCATCTCCCGGCTCAACCGGTCGGCATACTTCTTGACGATGGCCGCGACCTCCGGGTCAGCGGGGGTCTGGTCCGTGATGGGAATGAGTTCGTCGCGCAGCCCGAGCACGCGGCCTTCAGGCGTCACCTGCATCCGCACGACCCCCAGCCATTTGGCGTCGGAGCCGGCCTTGGCGACCAGGGCGCCGCCCACCGTCGCCCGCATCGGGTCGTGGTCGTGGCCGCCGGCGATGAAGTGGATGCCGGGCACCTCGCGCAGGATCCGCTGGTCCAGGGCCATGGGAAGGTGCGTGACCCCCACGATGACCCGGGCGCCGCCGCGCTGCAGGACCGGCACGACGCCACGCGCGGCTCCGAGTTCGTCCACGATGCGGATGTTCGGCCCCGGGCTGGAGGAGACCAGCGTGTCCCGGGTGAGCAGCCCGAAGTAGCCGACGACGACGCCCCGGACGGGCTTGATCAGCACAAACCGCGTGCGGGGCACGCGGGAGAAGTCGGCCTGGTAGAGGTTGGTCACGATCCAGGGGAAGGTGGATTCGGCCAGCCGCTGCTGCAGGACGTCGGGGCCGTGGTCGAACTCGTGGTTGCCCAGCGTCGCCGCGTCGATGCCCAGCGCGTTGGTCCCCTCGATCATCTGGGCCCCCTTGTTGAAGACCGACGACTCCAGGGACGGCGAGATCAGGTCGCCCGGGAAGAGCAGCTGCGCCTCGGGATCGGCGGCGCGGATGCGCTTGATCTCGAAGGCGAGCCGGTCCAGGCCTCCCGCCCTGCCCCCGTCCACGGGGCCCAGCTGGTAGACGTCGTTGAAGTGCATGAATGTCAGGGTGATCGGGACCTGGGCCGCCGACGGCGGGACCAGCAGGCCCAGGACGGCTGCGACGACCAGCCATCGGTGCCACCGCGCGCACAACCACATAGGGACCTCCCAAGTGAACATGGGTGCACCCCCTTCTCTTCGTGAGCGGCGGGATCGGCCCCTGGCGGAGGGAACGGCCCGAGGACGGCGAACACCTGGCTGATTCCCGGTCTGCGGAATCCGTGGAGCACGAAGGAGGGAAATCGTGATGCGGACTGTACGTTGGGCGCTCGTCGCCGTCGGCCTCATCCTCATCCTCGTCCCCAGCGGGCCGCCTGCTCATCCGGCACCTGCGGGGCCGGTCCGGGGAGGGACCCTGACCATCGCCCGCCCGGTGGACGCCGTCTCGCTGGACCCGCATTTCGAGACCACCGCGCCCGGCGCGTGGATCTACCAGTTGATCCTCGAGCCCCTGGTGGTCATGGGGCCCGACATGAAAGTCCAGCCGAAACTGGCCACCGGCTGGCGGGTCCTGTCGCCGACGCGGATCCGGTTTGCCCTGCGCCGCGATGTGAAGTTCCACGACGGGACGCCGTTCAACGCGGCCGCCGTCAAGTTCACCTTCGACCGGGCCTTCGACCCCCGCTCGCCCGGCCGGTGGGCGAGCCTGGCGGGTCCCATCAAGGGCGCGGAGGTCGTGGACGACTACACCGTGGACCTGGTCACCACCGAGCCGTATGCCCCGCTCCTCTACAGCGCGGCCATGGTCTACGCCGGCATCATCAGCCCCACGGCGGCCCAGCGCCTTGGGGCCGAGTTCAGCCGGCGGCCCGTGGGCACCGGGCCGTTCAAGTTCGAGGAGTGGCGGACCAACGACCGGATCGCGGTGGTGCGCAACGACGACTACTGGGGCCAGAAGGC
>JAVKID010000023.1:0-33300 GCA_031459655.1 Candidatus Fervidifonticultor octavus | reverse complement strand
CGATCCGGCCGGCCGGCGTCTGGACGCCACCCACCCGACCGCCGCCGACCAGCACCCGGACCGCGGGAGTGTGCTCGCGGATCTCGGCGCCGGTCCGGCGGGCCGCCGCCGCCATGGCCGTGGCCGTGGCGTAGCCGTCGGCATAGCCGGAGTCCGGCTCATAGGCCCCGATCGGGGTGTCGTCCGTGCGCAGCCGAGGGTCGATGCGCTCGATGGCGGCGCGGTCGAGGATGCGGGTGGCGACGCCCAGGCGCTGCTGCAGACGGACGTTGGCCTCCATCGTCGCCTCCTGTCCGGCGGGGGCCAGGATCAGGAACCCGGTCCGCCGGAAGTCGGCGCTGCCGCCGACGACCTCCTCGAAGCGCTCGAAGACCTCGCGGCTGCGCAGCGCGAGCCGGATCAGGGGCTCGAAGGAGTAGTGCATGCGCACGATGCCGCTGGAGCGGCCGGTGGGCCCGCTGCCCACCGTCCGCCGTTCCAGCAGCACCACCCGTTGCCGGTGTCGGGAGGCGAGCCAGAACGCCGCGCTGCTGCCGGTGCAGCCCCCTCCGATGACGACCACGTCGGCTGCCGTCATGTCCGTCCTCCGTGGGCCCCCGGTGGAGACTTGTCTGGCGGAGGCCGGGTTCCTGCGGCCCCGCGGGGGTGCCCTGCGGCCCTCAGCCCGGCGACGGGGGAAGGAAGTGGCCCCCGCTTGGCGAATACGCATAGTTATCACACGACAACGACCAATGGGGGGATGCCTGTGAAGCGTCTGTGTGGACTGCTGGTGGTCCTGACCCTGGTGGCACTGGCGGGGTTGGCCCAGCCGGCCCAGGTGCCGGTGCACGCCGCGGCCGTGAAGGGCAAGATCAAGATCGCCACCCAGAGCCCGCTGTCCGGCGGGCAGGCCGCACTGGGCGAGGGGATCAAGAACGGCGCGCAGCTGGCCGTCGAGCAGAAAGGGGGGCCGATCAAGGCCCTGGGGTTCGACCTGGAACTCGTGCCGTTCGACGACCAGGCTAAGCCCGACGTCGGCGTGGCGAATGCCAAGAACCTGGTCACCGATCCGGACATCCTGCTGGTCATCGGCCACCTGAACTCCGGCGTCGCGATCCCGTCGTCCGAGGTCTACAAGGACAGCATGCTGGCCATGATCTCGCCCGCCAACACCAACCCGAAGATCACCGACCGCAAGCTGAAGAACGTCTTCCGGGTGGTCGGGCGCGATGACATCCAGGGCGTGGTCGGCGCGGAGTTCGCCGCCAAGGACATGAAGGTGAAGACCGCCTACATCATCCACGACAAGACCGCCTACGGCCAGGGGGTCGCGGAGTTCTTCCGCGATCACGCCCCGAAACTCGGGATGAGGGTCGTCGGCTTCGAGGGGACCGAGGAGAAGGCCAACTTCGACCCACTGATCACGCCGATTCGGGCCCGCAACCCGGATCTGGTGTACTTCGGCGGCATCTACGACCAGGCCGGCGTCTTCTTCAAGCAGCTCCGCGCCAAGGGCGTCCGGGCGAAACTGCTGGGACCGGACGGCCTGGATTCCAGCGAACTGGCCAAGATCGCCGGGGAGGCGATCGTCGGGATGCACTACACGACCGTCGCGGGGCCGGTGTCAGCCTACCCGAAGGCGGCGCAGTTCGCCAAAGACTACAAGGCCAAGTTCGGCAAGGACCCGGAGCCGTTCGCGGCGCAGGCGTACGATGCCACGACCATTGGCCTGGCGGCCCTCGAGCGCGCCATCAAGGCCGCCGGCGGCAACAAGCCCACCCGGGAGGCGGTGACCAACGAGATCCACAAGACCAGGAACTTCCCGGGCCTGACGGGTACCTTTACCTTCGATGCCAAGGGCGACCCGGTGCCGGCCGTCTATTTCGTGATCAACATCGTCTCCCCTGACCCGGCGAAGTGGGGGGCCAACAAGCTCATCAAGACGCTCAACATCAATCCACCGGCCGCCGGGATGTAGGGCAGGGGGCCGGGATCGCCAGCCGGCTGGAAGGGGAGGGGCCGCACCGGCCCCTCCCTTCGTCTGTGGGCCCGGGCGTGGTGGAGAGGGTCGAGGCGGCGCCGCGGTGAATAAAGGGCCGCTGAAGGTGGCATAGGCGCGTGGAGTGGGACATCCTCATTGGGATCTTCCCCACAGTGGTGGTGGACGGCCTGGTCCTGGGCTTCGTCTACGCGATGATCGCCCTGGGCTACACCATGGTCTACGGCGTGCTCCAGATGATCAACTTCGCCCACAGTGAGATCTTCGTGACCGGGGCGTTCGTGGGCGCCGAGATCCTGCTCCTGATGCAGGCGCGGGGTGTGCTGGCGGGATTCCACCCGCTGGCGCTGCTGGCCATCATCCTGGCCGTCGCCATGCTCGCCAGCGGCGTGCTGGCGGTGGCCGTCGAGCGCGTCGCCTACCGGCCTCTGCGGGGGGCGCCGCGCCTCATCCCCCTGATCTCCGCCATCGGCGTCTCGTTCTTCCTGCAGGATGCGATCCGCCTGGTGGAGAGCCTGTGGCGGAACGCCTTCTACCTGACGTACCCGTCCATCGCGTTCTTCGACACCCGGATCGTGCTGACGGGGGATGTGGACATCTCCGTGAAGTCCATCCTGATCGTCATCGCCTCGGTCCTCATGCTGATGGTGCTCACCCTCTTCGTGAACCGGACGAAGGTCGGGACGGCCATCCGCGCCGTGGCCGAGGACCAGGCCACGGCGGGGCTCATGGGAATCAACGTGGGCCAGATGATCTCGCTCACCTTCCTGATCGGGGGCATGATGGGCGGCGCCGCCGGGGCGCTGTTCGGCGTGCAGTTTGGGACCATCAACCCCTACACCGGGTTCATCCCCGGCATCAAGGCGTTCACCGCGGCGGTGCTGGGCGGCATCGGCAACGTGCCCGGCGCCATGGTGGGCGGCCTGGTGCTGGGGATGCTGGAGACCTTCGCCGCTTCGTACATGTCGCTGCTGACCGGGGGGGCCTTCGGCGCCGAGTACAAGGACATCTTCGCGTTCACGGTCCTAATCCTCATCCTGATGTTCCGGCCGCGCGGGCTGCTGGGGGAGGTCGTCCGTGAGAAACTCTAGCGCGCTCTCCCGCATGCTCCTGGTGGCCGCCTACATTGCGGTGACGGCCTCGCTGGTCCAGACGCTCCCCCGGTCGCTGCCCGCCTTCCTGCTGTTCCTGGGATCGCTCCTGCTGCTCTTTGGCGTCCGGCTGCCGACGTGGTTTCGGATGCTGGGCGCAGTCGGCGTGCTGGCCTTCCTGATGCCCTACCTGGGCACCCGGAACACCTTCTACCTGGAGGTGGCCACCCAGATCGGCATCTTCGTGGCGCTGGCCCTGGGGTTGAACATCGTGGTGGGACTGGCCGGCCTCCTGGACCTGGGGTACGTGGCGTTCTACGCCGTCGGGGCTTACACGTGGGCCGTGTTCGGATCCCCTCAGGCGTTGAAGATCTGGCCGGCGGCGACCGGCATCTTCCCGCTGGGCGGCTGGTGGTTCTTCGTCTTCCTGCTGCTGGCCGTGTGCACGGCGGCGATTACCGGGGTTCTGCTGGGCCTGCCGGTCCTGCGGGTGCGGGGCGACTACCTGGCCATCGTCACCCTGGGGTTCGGGGAGGTCATCCGGGTCCTGGCCAACAACCTGGACAAGCCCATCAACATCACCAACGGGCCGATTGGGATCACGCCGGTGGGCCGGCCGCCGCTGTTCTTCGCGCCGCTCCTGGAGCGGCTCGGTGTCTCGACCGCGCCGGCCTTCCTCTACCCGTTGTACTTCTACTTCCTGGTCCTCCTGGTCGTCGCCGTGGTGATCGTCGTGACGCAGCGCTTCAAGGACTCGCACATCGGCCGCGCCTGGGAGGCGATCCGCGAGGACGAGGCCGCCGCCATCGCCATGGGGATCCCGCTGGTGCGGACTAAACTCCTGGCCTTTGCGGCCGGGGCGTCCTTCGCCGGCGCCATGGGGGTGCTGTTCGCCAGCAAACAGCTCTTCATCAATCCGGAGAGCTTCACCTTCATGGAGTCCATCGGCGTCCTGGCCATGATCATCCTGGGCGGCATGGGCAGCATCCCGGGTGCGATCCTGGGCGCCAGCGCCGTGACCATCCTCAACCTGCAGGTGCTCAAGCAGATCTCCCTGACGCTCAACTCGTGGAAGGCTGCCGGGGTGACCATCCTGGGCTACCGGCTGGCGGACCTGCCGACACAGCTGGAGCCCGCCAAGTACGAGCGGATGGTCTTCGGGGTCATCCTGATCCTCATGATGATCTTCCGCCAGCAGGGCATCCTCCCCTCGGTGCGCCGGCGCATGGAGCTGGAGGAAGCCAAGGAGAAGGCCGCGGAGGCCGCCGTGGTGGGAGGGCCGGCCTGACGTGCCGCTGTTCGAAGCCGTCGGCGTCACCAAGCGCTTCGGCGGGCTGGTCGCCGTCAACCGCGTGGACTTCTCGCTGGAGGAGGGGCTGATCGCCAGCATCATCGGCCCCAACGGCGCCGGCAAGACCACCCTGTTCAATGTCTTCACGGGGGTCTACCTCCCTGAAGAAGGGGACGTGCGCTTCGACGGCCGGCGGCTGATCGGCCTGTCCCCCGACCGGATCACCGCGCTGGGGATGTGCCGTACCTTCCAGAACATCCGGTTGTTCGGGAACATGACCGTTCTGGAGAACATCCTGGTCGGGATGCACAGCCGGCTCCACCTGAGCGCCTGGGACGCCCTGGCGCGGACCCCGCGGTTCTACCGCGTGGAGGCCGACGCCCTGCGTCGGGCCGCAGACCTGCTGGGGCTGATCGGCCTGACCGGTCGGGGCGACGAACTGGCCAAGAACCTGCCCTACGGCGATCAGCGGCGGCTGGAGATCGCCCGGGCGCTGGCCAGCCAGCCCCGGCTGCTGCTGCTCGACGAACCGACCGCCGGCATGTCGCCCACCGAAGCCCAGGGCCTGATGGACTTCCTGCGCCGGCTGCGCTCAGACCTCAAGCTGACCATCCTGTTGATCGAGCACAACATGCGCGTGGTCATGGGGATCTCCGACCGCGTGACCGTGCTCGACTACGGGGTGAAGATCGCCGAAGGGCCCCCCGCCCAGGTCCAGAACGACCCCAAGGTCATCGAAGCCTACCTCGGCAAGGCCATGGGCGCGGCGGCGGTCGGGTAGAGGCCTGGCCGTGGCGCTGCTCGAGGTCGAGGGGCTCCACGTCTACTACGGCCACATTCACGCCCTCAAGGGGATCTCGATCTCGGTCGAGGAGGGAGAGATCGTGGCGATGCTGGGCAGCAACGGGGCCGGCAAGACCACGACGCTACGGACGATCTCCGGCCTCCACCGGGCTCGGGAGGGCTCGATCCGACTCGGCGGCGAGCGGATCGACCACCGGCTGCCCCATGAGATCGTGGCTCTGGGGATCGGCCACGCGCCCGAGGGCCGGCGGATCTTCGGCCGCCTCACCGTGCGCGAGAACCTGGAGATGGGCGCCTACCGGCGGAAGGACGTGAAAGGGATCCGCGACGACCTGGAACGAGTGCTGGCCCTCTTTCCGCGCCTGCGCGAGCGGATCACGCAGGTGGCCGGGACGCTGTCGGGCGGCGAGCAACAGATGCTGGCCATCGCCCGGGCCCTGATGACGCGGCCGCGCGTGCTGCTCCTCGATGAACCCTCGATGGGGCTGGCGCCGGTGCTGGTCGAGTCCATCTTCCAGACGGTCCGCGACATCAACCTCCAGGGCGGCACGGTCCTGCTGGTCGAGCAGAACGCGTTCATGGCCCTGTCGATCGCGCACCGAGCCTACGTGCTGCAGACGGGGGAGATCACGCTCTCTGGGCCGGCGGCCCACCTCCGCGAGAACCCCGAAGTCAAACGGGCCTACCTGGGCGGCTAATGAGGGCCGTCCTCGGGCAACGGCGTCGCGACCGGTCTCCCTCCGCGCTCGTGGACGGGAACCGGGGCCGCTCCCGGCGGCGTGAGGAGGGAGACTACGACCGAGCCCCCGATGAGCGCGGCGACCACCGCGAGCGACACGCCGATGGGAACGCGGTAGATGTCGCTGGCGACCATCTTCGCCCCGACGAACACCAGGACCATCCCCAGCCCCACCTTGAGGTAGTGGAACCGACCCATCACCCCGGCCAGGAGGAAGAAGAGCGCCCGCAGCCCGAGGATCGCAAAGATGTTTGACGTCTAGACGATGAACGGGTCGCTGGTGACCGCGAAGATCGCCGGGATCGAATCGACGGCGAAGAGGATGTCCGTGGCCTCGATGACGGCCAGCACGAGGAGGAGCGGCGTGGCAAAGATCCGCCCATCGAGCCGGACAAAGAACGTCTGCCCGTGGTAGGCAGGGGCCAGGGGCACGTACCTGCGGATGAGCCTCAGCACCGGGTTGCGCTCGGGGTGCACGTGGTCCTCACGGGATCGGAGGACCCGGACGCCCGTGAAGATGAGGAGGCCGCCAAAGACGTAGATCGCTCCGTGGAAGGCCTGGAGCAGCGCCGCCCCTGCGAGAATGAAAATGATGCGAAAGACGATGGCGCCGAGGATCCCCCAGAAGAGCACGCGGTGTTGGTAGGATGCTGGTACCGAGAAATACGAGAAGATCACGAGGAAGACGAAGATGTTGTCGACGCTGAGGGCTTTCTCGATGAGGTAGCCCGTCATGAACTCCAGGCCGCGCTCGGGGCCGAACCAGCGGGCGACCCCCAGGTTGAACAGCAACGCCAGGAGGATCCAGAACGTGCTCCAGCCCAGCGCTTCCAGGGTCCCGACCACGTGAGCCTTTCGGTGGAAGACCCCGAGATCCAGGGCAAGCATCGCCATGACAAACAGCGTGAACCCGCCCCACAGGAGCGGGGTCCCAATCGACTCAGGCATCTCCTGACCCCCTCGGGCGGCGGGCCGCGCAAATGAAGAAGCGAGGCCTTCGCCGCCGTGCTCTGGCATGGCAGTGAAGGTCTCGCCCCCGCGGTTCGGCGGGAGGCCGGGCCGGATCACCCGCGTGATCGTGCTGACGGCCCGGGCACGGAGTCAGGCTCCGAGGCTACTCCCCTTCGAGGCACCAGTGTACACGACAGCGGGGGGCGGGGGAAGCATGAAGGTGGCGGCGAGAAGCCCCTGACCGACGAGGCGGACCCTCGACGGTCAGTCGGTGTCGCGCGGCAGCGTGAAGGCGAAGGTGGTGCCAGCGCCGGGTGCGCTGGCCACGCGGATGCGGCCGCCATGCGCCTCCACGATGTGCTTGGTGATGGCCAGCCCCAGCCCGCTGCCGCCGGGGGTGGCGGGCCGCGCGCGGTCCGCCTTGTAGAACCGCTCGAAGATGTGGGGCAGATCGGCCGGAGAGATTCCCGGTCCGGTGTCGGCCACCTCGATCTCCACCTCGCCGTTCAGGGTGCGCCAGCCCACCGCAATGGTCCCGTGGTCGGGCGTGAACTTGATGGCGTTGTCTAGCAGGTTGGTGAGGACCTGGGCCAGCCGGTCGCGGTCGGCGAGCACGGTGACGTGCTGCTCCCCGGCGCGCAGTTCCAGGGCCCGGCGGCCCGCCAGCGGCTGCATCTTGGCCACGGTGTCCGCCACCACCTCGCCGACACGGACCTGCTGGAGGTCCAGGGTGATCCGTTTGCTCTCCAGACGCGAGAGGTCCAGCAGGTCGTCGGTGAGTTTGACCAGACGGTTGGTCTCCTTGCTGATGATCTCCAGGAAGTGGCGTGCCGCAGCTTCGTCGCGCATCGCGCCGCCCAGCAGCGTCTCGACGAAGCCCTTAATGGAGGTGAGCGGTGTGCGCAGTTCGTGCGAGACGTTCGCCGTTAGTTCGCGCCGCGCGCGTTCCAGCCTCCGCAGGTCGGTGACGTCGCGCAGGACGGCCACCGCACCCGTCGGCTGGCCGGCCTCATCGCGGATCGGCGCGCAGTGGACCTCGACCAGGCGCTCTTTGGTCTCCGACGGCGGGAGTTCTTCGGCGCTGATCCGACCGGAGGTGGCCGCCTCGTGGAGGATCCCCTGCAGCCGCTGGCCCGTCACCCGGGGCCACGGTCCGTCGGGACCGGCCGGGGACAGCTCCAGCAACTCGGCGGCCGCACGGTTGGCGAGGATGATCTGCCCGCGGCGGTCGGCGGCGATGACGCCGTCGACCATGCCGGAGACGATGGCCTCCAGCTTGGTCCGTTCCGCCGACAGCGTTTGGATGGTCCCGGCCAGACGCTCGGCCATAGCGTTGAACATCTCGCCCAGGCGGACGATCTCATCGGTCCCCCGCGGCCGCACGGTCCTGGTCAGGTCTCCGGCGCTCATCTGAGACGCCACGCGGGTCAACTCGTCGATGGGCTCGGCCAGGCTGCGCGCCAGCCGCGTCCCCACCGCCCAGGCCGCGACCAGCCCGAGCAGCAGCGCCGCTCCCAGCCAGGGCAGCATGCCCTGGAGCTGGACCCACACCCACCGCGTCGGGACCGAGACCTGGACGACGCCGACCGGCCTCTCACCGACCATCACCGGGGCCGCCGCGAAGATGCGGACCCCACCGTCGGCATCGGCGCGCACCGCGTCCGCCGCCCTGCGCTGGGCGACGGCCGCCGCCAGTTCCCCGGCCCCCGCCTGCCCCTGGGCGGCGGCTACAGCCGGATCCAGCACCCGGATCGTTGCATCCTGGCGCCAGCGGAACTCCTGCGCGATGGTTTCCAGGCGGCCGGAGGCGGTCTGCTCCTCACGCACGTAGGCCTGCAGCATGCGGCCGATCAGCAGGGCCTGCGTCGAGACCACCCGCCGGTAGTAGCTCATGTACTGAAACTGCAGCCGCCAGGTGACGAAGGTCGCCACCACGATGAGGCAGACCGAGACAAGCACCAAGTAAGAGGCGATCAGGCGGGCGCGGATCGAGCGCGGCCTCATGAACGCACCTTCTGTCTGGACGGCTCGGCGCCGCGGAGCTTGTAGCCCACTCCGCGCACGGTCACGATGTAGGTCGGCTGTCCCGGATCGTCCTCGATCTTCTCGCGCAGGCGGCTGATGTGCATGTCCACCGTGCGCGTACTCCCGTAGAAGTCGTATCCCCACAGGTGCTCCAGCAGGAAGTCCCTGGTGAAGACCCGGTTGGGATGGCGCATCAACAGCCACAGGAGGTCGAACTCGCGGGCTGTGAGGTCCACCGGCCGGCCGCCCAGCCGGACCTCGCGGGTGGTGGGATCGATGGACAGCTCGCCGATGCGGATCGGCTCGGTGCTGGGCGGGGAGACCTCACGCACGCGGCGGCGCAGGACCGCGCGGACCCGCGCCACGAGTTCCCGCGGGCTGAACGGCTTGGTGACGTAGTCGTCGGCGCCGACCTCCAGGCCGACGACCCGTTCCAGTTCCCCGCCCTTGGCCGTGAGCATGATGATCGGGACCGAGGACTCGCGGCGCAGGCGCCGGCAGACTTCCAGGCCGTCGAGGCCTGGCAACATGATGTCCAGGATGACCAGGTCCGGCCGGTCGCTGCGGACCTTCTCCAGCGCGGCCTCGCCGTCCCTGGCGGCCAGGACATCATAGCCTTCCTGCAGGAGGTTGTAACGCACCAGTTCGACGATGTGCGGCTCGTCGTCGACGACCAGGATGCGGGCAGAGGCGGCCACGGTCACATCACCAGGCGCAGCTCTCCGCCCAGCCAGCCGGTCAGCGCGGTCAGGGCCGCGCCGACCACGAGGAGGCCGACCAGCCAGCCCCTGGTGACCTGCGGCCGGCGCCAGCGAATCAGGAAGCTCGCGGCGTAGACGGCGGTGGCGGCCAGCGAGCTGGCCTGGTGCACCTTGTGCCGGTCCACGAAGGCCTGTCCGACCCCCTCGGCCACCAGCGGGATGTAGTCGTAGTAGCCGGAGATCACGGAGGCCACAGCGCCGACCAGGCCCACCCCGATCAGGATCTGGGAGGCCCGGAAGTAGAACCGTTCGCCGCCGCGCAGGAAGAAGACGTCGAACAGCGCGCTCGTCAACCACAGGGCGATGGGAAAGTGCACGATGAGGGGGTGGATGAGCGTGCGCATGGGACCTCCTGTCTCGTCAGGGCGGAACGACCTACCTGACGTGATCATTGATCGTCCCCAGCAGGGCCGCCACGCCGCGGGCGGCGGCCCGCGCGGCCGCCAGGTCGCCCATCTTCGACCCGCGCAGCGCCAGATCGGCCGCCGTCTCGGCCACGGGCATCCAGGCCCCGCCGTCGCGGACGGCGCGCAGGTCCACGAGGATGCCGTTCCCCTGGCCCTGGCAGGGGTTCAGTTCGGTCTGGACGTAGTTGCGCCCTCTTTGGCCTTCCAGGCAGTTGACCACGTGCGTCAGGTGGGACTGGGCTGCCCGGAGGACTTCGGAAGCCGCGGCGTTGGCCGCATGCGTGAGGGCCGTCCGCAGTTGGGCCCGCAGATCGCCGGCGGCCGCCGGGGACGGGATGGCGCCGCCTCCGGGGCCCTCACCACCCCCACCGCCTCCACCGTATCCCTGCCCTAGGGCCGCGTCCGGCACCGTACCGGCGGCCGCGATCAGCAGGAGGGCCAGAGCCAGGTACCTCACAGGACCACCCCCCATAGTTCCCGCGTCGATGTACGTGAATCCTCCCGCCGGCGCATGTCTGGTCCGTCACGAGCCCGTCACGTCACTGTAACCTGCGGTCTCGCCAGGGCGCAGGAGTCCCCCGGGCGAAGGAATCCCCCGCGCACGGCGTCGAAGCCCTGAGGTGTGACGCAGCCGGGCAGCAGGGTCGCCTCTGCCGTTGAGGGCACCGTGCCGGTGCCGCGCCGGATGCGCGCGCTGGTCAAGGCGCGACCCAGCCGCGGGCTCGAGATCGCCGACGTGCCGGTCCCTACCCCGGGGCGCACCGACGTCCTCATCCGCGTCGCCGCTGGCGGCATCTGTGGCACCGACCTCCACATTTACCGCTGGGACCCGTGGGCGGCGTCCCGCATCCACCCGCCGCGCGTGGTCGGCCACGAGTTCTCCGGCGTGGTCGTGGAGATCGGCGACGACGTAACCGAGGTGGCCGTCGGCGACCGCGTGGCCGGTGAGAGTCACATCGCCTGCGGGTGGTGCGGCCGCTGCCGCCACGGGCAGGCCCACATCTGCGAACGCCTGGAGATTGTGGGGGTGGACCGGGACGGCGCCTTCGCCGAGTACGTGGTCCTGCCTGCGCGGAACGCCTGGCGCCTGGACGATGCGATCCCGCTGGACATCGGGGCCATCATGGACCCGCTGGGGAACGCCGTCCACACGGCCCTGGCCACCGAGCTCGTCACCCGGACCGTGGCGATCACGGGGTGCGGCCCCATCGGCCTGATGGCGATTCCGGTCTGCCGGGCCGCCGGCGCCGCGCTGATCATCGCCACCGATGTGCGGCCCGGTCGGCTGGCGCTGGCGGCGCGGATGGGCGCCGACGTGGTGGTGGATGCGCGCGGGGGAGGCGCGGCCGACCGGATCAGGGCGGCGACGGACGGGCAGGGCGTCGATGCGGTTCTGGAGATGTCGGGTCACCCCGACGGCATTCGGGATGCGCTGCAGGCCGTCCGCAGCGGCGGATGGGTCGGCCTGCTAGGACTGCCGCCGGGTCCGGTGGAGCTCGATCTTGCCAATCGGGTGATCTGCAAGGCCGTGCGCGTCGAGGGCATCTTCGGCCGGCGGCTCTGGCAGACCTGGGAGCAGATGACCACCCTGCTGCGGCGCGGCCTGGACGTCCGCCCGGTCATCACCCACAGGTGCTCCCTTGAGTGCTTCGAGGAGGCGTTTACACTGTTGGAATCCGGAGAGGCGGGGAAGGTGATCCTGACCGTTGAGCCTTGAGACGCGTTCGCCTCTGGGGTTTGTCGAGGAGGAACTGCGCGACCTGCGCGCCCGGGGGCTGTGGCGCTGGCCGCGACTGCTGGAGGGCCCCCAGGAGCCGGTGGCGCGCTACGACGGTCGAGAGGTCATCAACCTCTGTTCCAACAACTACCTGGGCCTGGCGAACCACCCGGCCCTGAAGGCGGCAGCCCTGGAGGCCGTGGCCACGTACGGCGTGGGCTCGGGCGCGGTGCGGACCATCGCGGGGAACATGGCGATCCACCAGCAGCTGGAGGCCGAACTCGCGGCGTACAAGCAGACCGAGGCCGCACTGCTCTTTCAGTCGGGGTTTGCGGCCAACGCCGGCACGGTGGCCGCGCTGCTGGGCAAGGGAGACGTGGTGGTCAGCGACGAGTTGAACCACGCCAGCATCATCGACGGCTGCCGGCTGTCGGGGGCCGAGAAGAAGATCTTCCCCCACAGGGATGTTGCCGCGGCCCGCCGCCTGCTGGCCGAATCGCGGGGCGCCCGCCGGGTGCTGCTGATCACCGACGGCGTGTTCAGCATGGACGGCGATCTCGCCCCGCTGCCCGATCTGGTGGAGGCCGCGGAGGCCTTCGGCGCCATTATGATGGTGGACGATGCCCACGCCAGCGGCGTGCTGGGCCGCGACGGCCGGGGCACCGTGGACCACTTCGGCCTGCACGGCCGCGTGCACATCCAGGTGGGGACGCTCTCGAAGGCGTTTGCCGGACTGGGCGGCTACGTGGCTGGCAGCCGGGCGCTCGTTGACCTGCTGATGCACAAAGCCCGGCCGCTGCTGTTCTCGACGTCGCATCCTCCGTCGGTGGCGGCCTCGGCCCTGGCTGCCATCCGCCTGGTCCAGGAGCACCCGGAGTTGATCGCGCGCCTGTGGGAGAACACCCGGCTCTTCAAGGACGGCCTGCGCCGGCTCGGCTTCGACATCGGACGAAGCGAGACCCCGATCACGCCCGTCATCGTCGGCGACGAGCGCAAGGCCTATGAACTCTCGGACTGCCTCTTCGAGGAGGGCGTCTTCGCGCTGGGCATTGCGTTCCCCACGGTGCCGCGGGGCCGGGCCCGTGTGCGCACCATCGTCACCGCCGCCCACACCACCGAACAACTCCGCGACGCCCTTGAGGCATTCACGCGCGCGGGCCGCGCGGTGGGAGTGATCTAGCCTGGGCGCTGCCGCCAAGGCCTTTGCCGGGCTGCTGGCACCGTCTGAGGCCCTGGCCCGGTACGAGGTGCGGTTGCAGGTCGGGCCGCGAGGGGCCGAGCGCGTGGCCATCGAGGCGGCGCTCGGCCGCGTGCTGGCCGCGGATGTGGTGGCGTCGGTCGACCTGCCGCCGTTTCCCCGCTCGACCGCCGACGGCTGGGCGGTCCAGGCGGCGGACACGAGCGCGGCGGCCGCCGATCGCCCGGCGAGGTTGAACGCGGCGGGCCAAGTCCAGATGGGTGCTGAGGCCGCCGTGGCGGTGGTGCCGGGGACGGCGGTCCGGATCCCGACCGGCGGCATGCTCCCGCCCGGCGCCGACGCAGTCGTCATGCAGGAAGACGCGGACACCGAGGGGGCTGCCGTGCTGGTGCGCCGCCCCGTCCGGGCAGGGGACAACGTCGTCGGCCAGGGCGCAGATGTGCGCGCCGGGGCGGTGGTGCTGCGGCGCGGCCGCCGGCTGCGGCCGGCCGACCTGGGCGTCCTGGCCGGGCTCGGGTTTCCCGACGTGGAGGTGGTCCTGCCGCCGCGGGTGGCCATCCTGGCCACCGGCGACGAGGTCCGCCCTCCCGGCGCCGTCCTGGGGCCGGGTCAGGTGCGGGACATGAACAGCTATACGCTGGCCGCCGCCGTGCTCGCCGCGGGCGGGCTGCCGACGCTGTGCGGCATCGTCGGCGACCAGACGTCGGCTGTGGAGTCCGCGATCCGGCGGGCCCTCGAAGGCCACGAGATGGTCCTGGTCTCCGGCGGCTCATCGGTGGGCGAGCGAGACGTCGCCGTCGATGCCATCGCGGCCGTGGGTCCCCCGGGGATCATCGTCCACGGCATCGCCGTGCGGCCAGGCAAGCCCACGGTGCTGGCGCTGGCCGGCACGGTTCCGGTGATTGGCCTGCCGGGCAATCCCGTCTCCGCGCTGGTGATCTTCGACCTGTTCGCCAGACCGGTGCTGGAGCGAATGCTCGGACTCGACCCCACGTCGGCACCGTGGCATCTGGTCCGGGCCAAGCTGACCGCCCCGCTGCCCGGGGCCGGCGGGCGCGAGGATCACCGGCGCGTGCGGCTGGAATCCAGGCCGGACGGGCTCTGGGCGGTGCCGCTTCCGGCCGGGTCCCAGATCCTGACCTCGCTGGTGCACGCCGACGGGGTGGTGAGGATCCCGCCCGGAGGAGCCTTCCAGCAGGGCGAGGAGGTCGAGGTGCGCCTCCTTCGATGACGCGCAGGAGGAAGACGCTCACCCATACCGACCGCGCCGGCCGCGCCCGCATGGTCGATGTCTCCGCCAAGCCGGCCACCGTCCGCGTGGCGACCGCCCGAGGCCTGGTGCGCATGCAGCCGCAGACGCTGGCGCAGGTAGCCGCCAACCAGGTCAAGAAGGGCGATGTCCTCACGGTGGCGCAGGTCGCCGGGGTCGTGGCCGCCAAGCGGACGGCCGAGTTGATCCCGCTGTGTCATCCTGTGGCCTTGACCGACGTGCAGGTGCGCGCCGAACCGGACGCGGCGGCCGGCGGGGTGACCATCGAGGCGACCGCGCGGACGACCGCGCCCACCGGGGTGGAGATGGAAGCCCTGGTGGCCGTCGCCGTCGCCGCACTGACCGTCTACGACATGTGCAAGGCCGCCGACAGGGGCATGACCATCGACCGGATTCGCCTGGTCCACAAGCGCGGAGGCCGCAGCGGGACGTATCGCCGGCCCGGCGAGGTCCGCTGAGCCGTGGCGTCGCTGGCCGGACGGCGCGTGGCCATCCTGACCCTCAGCGAGCGCATCGCGCGCGGAGGGCAGCACGACGCCAGCGGGGATGCCGTCGCCGAACTGGTCACCGCCCGGGGGGCGGAGGTGGCGGCCCGGGACGTGCTGCCCGATGATCGCGCCGCGATCGCCGCGCGGCTGCGCGCCTACGCCGACGAGCTCCGGATTGATCTGGTGCTGACCACCGGTGGCAGCGGGCTCGCGCCGCGCGACGTTACGCCCGAGGCGACCCTCGATGTGGTGGACCGGCTGGTGCCCGGCCTGCCGGAGGCCGCCCGGTTGCGCACCCTGGAGGCGACGCCGCTGGCTGTGCTCTCCCGCGGCGTGGCCGGGATCCGGGGCCGCACGCTCATCGTCAACCTCCCGGGAAGCCCCCGAGGTGTGCGGGAGTGGCTGGAGGTGCTGCTGCCGATCCTGCCCCACGCCCTTTCGCTGCTGGCCGAGGAGCCCCGCGCCTGGGGCGAGCCCCACACGCCGTAGTCACCGGAGTCGAAAAATCAGGCGTCCGCTTGATTCTCCATGGCTTGCGGGCGGGGCTATGGTGGGGGTGTGCACGCCTACACCCACGATGTCCTCATCCTCGGGAGCGGCCTGGCCGGGCTCCGCGCGGCCCTGGAGGTCCTGCGCGTCTCGAAGGAAGCCCTCGATGTGGCGATCCTCTCCAAAGGACAACTCATGCGGGCCCACTCGGTCTGCGCCGAGGGGGGGACCGGCGCGGTGCTGCATCCGGAGGAAGGCGACAGCCCAGACCTCCACGCGTGGGACACGGTCAAGGGCAGCGACTTCCTGGCGGACCAGGACGTGGTGTGGCGCTTCGTCGAGGCCGCTCCGAGAGAGATTTTGCAACTGGAGCACTGGGGGACGCCGTGGTCACGGCGCGCCGACGGCCGGCTCGACCAGCGGGCGTTCGGCGGGCACACCTTCCCGCGCGCCACCTTTGCGGCCGACAAGACCGGGTTCTTCGAGATGCAGACGCTGTACGACACCATCCTGCGCCACTCCCGCCTCACCCGCTACGAGGAGTGGATGGCGACCCGGCTGGTCCTCCGAGACGGGGTGTTCGCCGGGCTGGTGGCGTGGAGCCTGACCACCGGGGAGGTGGCGCTGCTCCGGGCCAGGGCGCTGGTCATCGCCACCGGCGGGTGCTGCCGCCTGTACGGGTTCACCACGTACTCGCACGCGGTCACCGGGGACGGGATGGCGATGACCTACCGCGCCGGTCTGCCCCTGGAGGACATGGAGTTCATCCAGTTCCATCCCACGGGCCTGGTGCCGTCCGGCATCCTCATCACCGAGGCCGCGCGCGGGGAGGGAGGGTATCTGCGGAACCGGGAAGGGGCGCGCTTCATGGAGGACTACGCCCCCAAGATGATGGAGCTCGCGCCCCGCGACATCATCGCGCGGGCCGAGATGGCCGAGATCGAAGCCGGCCGCGGCTTCGTCCATCCACGGGGCCTGGGATACGTGGAACTCGACCTGACACATCTGGGCTGCCAGCGCATCACCGAGCGCCTGCCGTTGATCCGCGAGGTGGCCATCAAGTTCAATGGGATCGACCCCATCGACGGCCCGCTACCGGTCCGGCCCGCCGCGCACTACGCGATGGGCGGCATCGCCGCCGACATCAACGGCAAAACCCCGGCCGCCAACGTCTGGGCCGCGGGCGAGGCGGCGTGCCTGTCGCTGCACGGGGCCAACCGCCTGGGGACCAACTCGACGGCCGAGTGCCTCGTCTGGGGCGGCATCACCGGGGGGGAGGCCGCGCGCCACGCCGCCGCCGCCAGATCCATGCCGGCGGCGCCGGTGCGGGAGGCCGAGGAGGAACGAGCGCGCCTGCAGCGCCTGCTGGAGGCGTCCGGGGCTGAGAACCACTACGAGATCCGCGCGCGTCTTTGCCAGGTCATGGACGAGAAGGTCGGCGTGTTCCGCGACGAGGGCGGCCTGAGGGCGGCCCTGGAAGAGGTGCGGATCCTCAAGCAGCGGGCCGCCGACATCCGCCTCGACGACCGGGGCTGGGTCTACAACACCGACCTGGTCGCCGCCCTGGAACTGGAGAACCTGCTGGACCTGGCCGAAGTCGTCATTGCGGGCGCCCTGGCACGCAGGGAGTCCAGAGGCGCGCACGCACGGCGGGACCACCCCGCCCGCGACGACGAGCGCTTCCTCGCCCACACGCGGGCATACCGCGGCGACGACGGGCCGCGGTTGGAGTACAGGCCGGTTACCATCACCACGTGGAAACCCGCGGAGCGGGCGTACTGATGCCCCCGACAGACCCCCGCGTGGCCCCGCAGACGCCTGCATCCGCCCAGCCGGTCGCGTGGGCGCAGCGGCCACGGCGCTTGAGCGGTCGCCTCGGGGTGCGGGGATGGCTCTACGCTGGACGCTATCCCGCCGAGCGCTACTTGTACATCCTGCACCGCATCTCGGGCCTGGGACTTGTGCTCTACCTGCCGCTCCACGTGTGGGTGACCGCCCGCCGGCTGGAAGGGCCGGAGGTGTGGGAACAGACGCTGGCGACCTTGCGGCATCCGGCGCTCGTGGTCGGCGAGTTCCTCGTGCTCGCGGCCTTTGTGTTCCACGCGCTCAACGGGATCAGGTTGCTGGCGGGGCACCTGGGCTACACGCTGGGCCGGCCGGGCCATCCGGTGTATCCTTATCCGATCGCGCTGCATCGGCAGCGGCCGCTGGCCGCCGTCCTGATGGCGCTGGCCGCCGTGTTCGTCGCTGTCGGCCTGTGGGAGGTCATCGTCCGGTGAGGGAGTCCCGCCTCTGGGCGCTCCACCTGATCGCGGCCGCGGCGCTGCTGGCGCTGGGGGGGCTGCACATGGCGCTGATGCACTACCCGGCCCTCCTGGGCGCCCTCGGCCGGCCGTCCGAGCCGGTCCTGGCCTTTGCCGCCGTGGCGGCCAGGGATCGGGCGGCCCTCTGGCGCGGGCTCTACGTGTTGCTGCTGGGGTTCGCGCTCTACCACGGCCTCTACGGGACGCGGGGTATCCTGCGCGAGGTCTGGCCCTCTCCGCGGGCCGCGCGGGCGATCGACGTCGGGGTCGTCCTGGTCGGCCTCCTGGTGTTCGTCTACGGGGTGACGGTCATCGCGCTGGCCGGGATGCCATGGTAACCGTCAGGGTGGCCCGCTTCAATCCCGAGCGGGACGCCGTCTTGCGCCGTCAGGTCTGGAAGGTCCCGCTGCTGCCCGGGATGACGGTGCTGGATGCGCTGTTCGCCATCAAGGAGCACCAGGACGGCTCGCTGGCGTTTCGCTGCTCGTGCCGGATGGGCGTCTGCGGATCGTGCGGGATGCTGATCAACGGCAGGCCGCGGCTGGCGTGCACCACCCAGGTGGCGGAACTGGGACCGGTCGTCGACCTGCGCGCGCTGCCCAACCACGACGTGATCAAGGACCTGGTCTGCGACCTCGGCCAGACCTTCGAGAAGCATCGAACGGTGCGGCCCTACCTGATCCGGCCCGACGTCGACGAGCAGGAACGGCCGACCCGCGAGTACGCCCAGACGCCGGAGGAGATGCTGGCCTACCTGCAGTTCTCCTACTGCCTCAAGTGCAGCCTCTGCCTGGCGGCCTGTCCCACGGAAGCCTCCACCCCACAGTTTCTGGGCCCGCAGGCACTCGCCCAGGCCTACCGGTACGCGGCCGACAGCCGCGACGGCGGCTTCGGGGTCCGTGCCGACGCGGTGGACAGCCTCCAGGGGGCCTTCGGCTGCCACCTGGCCGGAGCGTGCAGCGAGGCCTGCCCCAAGGGCGTGGACCCGGCGCTCGCCATCCAGTTGCTGAAGCGGGCGCTCGTGTTCGGGCCGCCGCACCGCGCGCCGGCGCCGGTCGTCCCCGCACAGCCCCGGACGCCTTCTGCGGAGGCTGCCGCCAGGTTCAAGGTCCCTCCGCCCTCGGTCTGAGTGTGCCCGAGGAGAGAAACGCAGGCAGGTCCACAGGGATGAGCCTGTGCACCGTGACCCGCTTGGGGGTCGGGCGGCACAGGTAGGCGTAGAATCGGACGCCGGCCCTCGCGGCGGCGGCCGCCGCGGCCGTAAATGCCGGGTCGCTGTCGGCGTCCGGCTGCAACCGGCGGGCGTCTGCGCGCTGGACGAACCAGACCACCGCGGTCCGAATCCCCCGGCGCGCGGCGCGGGTCAGCGCCTCCAGGTGGCGCGTGCCGCGGGCGGTCGGTCCGTCGGGGAAGAGGGCGACGCCGCCTTCGACGCGGTTGCACGATTTGGTCTCGACCAGCCACGTTCCGTCCGCAGTCGCCAGGGCGAAATCGATGCGGGCGCCGTCGACCCGGATCTCGCGTCGCCAGGAACGAACCCGGGTGAATGGAGGCGATCCTCCTGCCTGGAGCATCGCTTCAAAGACCACGTTGGGGAGTCGCGCATCGAGGCCGACCCAGCGGCCGCCATGGCGTACGAGGCACATCGTGCCGTGGGTCCGGCGACCAGAGGCAGGGACCACATGGATCAGACACCGGGCTCCGGGGACGAGCAGGTCGGTCATCCGTCCGGAGTTGGGAAGGTGGGCATAGATCCGCCGACTGTCCTTGAGGCGCAGGCGGGCGGCGAACCGGTTGGCCCGCCGTTCGAAGACGGCGGGATGAAGCGGCTGTGGGAGGAGGACTCCGATGGTACCCCTCCGAACGCCCACGTAGTTCACAGACCCGTGGCCTGGCCGTAGAATCGAAGCATGGAGCTCCGGGTCGTCCCCATCGAGAAGCCTGAGGCCCTCAATATCATCCTCGGACAGTCCCACTTCATCAAGACGGTGGAGGACCTGCACGAGGCCCTGGTGACCGCGGTCCCCGGCATCAGGTTCGGTCTGGCGTTTTGCGAGTCGAGCGGAAGACGGCTGATCCGGAAGACCGGGACCGATGTGACGCTGGTCGACCTGGCCGTCAGGAATGCCCTGGCGATTGGAGCCGGCCACTCGTTCCTGATTGTGCTGGGCGAAGGGTTCTATCCCATCAACGTCCTCCACGCCGTGAAGGCCTGCCCGGAGGTCGTCAGGATCTTCGCGGCCACGGCCAATCCCCTAAAGGTGGTGGTGGCCGAGGAGGGCGACCAGCGGGGGATCCTGGGCGTGCTGGACGGCCAGGTGCCGCTGGGCGTCGAGGACGACGCCGAGGTGGCCTGGCGCAAGGACCTGCTGCGGCGCTTCGGCTACAAGCTGTGAGGTTGACGCACCCTCGGGCGCGCGTATAATCGTGGTGATGGGCCCGACGGTCCATCGCAGGATGGGCGATGACCGGGAGCAGTAGGCGGATCTCCTGCCGCCGAGCGAGTCGGGGACGGTGCGAACCGACCGGCGGGATTGCCGAACTCGCCCGGGAGCCGTGGAGACGACGGGGTCCGGCCCCCTAGCCTCCACCGTCCGTCCACGATACGGGCCTCAAGCGGACAGGTGCCATGGGGCAGTAGCTCAGCGGGAGAGCGCCCGCTTGGCGTGCGGGAGGTCGGGGGTTCAATTCCCCTCTGCTCCACCAGTCCCAGCGGCATCTGTCAACCGGGGTGGTACCGCGGAGGCCGCCTTCGCCCTTGGGTGGAGGCGGCGTCATTGTCTCTGTGGAGGTGGCGGCAGTGCAGAGAGCAAGCCGGGTCTGGATGGACGGCATGTTGATCCCGTGGGACGACGCGCGCATTCACGTGGCCTCGCACGTGGTCCACTACGGATCGAGCGTCTTCGAGGGCATCCGGGCCTACGAGACCACGACGGGGCCCGCGGTCTTCTGCCTGGGCGCGCACCTCCGGCGCTTCCAGGATTCCTGTCGGATCTTCCGGATGGCGCTGCCCTATGCGGCGGCCGACCTCGAGCGTGCCGTCCTCGACACCGTCAGCGCCAACGGGCACCGGAGTTGCTACATCCGCCCGGTGGCCTTTCGCGGCGTGGAGTCGCTCAGCGTCGACCACCGCGCCTGCCCGCTGCATGTGGCGATTCTCACCTTCGAGTGGGGGCGCTACCTGGGCCCCGAGGCCATCGAGCAAGGTGTGGACGTGATGGTCAGTTCGTGGCGGCGGGTGGCGCCTGACACCCTGCCCGGCATGGGCAAGATCGGCGGGAACTACGTGAACTCAGCCTTCGTGGTCATGGAGGCCGTCGACAACGGGTACACCGAGGGGATCGCCCTGGACGTGCAGGGGTACGTCAGCGAGGGCAGCGGCGAGAACCTGTTCCTGGTGCGCGACGGGGTCGTCTACACCCCGCCGCTGGCGGCCTCGATTCTGGGCGGGGTCACGCGCGGGGTGGTGATGACCCTGTGCCGGGACCTCGGGATCGAGGTGCGCGAGATGGCGATTCCCCGGGAGATGCTCTACGTGGCGGACGAGGCCTTCTTCACCGGGACCGCGGCGGAGATCACGCCGATCCGGTCGGTGGACCGCCAGCCCATCGGGCCGGGCCGTCGGGGCCCGGTCACCGTGCGGCTCCAGGAGCAGTTCTTCGGCATCACCGAAGGCCGGCTCCCCGACCGGCACGGCTGGCTGACGCCGGTGCCCGTCCCGGCGCGGTGAGCGATCCGGTCCCGCGGGGGATGACGATGCGGTACGATCCGTCGACTGTCGAACGCAAGTGGCAGGCCCGGTGGGAAGCCGACCGGCTGCACCACGCGCCGGACTTCGACCCGCGCCCCAAGTACTACCTGCTGACCATGTACCCGTATCCCTCCGGCGACCTCCATGTGGGCCACTGGTACCCCATGGCGCCCTCCGATGCGGTGGCCCGCTACAAGCGCCGTCGCGGCTACAACGTCATGCTTCCCATGGGATTCGATGCGTTCGGCCTGCCGGCGGAGAACGCGGCCATCGAGCGCGGGATCCACCCCTACCGGTGGACCATGGACAACATCGACCGGATGCGCCGCCAGCTGCGCTCCATGGGAGCCATGTGGGACTGGGAGCGCGAGATCGTCACCTGCGATCCGTCCTACTACAAGTGGAACCAGTGGTTCTTCCTGAAGATGTACGAGCGCGGTCTGGCCTACCGCGCCCTCGCACCGGTCGACTGGTGCCCCAAGGACAACACGACGCTCGCCCGCGAGCAGGTGGTGGGGGAGGAACGGGCCTGCGAGCGGTGCGGGACGCCCGTGATCAAGAAGAACCTGGAGCAGTGGTTCCTGAAGATTACGGCGTATGCCGATGAACTGCTGGACTTCTCCAAGATCGACTGGCCCGAACGGGTCCGCACGCTGCAGACCAACTGGATCGGGCGCAGCCGCGGGGTCGAGTTCGCGATCCCCGTCCAGGGCCGGCCCGGGGTGTCCTTCCGCGTCTTCACCACCCGGCCCGACACCGTCTTCGGGATGACGTTCTGCGTGCTGGCGCCCGAACACCCCCTGGTGGATGTCCTGACGACCCCGGATCGCCGGAGGGAGGTCGAGGCCTACCAGTACAAGGCCGCGCGCGAGTCCGACATCGAGCGGCTGTCGACCGAGAAGGAGCGGGACGGCGTGTTCATCGGGGCCTACGCCATCAACCCGATGAGTCAGGCGCCGGTGCCCATCTACGTCGCCGACTACGTGCTGCTGACGTACGGCACCGGCGCCATCATGGGCGTCCCGGCGCACGATGCGCGCGACTTCGACTTTGCCCGCAAGTACGGGTTGCCCATCCCGGTGGTCATCGCGCCCCCGGGCTGGGACGGCAGCCCGCTGCAGGAGGCCTATCTGGGTCCGGGCACCATGGTGAACTCCGGACCCTACGACGGCCTGCCCTCGGATGTGGGCTGGGAGCGCATCGCCGACGACATGGTGGCGCGCGGTATCGGCGAGCGCAAGGTCAACTACCGTCTGCACGACTGGCTGATCAGCCGGCAGCGCTACTGGGGTACCCCGATTCCCATCATCTACTGCGAGCGGTGCGGGACGGTCCCAGTGCCCTACGAGGACCTGCCGGTGGTCCTCCCCGAGGATGCCGAGTTCCGACCGACCGGCGAGTCGCCGCTACGGTATCACCAGGGGTTCCTCAACGTCGCCTGTCCCCGCTGTCGGGCCCCGGCCAGGCGCGAGACGGACACCATGGATACGTTCGTCGACTCCTCCTGGTACCAGTACCGTTATCTGAGCCCGCACGATGACCAGCGGCCGTTCGATCCCGAGAAGGCCAGGTACTGGATGCCCGTGGACCAGTACACCGGCGGGGTCGAGCACGCCGTGATGCACCTGCTCTACACGCGCTTCTGGACCAAGGTGATGCGGGATCTGGGGCTGGTGGAGTTCGACGAGCCGATGATCCGCCTGTTCAACCAGGGGACCATCTTGGGCGCCGACGGCAACAAGATGAGCAAATCGCGCGGCAACGTCGTCAACCCCGACGAGATCGTGCAGCAGTACGGCGCCGACACGCTGCGGGCCTACCTGATGTTCATCGGTCCCTGGGACGAGGGGGGCCCGTGGAACCCTCGGGGCATCGAGGGGATTGCGCGCTTCCTGGCCCGGGTGTGGGCGCTGATCACCGAGCCCGCGACGCCTGTGCGGGAGCCCACCGCCCCCATGCGGCCGCGAGACCTGGAGTACTGGATCCATCGGACCATCCGCCGTGTGACCGACGACATCGAGGGCTTCCGATTCAACACGGCGATCGCCGCGCTGATGGAGTTTGCCAACACCCTGCAGCGGGTCAAGGGGACGCCGCTGGCGCAGGGTCCGCTGTGGGACGAGGCGGTCCGCACGCTGGTCCTGCTGCTGGCTCCCTTGTGCCCCCACATCGCGGAGGAACTGTGGGTCGAGCACCTGGGGCAGTCCTACAGCGTGCATGTGCAGCCCTGGCCGGCCTACGACCCGCAGAAGGCCGCCGCAGAGCGGATCACGCTCGTCCTGCAGGTGAACGGTCGGGTGCGTGACCGCGTGGAGGTGGAGGCCGCCATCAGCGACCAGCAGGCGCGCGAGGTGGCCCTGGCCAGCCCCAGGGTCCGCCAGTACCTGGACGGGAAGACCGTGACGGACGTGATCGTGGTCCCGGGGCGGCTGGTCAACGTGGTCGTCCGATAGGCCAGCTGGTCGGCGTGTCCCTGCCCCCGCATCCCCACCCCGGTCCTGCCGATGGACTGGGAGGAGGGCGTGGTCCTGATCGAGCGTCCCGACCGGTTGGCGCTGATGGGCCTGGCGGCCGCGTTGGCCCTGGCGGCCCTCGTCGTCCAGAGGGCCATGCGGCCGCCCGAGCCGGTGAAGGTGGAGATCCAGCCCCAAGCCGCGCTGGTCAGCGTCCATGTGGCCGGAGAGGTCGTCTGGCCGGGGCTCTACGTCCTCAAGGCCGGATCCCGCGTCCAGGACGCGCTCTTCGCGGCGCACGGGCCCACGCTCCTGGCCGACCTCGGCCGGGTCAACCTCGCCGCGCCCCTGCGCGACGGGGACCGGGTCCTGATCCCCCGTATCCAGCAGCCGCCCTATCCCTTTCCGGCCGGACAGGCTCGGCCGCCGACCGGTCGGGAGGTGGCAGGCCCATCCGGCTCCGCGTCCGCTGCGGGGACGGCAGGGGAGCCATCCGGAACGGTGAACGTGAACACGGCGACCGCGGCGGACCTCGAGCGCCTGCCCGGAGTCGGACCGGTGCTTGCGCGTCGGATCGTGGAACACCGCGAGGCCAGGGGCTTGTTCCGACGGCTGGACGACCTCCTGGAGGTCCAGGGGATTGGTCCGAAGGTGCTCCGTCGGTTGGAACCGGCCCTCCGGCTGGAATGAGGGAACCGCGCCGGCACCCTGACCGTACCAACAGGGGGATGCGGCGGCCGCAGGTGGGGCGTGGCGCCACGTGAGCCGAAGCGGCCGGAGGGGCCCCCGGACGCGCATGCGCAGTTTGAGGACCTCGTCGCGCGGTACAGCCGGCACGTGTACGCCATCGCGTATCGGATGACCGGCAACGAGGCCGACGCCCGCGACCTGGCCCAGGAGGCTTTTCTCCGTGTCTGGCGGGCGCTGGACCGGGTGGATCCAGGCACGCGCCTGGAGGGGTGGTTTTATCGCATCGTCTCAAACCTCCACATTGATCTGTTGCGCCGGCGCCGCGGGGTGCGCGTGCACTCCCTGGATGAGCCGATGGCGGCATCGTCGGGCGACCTGGTGCGCGAGCGGCCCGATGCCTCAGTGGACGTGGAGCGCACCGTGCTTGAGGCCACCCTGGATCGACGGGTCCAGAACGCGCTGATGAGCCTGGCGCCGGATCTGAGGATGGTGGTCGTGCTGTCTGACATCGAAGGGTATGCGTACGAGGAAATCGCCACCATGCTGGGCGTCCCGATCGGCACCGTGAAGTCGCGGCTCCACCGGGCGCGCCGGACGCTCCGCGATCGCCTGGCATCCGTGCGCGCCAGCCTGCGCGAGCCATGAACGCGTCCCACCGCATCTCGCGGCAGCTAAGTGCCTACCTCGACGGCGAACTATCGCCGGAGGAGATGGCGGACGTCCGCAGCCATCTGGACAGGTGCGCGGACTGCCGCGAGGACCTGGAGGCCATACGCGCCACGAAGCGGCTGCTCGGGCGCCTCGAGCCCCCGCCCCTGCCTGCAGACTTCGCAGAAGGCCTGCGGGCCCGTCTCGCGCGCGACGCGTTGCGGCGGCTGGCCTGGGCGCCGGCCCGATGGCAGTGGTGGCCTCGACCCGCGGCGGTTCTCCTGGCGGCGGCCCTGGCGGTCGTGCTCATCACCGTGCCGGCGGTCCGGGGTCACCTGGACCGTCTGCGGGCGGCCGAGGTGGGGCCGGACCTGTTCCTCCAGGCAGCCACGCAGGCCGCCGCAGAGGATCCGTTCATGGATCGGGCCTTCCTGGGACTGGTGAGGACCGACGCCAGCATTCGTCTGGTCGGGGAGGACCCGAGGGGACCGGTTCGATGAGACGCCCCGCGCTCGCATCAGGTGTGATCTGGCTGGTCGCGGCCGCTTGGTGCGCCTCCGCCCCGCCGGCGGCCGCCTCCCAGGGGCGAGAGGAGTCCCTGCTGGGCGGCGTTACCGTCGAGCAGGTCCTGCGCCACGCCGCGCTGGCCCCCCAGATCGTGGACTACGAGGGGACAAAGATCCTCTCGGTCCTGCGCGGGGACCTCATGGAGACGGTCATCGTGAACGAAGCCCAGAAGCGGCCCGGCCGGACGCGACTGGATTTCCTGTCCCCGGAGGGCGTGGCCGGCCGGCTGGTCATCGACGACGGCACGCAGACCTGGCACTACGAGCCCCGGTGGCACATGGTCTTCCTTGGGCCGAGCCTGGCCGCGCCGGCCGATGCGGCCACCACCTTCGATCCCCGTCGGTACCACATCCGGTTGCTCGGGGTGGAAGAGGTGATCGGTCGGCCCACCGTCGTCATACGCCTCCTCCCCCGGCACGGCCGCCGGGAGCGGCGTCTGTGGGTCGACCGCACAACCGGCGTGACCCTGCGGGTGGAAGACCGGGATCCCGAAGAGGGTCTGGTAGTGGCCGCGTACTTCACGCGGATCAGCTTCGGTCTCAATCTGCCGGCGGCGCTGTTTCAGCCGCGGGTGCCGGCGGGCGCGCGGGTGGTTGGCCAGGCGGTCTCCCCAGGGCCGCTGTTGCCGGTACCGGTGCTGGAACGGGCACTCGGCTTTCCAGTCAGAGCGCCCAGGGCGCTGCCGGGAGGGTTCAGCCTGCAAGGCGGCGCGCCCGTACGCGACGGACCGGTGATGGCGGCCTCCCTGCGGTACTCGGACGGCGCGCGCTGGCTGGTGCTGTTCGTGGCGCCGGCGGCCCGGATGGGGCCGCCGGGCCGGGGTGATCGGGTCCCGGGTCTGGGGCCCGGTGGCCGCACGGTCGTGGCAGGTGCCATCCGCCTGATTCAGTGGGAGTCCCAGGGGACCAGGCTGGCCCTGACCGGACCATTGTCGTTGGGCGAGCTGGTGGCCCTTGCGTCCGCCGTGACGGGCCGGCCGTGACCCTGCGCGAGTTCCAGCAGCGGATTGAGATGACCTACGGCGCCCGGGACCGGGCCCGCGGGCTTGATGCCACGTTTGGCTGGCTGGTCGAGGAGGTCGGCGAATTGGCCCGGGCCCTCCGGGAAGGCGACCGGGCGCGCATCGAGGCGGAGATCGGCGATGTGCTCGCCTGGGCCGTCACGGTGGCGTCCCTGTGTGGGGTTGACGCGACGAGGGCAGCCGCCCGCTACGCGGCCGGGTGCCCGAAGTGCGGTGCCAGTCCGTGCACCTGCGGAGCAGACCCCCCGCCCGCGTCGGCGCGGTCTGGCTGATGGCTGCCGCTGCGCTGTGGGCGGTCTCGTCCGTCCCGGCGCGCGATTCCGTCGCCGGGGCGCCCGCCCGCTCGTCCCCCGGAACATCCGTTCCCCTGGGGGTGCACATGTCCGCGCTGGTGGTCGACCTGCACTGCGATACCCTCCTCGATGTCCATGCCGGCAAGCGCCGGCTCGGTGAGCGGTCGGCGAAGGGACACGTGGACCTGCCGCGCCTGCGCGACGGCGGGGTAGACGTGCAGGTCTTCGCGGTCTACGTGGCGCCGGCTATGGCGGCCCGCGGCCCGGCCCGGGCCCGCGAATTGATCCAGGCCTTCCATGCGGCGATCTCCGCGCACGCCGACCAGGTGGTCGGCGTGACCACGGTGGAGGGGATCGAACGGGCGCGGCAAGAGGGCAAGATCGCCGCCGTCCTGTCCATAGAGAACGGGGATGCCCTGGGGGGCGACCTGGCCGTCCTCGATGAGTTCTACCGCCTCGGCGTCCGCCTGCTGGGGCTGACCTGGAACCCGAGCAACGCCCTCGGCGACGGCGCGCTGGGACGCCGGCACGGCGGACTGACCGACTTCGGCCGCGCGGTGCTGCGCCGCATGGAAGACCTGGGGATGGTCCCCGACGCCTCGCATCTCTCCGAGGCGGCGTTCTGGGACATGATCCGCGCCACCCGCGGGCCGCTCATCGCCTCCCACTCAAACGCGGCGGCGCTGCACCCCCATCCGCGCAACCTCACCGACGAGCAACTGCGCGCCATCGCCGGGCGCGGCGGGGTCGTGGGGGTGAACTTCTATCCGGGGTTCCTGGGCCGGCCGACGCTGGAGCGGGTGCTCGACCACATCGATCACATGGTGAAGGTCATGGGCCCGGATCACGTGGCGCTGGGATCGGACTTCGACGGGATCTCCCAGGCGCCCGAGGGCCTGGAGGACGTCTCGCGGCTGCCCAGCCTGACAGCCGGCCTGCTGGCGCGCGGGTACCCCCGCGAGCAGATTCACAAGATCCTGGGCGGCAACGCGCTGCGGGTGTTCCGGCAGGTCTGGAGGCGCTGACTACCGCACGAAGGCCAGCAGCATCTCGCGCACCAGCCAGGCGGCCAGGGTCGCGGTCCGCCCGGACGGGTCAAACGGCGGGCAGACCTCCACAAGGTCGCAGCCGACCACCCGGGCTTCCCGGAGCGCGGACAGCAGGGTCGTGAAGTCCTCGACGGCAAGGCCCAGCGGTTCAGGGTTGCCGACACCGGGGGCCAGCGCCGGATCGAAGGCATCGATGTCCACCGAGAGGTAGAGGGGACGCGACGCAAGCGCAGCCCAGGCCGCGGTCGTCATCGTCGCGGTCCGGCTGCAGACGGCCAGCGCTGCGGCCGCCTGCCACTCCCCGCGCGTGCCGGATCGGGCGCCCAGCATGGCGATCCGGTCCATCCCGACCCGCTCGGCGATGCGTCGGAGCGTCGTGGCGTGCGACCACCGCTGCCCCTCGTAGGCGTCGCGCAGGTCCAGGTGCGCGTCCAGCAGGACCACGGCCAGGTCGGCGTGGCGCCCGGCGAGGGCCTCCACGGCGCCCACGGTCACGGTATGCTCGCCGCCCAGCAGCACCGGGAAGCCCGCGGCCCCTGCCACGGCCGCCTCCACGCGCTCGATCATCGCTTCGGGGGTGCAGCCGGCGAGGTCCAGGTCGCCGGCGTCAGCGAATGCCAGGTCCTCCAGGTCTCGCTCCTGCACCGGGCTGTAGGTCTCCAGGCTGCCCGACATCCACCGGATCGCCGCCGGCGCCGCCGCGGCCCCGCGACGGTGAGATGCCGTGGCGTCGTAGGGGGCGCCGATCACGGTGGCGGAGGGCGCCGGATGCGGCCGCGCTCCCAGGAACGGCATCAGGGTGGTCCTTCCGCGGCGGCGCGGATGAACGGTGGGAGATCGAACAGCCAGCGGTGCGCCCCCGGGGTGTAGTACCGCGTGGTGATGTGGTCCATCCTGCGCGCCAGTTCAGCCACGTCAAGAGCCGCCGGGTCGCGCGCCTGGGACCCGAGCGTGAACGTCCACAGGGTGCCGGGATAGGACGGCACCGTCCCCCAGTAGGTCCGCACCCACCGGAAATGGGGACCCATCCCCCGGCGCACGGTCGCGATCACGTCCTGCTGGTACAGCGGCGACCCGCTCTGGACCGCGAGCACCCCCGACGTCCCCAGCAGGCGGGCCAGGGCGCCGTAGAACTCGCCGGCAAACAATCCCAGCGACGGACCTTTGGGATCGGTGGAATCCACCATCGCCACGTCGAACGATTCCCGGGTCTTCGCCACGAACCGGATGCCGTCCTCGATCAGCAGGCGCGTGCGGGGGTCCTCGAAGGCGCGCCCGGGGATCGAGGGGATCAGCCGGCGCGTGACCTCGACAACCGTGCGATCCAGCTCGACCATCGTCACGTGCTCGACCGGATGGCGCAGGACCTCCCGCAGCAGCCCCCCGTCGCCGCCACCGATGATGAGCGCCCGCCGGGGCGCCGGGTGCGTGCACAGCGGCACGTGGGCCAGCAATTCGTGGTAGATGAAGTCGTCGCGCTCGGTGGTCTGCACGGCGTCATCGAGGACGAGCATGCGGCCGAAGTCGGGGTTCTCGATGACCCGGACGCGCTGGTAGGGGGACTGACCGTCGTAGAGCAGCCCGTCGATCCGGTACGTGTGCGCGAAGCCTTCCCCGCCCATGTCCGTGAGCCATTCGGTGGTCGGCACCGCCTCTCCCTCCCTCAGTCCGGCCAGAACAGCACCGCGGCCACCACGCAGCCGGTGCGCTGCACGACGTGTTCTTTGGCGGCGACGACGACCTCCGTCAGGCGCAGGCCGCGCATCGCCATGGCTTCCTCGACCATGCGCCGGACGATCTGTTCGGCGTTCTCGGCCGTCCCCGTGTGCGAGTGCTCCATGATCACGCCGTATCCGGCCTCCGCGATGCCGATGCCGACCGCGGCGGCGATGCGCTCGCCGGGGGTGTGCCGGCTGATCCGCGCGTAGACCGCCGGCATGAGCAGGCCCGGCGGATACGGCCGCAGCGGGGCGATGCGGGCGCCCTGGGGAAAGATGCTCGTCACGCGGACGAAGTTCAGGTCGGCGATGCCGGCGTCGGCCAGCGCCCGGTCGAACGCGTTCAGGTCGGTCGAGCCTTCGCCCGCGCCTGCCACGGCCGAGACGGCCCGCGGGAGTGTCCACATCGCGAAGCCTCCTTGTGTGGGGGGTCCGGTCTGCTGACAACAAGGCGCTTCTATTCCACCCGGCGCGGGGCCTTCCTCCCTGGGGTTGGGCACAACCTTTCCCTGGGCAGCGCCTTCGAGAGGGAGGCGCGCCCAGGCGTCGAATCCGTGCTGCCTGTGACGCTGCGAAGTCCGCACCTGCTGCGCAGGGCTGGCGCCTTCGTCCTCCTCTGGGCTCTGACGGTCGGCGCATCGGCCATCGTAGCCCCGACAGGACGCGGCCAGCAGGTCGCTTTGCCGTCTCTCCCGCCAGGCGGTGCGATGCAACTCGGCCTGGCCTTCCCGAACCCCGCAAGCCTGGCTGGGGCTCGCGCGGCGGGGGTCAAGGTGGTCAAGGTGCTGGCGGACTGGAGCGTCATCGAGGCGCAGCGCGGGGCTCCGGCCTGGGCGAGCGTGGACGGCGCTGTGGATGCCGTCGGGCGTGAAGGCCTGACACCGGTGGTGGTCCTCGCCTACACGCCGCGGTGGGCGAGTCTGGGCGCGGGACCCGACCTGGCCCATCAGGCGATCTACTCGCGCCAGCCCCCGCGCGATCTGCGCGACTGGGAGCGGTTCGTCGCGGCGGCCGGCGCCCGCTATCGCGGCCGCGTGGTGGACTGGCAGATCTGGACGCAACTGGGCCTGCCGCATTTCCGCGGCACGGGCCGCGAGTACCTAGCTCTCCTCCAGACGGCCCGTGCGCGCCTGCGCGAGAGCGATCCGGCAGCGCGCGTCGCGCTGGCGGCCCCGGCCGGGATGGATGTGGGGTTTGTCGTCCGGATGGCCCAGGAGGCGTCCGGCGCCTTCGACGCCGTCGCCCTGGCGCCGGAGGGGTTGACCCCGGAGGCGCTGCTGCGGCCGCTGGCCACACTGGCGCAGAGGGTCCGGGCCCCGGGCAAGGCGATCTGGCTGGACTGGCGGCCCGGAGGTGCCGATCACGGTGGACGGCCGGACCAGGCCGCCGCGAGCGGCCTCTGGGCGCGCATGCTGGCCGTGGCCCGGGCCGCCGGCCTGGACCGGCTCTTTGCGGCGGATCCAACGAGGATCGATGCCGACCTGCGGCCGGTGGCGACCGCGCTGGCCGGCCGGACGCTTGTCGGCTACCTGGTGCGTGACCCCGACGTGTATGCTCTCGTGTTCGGCGACGGATCCGACGCCGTGCTGGTCGCCTGGGCGACGGCCCAGGGGCGCGCGCTGGACCTGCCCGCGGTTCCCGATCTCCGGGTCAGCGCCCCAGACGGTGGGTCTGTTCCCGTCGAGGCCCGCGACCGCCGGGGTCTGGTGCGGCTGTCGGCGGTCCCGGTGGTCATTTTCGGGGTGCCGGCCGCCCTGGTGGACGAGGCGCGGGCCACGGCCGCCGCGCGCGGCCCCCTGCTGCCCGTCGTCGATCCTGAGCGGGACTACGCCCGCGCTCCCGAGGTCTGGACCCGCCTGGGCCGGACCGGCGAGGAACGGGGCCTGTACAACCAGCGCTATCGGTCGCGTCCCAACGGCGCCGTCGAGCCGATCGACGTGGATGGCGTCGAAGCCGTCCGCACCAGCGTGGCGCGCCAGGTGGTCTACGTCTACTTCGACATCGACGACACCTTTCTGTACTTCGGGGAGGGCCGCATCCCCCTTGAGGTCACCATCGAGGTCTGGGGGGCGCGCGGGGCGCGCCAGGTGGGCTTCAACCTGCTCTACGACGCGACCGGCGGGTACCGCTTCACCCCCTGGCAGTGGGTGGAGGCCCGCGAGGGTTGGGTGACGCACACCGTCCGCCTGACCGACGCCAGCATGGCTAACACCTGGGGCTTCGACTTCGCCATCAACACTGCGGGCAACCGCGCCGAGGACCTCATCGTGCGGTCGGTGACCGTACGGAAGGTCACGGGGCCCTGACGCGAGCCCACCGAGGCCTGATGCGGCGCGGCCCCGAATCGGCCCGGAGCCTACCCCGCAATGGCGGCCCTGACCTGGGCGCCCAAACGATCCAGTTCCTCCCGCGGCACGGCGACGACCTCCGGCTACCGCCGCGGGTAGGGCGGGAAGGTCCCCCGGAAGGTCACCAGCACCGTGCCCCCCTCGCCGGCAAACCGCACGGTGCCGTTGGACACGCGGATCCGGTACTGGAAGTCGCCGATCGTCTCCCACCAGGACCGCACCAGGTCCGGGATGCGGATCCCGAGCTCGGCCACCCGTCGCCCCTCGGCCACGGCCAGCGTACTCGGCACGATCAGGGAGTCCAGCACGCTGACCACCCGGAGCTGGTTCGTCGTCCTCGGGGGGATGTGCATCGTTTCGTACACCCGGGGGGTATTCAGGTCGATGAACCGGAAGGGGACGGCCTCAAAGCCATAGGTGAACCCCAGTTCGTCAAACCTCACCGTGAAGTCATTGGGGTTCTCGATGTCGAAGACGAAGGCGAGGATGAGCGGGACGCGGGCCGGCGGTGGCGCGTAGGGGAAGAAGGCCGCCACCTCGACCCGGTTGAGTGTCACTTTCGGTGGGATCATGCGTTGCGCGCCGTCCGAAGACCCCGCCGTGGTGGTGACCAGCGCCATCACCAGGATCGCCAGTGTCAGCGTACGACCCATCACCATGCCTCCTTTGCCTGCAGGTGCTAGCTGATCCAACGCTTCCTGCGCTTGTAGAACTTGACCTGCCGAAAGCTCTTGCGGGTGCCCAGATCGGTCAACCCCAAGTAGAAGTCCCGGATGTCGGGGTTCTCGCGCAACTGTTCTGAGGGGCCCTCCATGACCATCCGCCCGTTCTCCAGCACGTAGGCATGATCGGCAACGTTCAGCGCCACCTTGGCATTCTGCTCCACCAGCAGGATGGGGATGCCCTGCTCCCGGTTGAGCCGCGAGACGATCTCGAACATCTCCTTGATCAGCAGGGGGGCCAGGCCCATGGAGGGTTCGTCGAGGAGCAGCAGCCTCGGCGTGGCCATGAGCGCGCGTCCGATGACCGTCATCTGCTGCTCCCCGCCGCTGATGTAGCCGGCCGGCACGCGACGCCGCTCTTGGAGGCGCGGGAAGTAGTGGTAGACCATCTCCAGGCCCCGGCGAACGGCCTGGCCGTTGCCCAGCCGGTGTGCGCCCACCAGGAGGTTCTGTTCCACCGTCAGGTGGGGGAAGACCCGGCGACCCTCGAGGACCTGCACGATCCCCGCCTGTGAGATCTCCTCGGCG
>JAVKID010000022.1:0-33339 GCA_031459655.1 Candidatus Fervidifonticultor octavus | reverse complement strand
GTCCCGCCGTCCGCGTGGATCACGCTCGCCCCCGAGCAGGCCTCGATGAAGCGGATCGCCTCCGGGGCCAGAGCCGGACAGTGGTCGGAGGCCGAGATGACGACCCTGGGGATCGCGACGCCATCGCCGGACGCGGTGGCGGCGCCCTCGCCGCGCAGGCCCTCTTCACTTCGCGGGTTGTCCTCACCGCGCGGATGCCGGAGCCTGGCGCGCACGCGCCGCACCGCCTCGCCCACACGGGCCGCCGAAAGCGGCTTGAGCAGGTAGTCGGCGGCGTCAAGGTCGAACGCCGGAACCGCGTAGTCTGCGTAGCCCGTCGTAAAGACCACGGCCACGCCGGGCCGCAGGTTCCGGGCGACCTGGAGGCCGTCGGTCTCCGGCATGAGGATGTCGAGGCATACGAAATCAGGCCGAAGCCGGCCCACCGCCTCCAGGACCTCGCCGCCCGTTGCGCACTCGGCCAGCGTCTGCACCTGACAGGCGTCGAGCAGCGCGCGCAGGTGCCGCAGGGCGCCGGCTTCGTCATCGGCGATGACCGCGCGCAGGACGTCGGGCCGGCCCTTCATCGGCTCACCGCCCCGCCTGAGGCGGACCCGGCCAACCCGGCGGCGCAGAGACACGCCCGCGGAGGGCGGGTGCAAAGGTCGCCGGCACGCTGATCGCCGCAATGGTCCCCCGCCCGGCTCGGCTGAGCACGCGTAGATGGGCCTCCGAACCCCACAGCGCGGCCAGGCGCAGCCGGGTCGTGGCCAGCCCCCATCCCGCGGCGCCGGCCGGCAGGGGACGCCGCAACCCGACACCGTCGTCGCTGACGCAGACATGGAGGTAGGGGCCCGTCAACCGTGCGAAGATCCTCAGCCGCCCTCCGGCCATCCGGCGCCCGATGCCGTGCCTGATGGCGTTCTCGACCAGCGCCTGCAGCACCAGCGGCGGAAGGAGTGCCAGGCGGGCCTCGGGGCGGCACGCCACCTCGAGGCGCAGCCTGCCGCCAAGCCGCGCCCGCTCCACACCCACGAACGCCAGCACGAGGTCCAGTTCGTCGGCCAGGGGCACCAACGCCCGGGGCGGGACGAGCCAGCCGCGCAGGTGGACCCCCACGTGGGCCAGGAGGTCTTCGGCCGCCTCCGGGTGACGCCGCAGGAGGGACCCCACCAGACTCAAGACGTTGGCGACAAGGTGGACCTGCGCGCGCATGTGGAGAAACGGGAGGAGCCGGAGGGTCCTCTGCCGGCTCCTCCCGGCGGCGCGCGTGTGGCTTGTGTCCACGCGATCCCCTCCGTCGCAGCGCGCCGCCCCAGCCGGGGCGCGTGCGCCAGATGTCACGTCGTCGCAATTGACGATCCGGGGCGGGGACCTGCCGCCTGTCCGGTCACCCAGTGGTATCCGGCCGGGGCCGTCCAGGACTGGGTGGACGGGCGGAGGTGGGCATTCGGTTCGCGGCGCGTCGGCGTTCCTCCTGCCGGAGCGGAGGGCGGAGCGGAATGGTCGCCGGCGCCGGCCGGCGAGGCCGGAGCATCGGGCGGCCCTCCAGGAAGCGTCGGAGCCGCGTCAAGCCCCGAGCCTGGATTTCAGCCGTGCGGGTGATCGAAAGGGAGAGGCGTCCGGCCACAGCCCGCAGCGGCAACCCGCGCACCATCCGCAGTACGAGCACCTGCCGGTCTCTGGGCGGGAGGGCGGCCAGGCCGGCACGGACCTGCCGCCGCAGGTCAGCCTCCAGCACCACCGCCTCCGGGCTGCTCGTCTCATCGGCGGGCACGGTCAGCGCCTCGGCGAGGTCCAGGAAGTGGATCCCGCGGGTCCTGGAACCTGGATCGCTTTCGTCCGATTGCTTCTGCATCCGGCGGACCGATCTCGGGAGCGGATCGCGCTCCCGGAGTCCGTCGAGCATGGCCCCCCGGATCCGGTGGCCGGCATATGTGGAGAACCCCACGCCCCGGTCCGGGTCGTAGCGGCGCATGGCCCGGATGAGCCCGATGACCCCATCGTGGATCAGATCGTCCATCTCCACGGCGGACGGCAGCCCGCGGCTGAGGGCGCGCGCAATGGCGCCCACCAGCGGAAGATACGCCTCGACCTTCGCCTCCCGCTCCACGACGCACCCCCTGGCATCGAGTGTCCACAGGATGCCGCGGGGGCGGGCCGGCGCGTATCGAGGGCCCACTAACTGGGGCCGGAGGCGGTCCTTGCGGCGCCTCCGGGAATACGAGCGGGGGGAAATTCGCTATCAGGGAGGGCACAGGGGGGATTGCAGGATGCTTGTCGAGATCTCTGGGACCAGGCTCGGCTACGGCCTCGACGGGGACGGTCCACCGCTGGTCTTGCTGCACGCCTTCCCGCTGAACCGCCAGATGTGGCGGCCGCAGGTGGGGGTGTTGCGCGACCGGTTTGCGGTCATCACCCCGGACATGCGGGGCTTCGGTGAGTCCGACGTCCCCAGGGGCCCGTTCACATTGGATGACTGCGCACAGGACCTCCTGGGCCTCCTCAACGCGCTGGGACACAGGCGCGTCATCCTCGGAGGCTGCTCCATCGGCGGCTACATCGCCTTCCGGATCCTGGCCAGGGCGGCCGACCGGGTCAGCGCGCTGATCCTCGCCGACACACGGGCCGAGCCGGACTCCGAGGAAGTCCGGCAGCGGCGCCAGGCGGCGATCGCACGCATCGAGCAGGAAGGCCCGGAGGGATACCTGCAGGACCTGCTGCAGCAACTGGTGGGGCCGACGACGAAGACGCAGCGCCCGGGGGTCGTCTCGACCGTCCGGCAGATCATCGGGTCGCCCGATCCCCGCAGCCTGACCGCCGCGCTGTCGGCGCTGGCCACGCGACCCGACAGCCGGCCTCTGCTGGGCGCGGTGGCGATCCCGACGCTCGTCGTGGTCGGCGAAGAGGATGTGCTGACGCCCCCGGAGGCCTCCGAGGCTATGGTCGCGGCGATGCCGAACGCCCGGCTGGTCCGGATTCCCGGCGCCGGGCACCTGAGCAACCTCGAAGTGCCCGAGGCGTTCAACCGGGCGGTGCGGGAGTTCCTGCTGGGGTTGTAGTCCGACGCGGCGTCAGGTGCTGCGGGAGGCCCCTCGCCGCTACCCGCGGGCCTCGAGGGGCACGAACCGGCGGTCCAGCGCCCCGACGTACTCCGACAGCGGCCGGATCAGGCGGTTGTCCGCGTACTGCTCCAGCACGTGGGCCGTCCAGCCGGCGATCCGGCTGACGGCGAAGGTGGCCGTGTAGAGGTCCCCGGAGATGCCCAGGGCACGGTAGAACGACGCCGAGTAGAGGTCCACATTGGGGTGAATCTTCCGCCGGGCGGTCGTGACCTCCTCGACCTGCCGGGTGATGTGGTACCAGCGCAGGTCGCCGGCCCGCTCGCCCATCCGCTGGGACAGCGTGCGCAGGAACCGCGCCCGGGGGTCCTCGGTCTTGTAGACCCGGTGGCCGAAGCCGGGGATCTTCTTCCCGGCGGCCAGCATCTCGGTGATGACCGGCTCGACGCGCTCGACGGTGCCGATCCGCTCCAGCAGCCGCATGACCTCCTCGTTGGCCCCGCCGTGCAGCGGCCCCTTGAGGGTGCCCACGGCCGAAACGATCGCCGAGTGGAGGTCGGACAACGTGGCCGCGGTCACGCGGGCGGCAAAGGTGCTGGCGTTGAACTCGTGGTCGGCATGCAGGATCAGCGCCACGTCCAGGGCACGCGCGGCCTCGGGATCGGGCGGGCTGCCATGCATCATGTAGAGGTAGTTGCCGGCGTGGCTGAGGTCGGGGCGCGGGCTGACCACCGCCTGGCCCCGCCGGGTGCGCTCGAAGCCGGCCACGACGGCCGGGACCTGGGCGGTCAGCCGCACGGCCTTGCGCGCGTTGGCGGCCTGCGAGTGGTCCTCTGCGTCGGGGTCGAAGTGGGCCAGCACCGAAATCATCGTGCGCAGCACGGCCATCGGGTGCGCGCCGGCCGGCATCCTCTTGAGGACGTCCACCGCCGAGCCGGGCAGGGCGGCTGCGGCCAGGAGCTGGCCCTTCAGCTCGCCCAGCGCGCTGCGCGTGGGCAGATCGCCGTGCCAGAGGAGGTAGGCGACCTCCTCGAAGGTAGCCTGCTCGGCCAGATCGACGACGTCGTATCCGCGGTAGACCAGCCGGCCCTTGACCCCGTCGATGTAGCAGATGGACGACTGCCCGGCGATGACACCTTCGAGGCCTTCTTGCACCTGGACGTTGCTGCTCTGTGCCACCATCCCGCCCCCGTCGAGGACCTGTGCATTAGTAGTGTACGCGCCCGACGGCGGGGTGGCAAGGCAAACGGCGGGGCCGGGCCGCTGGCGGCCGGGCCTCACTGCCCGCATCGAACCGCCGGACGACGGACTACGCCACGGCGGCCGGGGCGGCGGCGGTGGCCTCCGCATCGATCGTGAACTGGATCTCCTCGCCGACCAGCAGCGTCCCCAGCTCCAGGATCTTGTTCCAGGTCAGGTCCCAGTCCTTCCGGTTGAGCACGCCGGTGGCGGTGACGCCAGCCCGCCGGTTCCCCCAGGGATCGGTCACCGGGCCGCTGGTCTCGGCTTCAAATGTGACCCGGCGTGTTTGATCGCGGATCGTCAGGTCACCTGTCACCCGGTACCGGCTCGGGCCGCGAGGTTCGATCCTGGTGCTGACGAAGGTCAGCGTGGGGAAACGCTCCGCATCGAGGAAGTCGGGAGAGCGGAGATGGGCATCCCGGTTGGGTTCCGCGGTGTCGATGCTGGCGGCGTCAATGGTCGCGCGGACCGTCCGCAGCCGTCCATCCTCGGTCGTCTCGGCGACGCCGCTGACCCTGCCGAAGCGACCACGGACGGTGAACACGCCCATGTGCTTGACGGCAAATGCCAGGCTGGTGTGGCTGGGATCGAACGTCCACTGCATCGTGATTCCTCCCGGGTTCGAGACTTCGTAGTTCGAATCAGATCATAATACATATTGGTATGTAATGTCAAGTAATTGACTCAATGATGCAGCCCGTGCTATGCTGGGCAGGCGATGGCCGAGGACTTCATCAACTGCCCGGCATACGACGCGATCAACCTCCTCCAGGAGAAGTGGGTCCTCCACATCATCCGCAGCCTTCTGGACGGCCCGCGGGGCTTCAACGAACTGAGCCGCATCGCCGGCGGGGTCAACCCCGCCACCCTGACCCAGCGTCTGGAGCAACTTGAACAGCGGGGGATCATCAAGAAGACCGTGGAATCGGTGATGCCGCCTCGCACCCGCTACGAGCTCACCCCTGCCGGTCGGGCGCTCGACGAAGTCGTCGGCGCCATCGACCGCTGGGCGCGACGCTACCTCAAACAGCCGGCCTCCTCCAGGCGCGGGTAGCCGCCCACGCCCAGCGCGCAGCCAGACGGGGCGAACCGCCGACCTGACGGAGCGGTCTACGAGCCCGCTGCGCCCGCGTGGCGCCGGTCCAGGTCGCGAAAGCGGCCGTGCTCCTTGTGGAAGAACATCTCGAGATCGGCCACCGGGCCGTTGCGGTGCTTGGCGACCCGGATCTCGGCGATGTGTTCCTTCCCTTCGGATCTGGCCTTCCCGGGGTCGTAGTACTCCTCGCGGTAAATGAAGAGGACCAGGTCGGCGACCTGCTCGAGCTCGCCGCTCTCCCTCAAATGGGACAGCTGCGGCCGGCGGCTGCCGGTGACCTCGACCACCCGGGACAGCTGCGAGACGGCCAGCACCGGGATGTCCAGCTCCTTGGCCAGCGACTTGATCGCCCGGGCGATCTCCGAAACCTCCTGGGTGCGGTTCTCAGCCCGCTTGTAGGACTGGATCATCTGCAGGTAGTCGATGATGATCAGCCCCAGGCCGTGCTCGGCCTTGAGCTTGCGGGACTTAGCGCGCATCTCGATGGCCGTGATGTTGGCTGAGTCGTCGATGAAGATCGGCGCCTCGGAGAGCCGCCCCATCGCCGCGGCCAGCCGCGGCCAGTCGGCGTCGGTCAGGTAGCCGCTGCGCAGGCGGGAGGAGTCCACCTGCGCCTCGCTGCACAGCATCCGCTGGACCAGTTGCTCCTTGTTAGTCTCCAGGCTGAAGATGGCCACGGGGATCTTATGCTCGACGGCGGCGTGCTGGGCGATGTTGAGGGCGAAGGTAGTGTTGTGGACGCAGATGTCGTTGGCGACGAAATTGTGGGTTTCGGGCACGGTCAGGTCGTAGACCTGGAACGCGCCGATGGGCTCGATCGCGGCCACCTCCTCCCACATCACGTCGATGTCGTCGAGCAGCGACCGCTGCGCGTTGCGGGCCCACCGCCGCAGCCGCTCCCTGCCGAAAATGCCGACCTCTCGGACCAGCGCCAGGGTGGCGGAGACACCCAGCGCCAGGGTCGTGCCCTCGACGGACGCGGGAACGCCGAAGCGCAGCAGCAGGTGCTGGAGCCCACGCGCCATCCGCCGCGAGGGCAGCGTCACCTGCGCCCGGTAGCCCTCGGCGTACTCGCCCACCTCGGCCAGGCTGCCCAGCAACCGGTTGAGGAACAGCGCCAGTTTCTCGCGCCGCAGCGTGAAGACCACCGGGGGAATCGCGCGGGCCGAGGGAGGGTCGGCGAGCACGGGATAGCGCCAGAGCAGGTCGGCCACCGCGGCGCCTCCTTCCGCGCCGCCCCCGATCCCTGACCGCGCCGCCGGGCGGCCGCGTGAGGCGGCCAGGATGGCCTCGGCGGCGGAGGCGGCATCGGCGAAGTCCTCAGCGATCTGCGGGGACGCCGGGAGCCGGCCGCTGCACAGGTAGGCCAGGAGCTTGACCTCGTGGTCGGGCAGATCGGTGCGACCGAACACCGGCAGCCGGCGGGGCACGGCGATGAGGGTTCCCGGCTCCAGGGCCGCCAGTGGCTGCCATCCCGACGGGGTCAGGAACGGGTGGGTGAGCGTGGTCTCGACCTCGCGACCGCCGCCGGTCCGCACCCGGAAGACCGGCTTGATGCCGTCGTCGACGAACCGGGCGGGGGAGGTCGGCCGGAACCGGTGGTCGGCGCCGAGCGAGAGCAGCGTGGCGCGTCCGGCGGCGACCAGCTCCTGGATGGTGCGGATCTCGCCGGTTGCGGCGTCGGCGACCTCGGCGTCGAATTTCAGGCACTTGCCCATGGACGGCCGCGCGGCCACGATGATCAGGTCGGCCGGCTGGAGTCCCGAGGTGAGCCTGTCCAGCTCGGCGAAGCCCGTGGGGACGCCGGTGATGGTCCCCTTGTCGCGGTAGCGCCGGTCGATCCGCTCGAAACTCTCGCGCAGGATCTCGGGCAGCGGGACGAACTCCTGGCCCATTCGCCGACTGGCGATGGAGAAGACCAGCTTCTCGGCCTCGTCGACCAGGACCTCGACCTCGTGGTCTTCCCGGAAGCCCATGGCCACGATCTGCGTGCCGGCGGCGATCATCTGCCGTAGCATGGCCTTCTGCACGACCAGGCGGGCGTGGTACTCCACGTTCGCCGCGGTCGGGACGGCATGGAGCAACGAGGTGACGTAGGCCGCGCCGCCGACGTCGTCGAGCACGCCCCTGGCGCGGAGGCGGTCAGTGACGCTGATCAGGTCCGCGGGTTCGCCGCGTTCGAACAGCTCGATGATGGCCTCGTAGATCTTCCGGTGGGCCTCCCGGTAGAAGTCCTCGGGCCGCACCATCTCCACGACCCGGGCGATGGCGTCCCGTTCCAGAAGCATGGAACCGAGGACACTCTGCTCGGCCTCCAGGTTCTGAGGCGGGACGCGCTCCACCGGCGGACCCAGGCTCATCGCGAACTCCTGTTCGACCTCTGGCACCCCATGATATCGAACAAACGTACGGTATGTCAAGCCTGCAAAAAGTGCCCCTGCAGACGATAGCGCGGCTCCCGCGGAGCCTCTCCTCTCTTGGGTGGCCCCCTGTGCGATTCCTTTGGGATGAACTGTGGGTAAGCAGAACTCTCTCTGTGCACCCGTGGGGTCTGGGTCTGTGGACGATCCCAGGCGGAGCCTGTGGACGGCCTGCTAGCGGATGCCTGTCACGTTCAGATCCACCTCAACCACGACCCCCGGAGCGATGCGGACCGGCACCCGGTAGAAGCCCTCGACGCGAATCGGGTCCTCCAGTTCCACCTGCTTGCGGGAAATGGAGAATCCCTTGCTGACCAGCGCGTCGGCGATCTGCTGGGAGGTAACGGCGCCGAACAGCCTGCCGCCCTGGCCGGCGCGGCTGCGGATCTCCAGGACCAGGCCCTGCAGGCGCTGCTGCAGTTCCTGGGTCTGGGCCCGCTGTCGCTCGGCCCGTCGCTGCACGGCGTCCTGCTGCGCCTGCAGGGCGCGGACGGCACCCTCACTGGCGGGGACCGCCAGCCCGCGGGGGATCAGGTAGTTGCGCGCGTGTCCTTCCTTGACCTCGCAGATGGCGCCGGCCCGGCCGGTCCCGGGGACGTCCTTGAGGAGAATGACCTTCACGGGCTCACCCGCCTTGGCCCGCGCGGAAGCCCCCAGCGCTCGCGGACCTTCAGCGCGGAGTCCACCACGCCCAGGAGGAACGCGGCGATGTTGATCAGCGGGATCGCCGTGGACAGGGAAATGGCCACGACCAGAGCGATCGTCCGTTCGACCTTCGTGAGTTCGAGGTTGCCCAGGATCACCCAGGCGGCCAGCATGCCCTGGAGCATGAACGCCAGCATCAGGGTTAGGATCACACCGACCCCGACCCGCTCCAGCAGAGGCAGCCGCGCCTGCGCGCCGACGGCGGAGAGGAGGTAGCCCAGCGGCAGCGCCCAGACGGCCCAGGAGGGCAGCCGCCAGGCTCCCACGGGCGGCAGGGCGGCCAGATGGTAGCCGAACCGGTGGAGCACGCGACGGGCGACCTCGTAGTTGAGCCAGGCGGCCGTCGCCGCGCTCGTCGTCAGGATCGCGGGCAGCAGGGAGGGGAGCAGGCGGCCGAACTCCCGGAACTGCGCCGCGATGGCGTCGGCTTGCGCCTTCGGCATCCCCCACCGGACGTACAGGTCGGTCATCATCGCCGCGCTGCGCTCCATGGTCTCGGTCATCTCCGCCGCCATGGCCGCCAGGGATGTGACCCCGCCGCCCATCAGCCCCAGGAGGCTGGCGGCCGTGGACAGCGCCGACGCCGCCGTGCCGAGCAGGACCACCCGCGCCGCCGGCCAGTCCCGCTGCGCGCCGACGCCGATCACCAGGCCCATGGGCCCAAAGGAGATCAGGATGGCCAACCCCACCACGGGCCCGGCCAGGAGGACCCCGACCAGCGTGGCGACGATACCGGCGAGGGCCGCGGTGCGCAGGCCGTGCCGGATGACCAGCACCGCCAGCGGCAGCGGGCAGAGCCAGACGGTCGCCACCCCCACGACCGGGATGTAGCGTGTGGCGATGGCCAGCAACGCCACGAGGGCCGCCAGGACGGCGCCCTCGGTGAGGCCGTGCGTCCGCGTCTGGCGCGGGGGCGGGGCGACGGCCTGCGGCGCCACCTATTCCCCGGTGTAAGGGAGCAAGGCCAGTTCCCGGGCGCGCTTGATGGCCACCGCCAGCATGCGCTGGTGCCTAGCACAGTTGCCCGACACACGGCGCGGGAGGATCTTCCCGCGGTCCGTGACGAACCGCCGGATGCGCAGCGCGTCCTTGAAATCGATCTCTTCGGCCTTCTCGACACAGAAGGTGCAGTTCTTCCGCTTGGGCCTGCGCCCGCGCCACTGCTTCTTGGTAGTCTCGGCCATGCGGTCCTCCTAGAATGGCACGTCCTGCTCGGTCTCTTCCGCGAACTCCTCGTTCTGGGCGGCGACGGCGGGAACCCCGGCGGCCTTCCGATCGAGGAACCGGACGCCGTCGGCCACCACCTCAGCCACCTTGCGCTTCTGACCGTCCTGGGTCTCGTACGAGCGGATCTGCAGACGGCCCTCAACGGCCACCAGCCGGCCTTTGACCAGGTGCTGGCTGACCTGCTCGGCCAGTTTCCGCCAGGCCACGATGTCGATGAAGTCGGTGTCCCGCTCGCCCTGCTGGTTGGTGAACGGACGGTCCACCGCGAGGGTGAACGAGGCGACGGGCTGTCCGCTGGGCACATACCGCAACTCCGGGTCGCGGGTGAGCCGGCCGATCAGGATGATCCGGTTGTACACAGGACTCCCTCCCCTGGGCGGTTCTACGCCTGCGGCGCCTCGGCCTGTGCGGGAGCGGGCCGGGACGTATGGACGGCCGGCGGGGTCCCGGATTCGGCCGCGGCGGCGGCCGGAGCGGGATGGGCCGGCTTCAGGGGCGCGATGGGCCCGACGGCGACGGTGATCGAGGCACGCAGCACGTCTTCGATGACCTTCAAGGCGTGACGGATCGCCGGGATGCGGTCACCCGAGACCGCAAACCGGGTGAACACGTAATACCCCTCCCGGTACCGCTGGATCTGATAGGCCATCCGCTGCTTGCCCCTGGCCTCGGTGTGCTCGATGACGGCGCCCTGGTCGGCCAGGCGCTGGTTGACCCGTTCGATGACCGCGCCGGTCGCCTCGGCGTCGAGGTCGGGCCGGATAATATAGACCAGATCGTAGCTGCGCAATGCGATCCCTCCTCCTGTGGACTTCCAGGCCAGACCCACGACCTGGAGGGCGTACCGCCCGCGGCCCTCCAGCCCGGCAGGCGCCGGTGGAGGGCAGGAGGAACGCACGGCCACATCCGCGCGCTCTGCAAGCGGTGCCAATTGTATCATCGGTCGGGGGGTGGCACAAGTGCGGGGGGTGACGCCCGTAACGCCCACAGGACGCAACGCGCACAAACCGGGTAGGACGTCGCTACACCGCAAACCGGAACGTGATCACGTCCCCGTCGGCCACCGGATAGTCCCGGCCCTCCGTGCGGACCGCGCCGTGCTCCCGCGCCGCCTGCAGGCTCCCGTAGGACACCAGGACATCCCACGGGATAACCTCGGCGCGGATGAACCCCCGCTGCATGTCGGTATGGATCTTCCCCGCCGCCTCGAACGCCGGGGTGCCGCGACGGACCGGCCAGGCGCGCACCTCGTCCGAGAGCACGGTGAAGAAACTGACCAGGCCGAGGACCTGGAAGCTCATGCGGATCAGACGGGGCAGGACCGGCTCCCGCAGGCCCGCCGCGGCCAGATACTCCCGGGCCTCCTCGGGCGGCAGGTCGCCCAGTTCGGCCTCCAGGCGCGCATCCAGCGCCACGAACCCGGCGCCCTGCCGGTCGGCCAGGGCCCGCAGACCGGCAGCCAGCGGGCCGCCGTCGGGTAGATCGCGCTCGTCGATGTTGGCCACGTAGACCACCGGCTTCGCGGTCAACAGCCGCAGACCGCGGACGACATCGCTGGCGGCCTCGGGCACCGTCTGCCGGCGGAGCGGAACGCCCTGGGCTAGGCCGTCGGCCACGCGCTGGAGCGCGGCGGCCTGCTCGCGGGCGTGCGGATCGCCGCTCTTGGCCCGCCCCGCCGCCGCGGCGCGGGCGCGCTCGACGGTCTCCAGGTCCGCCAGCGCCAGTTCGGTCTCCACGATCTCGGCGTCGCGCACAGGATTGAGGTCGCCCTCGACCAGCGCCACCTCGGCGTTCGCAAAGCAGCGGACGACGTGCACGACGGCGTCCACCTCGCGGATGCGGGCCAGGAACCGGTTGCCCAGCCCCTCGCCCTTCGACGCGCCGCGCACCAGCCCGGCGATGTCGATAAATGTGATCGTGGCGGGGACGACGCGGGAGGGCTCAAGCGTCCGGACCAGGGCGTCGAGGCGCTCGTCGGGCACGGCCACCTGGCCCAGATTGGGGTCGATGGTCGTGAACGGATACGACGCGACGTCGGCCCCGGCGCGGGTCAGCGCGTTGAAGAGCGTGGACTTCCCGGCGTTGGGCAGGCCGACCAGGCCCAGGGCAAGACTCATCCCGCCGCCTCCCTACGGCGCGTGGGCGACGTGGACCTTGTTCCCTCCCGAGCGCTTGGCGAGGTACTGGGCGCGGTCGACCGCCTCCACCAGGGCATCGACGGTCTGGCCGTCCTGGGGAAAGGCCGCCACCCCCACGCTGAGGGTGACGGTGGTGATCGTCTCGTTGCCGAGGACCAACGGGTAGGCCTCCACGGCGCGGCGCAGGCGTTCCGCGGTCTCCTGCGCCGCGGCTTTCCCGGCTCCGGGGAGAATCACCATGAACTCGTCGCCGCCGTACCGCGCCACGATGTCCGACGGGCGGCTGCCGCGCCGCAGCAGGGCCGCCACGGTGCGCAGCGCCTCGTCTCCGCTGCGGTGGCCATAGGTGTCGTTGTACCGCTTGAAGTGATCGATCTCCAGCATGATCAGCCCGACGGGCTGGTCCTCGCGGCGCGCGCGCTCCAGGATGCGCTCCAGCGCATCGTGGAGATACCGGTGGTTGTACAGTTCGGTCAGCCCGTCGGTGATGGCCAGGCGGCTGGCCTGTTCGTACAGCCGCGCGTTCTGAATGGCCATGACCCCGTAGGAGGCCAGCGTGGTCAGCAGCCGCAGGTCGCGCTGGCCGAAGGCGGCCAGGCGCGCGCTCCCCACGTTGATGACGCCGAGCACTTTGCCCTCGGCGATGAGCGGCACGGCGAGTTCCGAACGGGTCCGCTCGTCCCGCCTGACGTAGCGAGCGTCGGTGAGGACATCGTCCACGACCAGGGGCGTTCCCATGCGCGCCACCCAGCCGACGATCCCGACGCCGGCGGGCAGGCGCCTGCCCGTGATGGGCTCCGGATAGCCGTAGGCCGCCTCCACCGCGAGGTCGCCGCTGTCGGGGTCGATCAAGCACACGGTCCCGGTCTCGTATCCAAACGCGCGGCAGGTGACCGCGATGAGGCTGTCCAGCACGGTGTGGAGGTCCAGCGTCCCGCTGGTGGCCCTGGCCGCCTCGTAGAGGACCTGCAGCTCGTCGTGGCCCCGGCGCTGTTCTTCGTAGAACACCGCGTTGCGCACGACGACCCCCAACTGCTGGGCGAGTTCGCTCAGGAATTCCACGATCTGCGGGGTGATGGGACGGGAGGCGGTCCCTTCGACCTTGAGCACGGCAGTGGCCGCGCCGTTGTGCAGGATGGGCACGGCGGCCGCCGAGGTCACGTCGAAGCTACTGGCGATGTAGTCGGGGTCGTCGCGGACGTTGGGGACGAACTCGGGCCGGGCCGCGCGCACCGCGCGGCCCATGATGCCGGCGGTCCCGGGGAGTTCCCGGGGCGCGTCCGGGGCCCCGACCTGTGCGGCCAGACGCAGCCAGGTCCCTTCGAGGCGGTAGATGCAGACCCGCGGGATTCCGAACGCCTCGGCCAGTTCCGCCGCCGTGGTCCGGTAGACCGCCGCGAGTTCCAGGGAACTGCCAGCCACACCGACGATGCGCTGGAGCAGGGCCAGTTCCTGCCGACGGCTGTCGGCGCGCGCCTGCAGGACCACGGTCCTCACCGCCAGCGCGGCCTGGTCGACGAAGGCCCCGGCCAGGCGCAGATCCGCCTCGGTTCGCACCCCGACCTCCGGATCCAGCAGGAGCAGGGCTCCCACGGACTCGCCCTGGGATCGCATCGGGAAGAGGATCCCCGACCGCAGCCGCTCCCGCACCACCGCCTCGCGCAGCGGTGCCATCCTCAGATCGGTCGCAAAACTGTGGACGACGATGGGATGAGCGGCCTGCACCAGGTAGCGGCCGACGGTCGGGAACTGCATCCGGACCGCCGCCGCGAACTCGTCGGAGAGCCCCGCCGTCAGGATCTCCGGCGCGCCGTCCCGACCATCCCAGACCAGCAGCAGGCACCGATCAATGCCCAGGATCGCGCGGACGCCGTCGGCGATCAGGGTGAAGGCGGTACGCAGGTCGGTGGCGGTCCCCAGCCGTCGGAAGAGGGCCACCGCCGCCTCGAGGTGGCGCTGCCGGGCCTCGAGGGCCACATATGTCCGCGCCCGTTCGAGCAGCATGATCCCCTGCGCGGCCATGGCCTCCAGGACCGTCGCATCGGCGTCGCCAAACGGCCGCGGGTCGGCGCGGACCACCACCACGGCGCCAACCGGCCGGCCCTGGCGGACCAGTGGTGTCGCCAGTGCACCTCGGGCGTCCGGCAGCGCACCGATCAGGGGGCAGGGACTGGTCCCAATCTGGACCTCGTCACAGACGATCGTGCGCCGCTCCCGCAGCGCCCGGACGGCCTCATGCAGCGCGGTGACCTCCCCGTCGAGGCGGGTCCGCAGGTGTGCGAAGACCTCGCGATCGACGCCATAGGCGGCCTCCACGCTCAGCTCGCGGCTGTGGGGATCGAGCAGCGCCAGGTACCCATGCCGGGCGGCCGTGGCCTCGACCGCCCGCTCAACGAGGGTCTGGCACACCTCGGCGGGATCCAGACCGACGCCGGCCAGCAGACCGGCGCGCTGGAGGGCGGTCAGACGATCCGTCTGGCGCCGGGCGTGCTCGGCCAGGTACACCGTGCGCAGCGCCATGCCGGCTTGGTCGGCAATCGTGGTCGCAAACCGCTCGCCTCGGGCGGAAAACGGCGCCGGGGAGCCCCGCGCCAACAGCACCGCGCCCGAGACCTCCGCGCCGGCGACGAGGGGGACGATCAGCACCGACCTGATCGCTCCTCGACCGAAGAGGACGTCCAGGCGCGGGGTGCGCTGGGGATGGCGGTCGTAGTCGTCGATCCGGATGGGTCGTCCGGGGCGGACCGCCTGGCCTACGAGGTGTTCGAGCCCGACCTGCCGGATGACCTCCGCCCCGCCAGGACCGCGGTAGTGGACCACCCGCGGCTCCCTGTCGCCGGACAGCCTGAGGCAGACAACGAAGAGGTCCGCCGGCACATGCCGGTCTATGGCCGCGGCCACAACCTGGACGATCTCGACCTCCGACGCGCTCCGGTTCAGTTCGGCCGCCGCCGTCTGCAAGGTTTCCGCCTCGGCGACCACGGCCCGGTGCCGCACGTAGACCAGGGCAGCCCACTCGATGGCTCCCATGGGAACCAGAGCGAACAGCGCGACAGGGGGCAGCCCGGATGTGGCGACCAGCCCGACCAGCGCCCCGATGCCGAACAGGACGACCGTGGTCGTCGCGTCGAACGCGATCGTCGCGCCGATCCCGCCCAGAAACGGTGCGCGCAGGCCCAAGATCGCCTGCCAGCCCCACAGCAGTTCCGTGGCCGCCACGTAGACCACGGCGGCGGTGACCAGCGCCAGACCGTGAGGCGCGTCAAACGCGCCGCCGAGGAGCGGGGCGTACCAGGGTTCCGGACCGGGTGTCGCGGCCTGCCCGGCGATCCCCGCCGCCAGCGCCGCGAGCACGTAGTGCCCCGCCCGCTGTCCGACGCCCACAGGCGGCCGGCGGCGCAGGAATCCGCTCGCCACCGTGCCGGCGGCGGCGGCGAGGGCTGTCGCCGGCGCCCCGGCGACACTGAGACTGGCACCGACCACGGCCGGGAGGACGGTGTGATCCCCCGCCGGGGCCTCCGGCAGGGACACCGCGGCGGCGACGGTCGCGGCCAGACAGAGGAGACCGACGAGGACGAAGGGCGGCCAGGCCGAGACCGCCAGCGCGGTCACCAGCAGGCCGGCGGAGACGGCGATGGTTCCCCACTGGGAGACGGCTGGATCCCTCGCCAACCGCTCCCAGAACCGGCGCCTCACACGCTCCCCCCTGCTCGCTGCCCGGGCCCTCACGCGGTGGAATCAGGCGCGGGAGCCTCCGGCACGGCATCCCCGGCGCCGGGACCGCGGCGGATGAACCTCCGGATCCTCCGTTCGAACTTCGCACGGGGCATCAGCACGCGGCGACCGCACTTCAGGCACCGGATCCCGATGTCGGCACCCAGGCGCACGACCTCCCACTGGTCGTTCCCGCAGGGGTGGGTCTTGCGCATGCGGACGACATCCCCCAGGACGATCTTCAGCACCGGCATGGTGCCAAAGCCTCCTGTCCGGCCACCCGGGTCTGTCGCTCACTGGTGGTTGTGCCCAACTGACAGGTCACCGAGTCGGGATCAGGGCATCCACCGGGGCAAAGTCGTCGGTGAGGGTGGGCACGTCGTCGGTCCTGATCGACCGCCGGTACAGGTCGGCGGCGGCGGACGCGAAGCGATCCACCGTCACCACCTGCGCCCGCCGCAGCGCCTGCGCCCGGGCCGTGATCTCCTGGGCCGACAGCGCCGGCGCGCCGGTGGCGACCACGATGATGTTACGCAGAGACGTCGGCGAGCCGTACTGGCCGAAGTCCACGGGGAAGACGTAGACGGTGGGGAAGACCTCACTGATGGTCCTGTAGATCGCCCGGAACAGCCGGCTGTCCGGCCCGTCCAGCGCGCCGATGATGTTGGAGGCCAGCACGCCGCCCGGCGCGAGTTTCGCCCGGACCAGCGCGAAGAACTCCCGGGTGGCCAGGTGGAAGGGAATCGTGTCGATCAGGTACGCGTCGGTCAGGATGATGTCGAAGGCGCGCTCGGCCATCCGCAGGTGCAGGCGGCCGTCGCGGGCCGCAATCCGCAACCGGTCGCCCTGGCGGATCCCGAAGAACTGCTCGGCGGCAGCGACGACCTCGGGGTCGATCTCCGCCACGTCCATGGTCACGGTGGGGTAGTCCGCCACGTAGCGGGCCGGGACCGTGCCGCCGCCCAACCCCACCAGCAGCGCGTGCCTCGGCCGGGGGACGAAGAGCAGGGGCAGGTGCATGTAGTCGGCGTACGCGAAGACCGTGCGCCGCGGCTGCTGGAGGTCCAGCGCGCTCTGCCAGTAGTTGTCCAGTTTGAGGTAGCGGACCGCGCCCTCGTCGGACACGGTGATGCGGTGGTAGACCGTGTCGCGGGCGTAGACGAGCGTCGGGGGCTCTGCCGGCTGGGCCCTCGTCACGCCCGCGGCGAGCAGCACCGCCAGGCACGCCCCGACCGCAGCGGCGGCGAGGCGGCGGGAGGCCACCCACCCCAGCACGGCCATGACCATGAGCACGAATCCCGCCAGCGTGATGATGGCCCGCACGCCCATGAGGTTGATGAGGATGAACGAGGCCACCAGCGTCCCGACGATGGATCCCACCGTGCTGATGGCGTACAGGTTGCCGGCGGTCTGCCCCATGGTCCCCACCGCGCGGGCCCGCAGGCGGACGGCAAACGGCGAGACCATCCCCATGACGATGCTGGGGACGACGAACAACGCGACTGCTCCCAGCAGCGGGTTGAGCTGCGGACCGAAATCGGCCCGCGCGATGGCATCCAGCACCGGCGTGGCCAGCAGCGGGATCGGCACGGTGAGCAGTCCGGCCGCAAACACGATCCCGGAGAACAGCCCCGGGGAGGGGAACCGGTCGGCCAGCCGCCCGCCCACCGCGTACCCAATGGACAGCGCCGTCAGGAAGACGCCGATCAGGCTGCCCCAGACGTAGATGGAGTTGCCGAAGTAGGGGGCCAGCACGCGGCTGGCGATGATCTCCAGCGCCAGCAGCACCCCGCCGCTCGTGAAGACGATGACCTCGAGGATCTCCCCTCACCTCCCGTCGAGCCGCCCGTGCGGCCTCATTATAACGTGAGGCCGCAGCGGGTGCTCGCCGCTGCGGCGCCTCGGCGACGCGCGCCCACACCGGAGGGCTGTGGAAGAATCCACGGTTGGCGAAACGGGGAGATGCACCGGGAGCCGGCGGAAGGTGTCCTCTGAGGAGGCGGCCGGGGCCGCAGGTGCGGCGGCCGTGGGAATCGTGGAACCTCGATGCAGATCGAAAACCGGATCGCCTCCAGCGTACGCGGCCCCACCGCACCGTGCACGGCGACCGGCTAGGACGGTACTTCCGCCGCCGTCCTCGTCACGAACACCAGCCCGTCGCGGTGGTAGTCCACCACCACCGTCTCGCCCGCCCGCACCTCGCCGGCCAGGATCTTGCGCGCCACGACGTTCTCCACATCCTTCTGAATCAGGCGCCGCAGCGGCCGGGCCCCGAAGTCGGGGTTGTAGCCTTCCCTGGCCAGGTACCGCCGGGCGGCGTCGGTGACCTCGAGGCCGATGCCCTGGGCCGCCATGCGCGATGCGAGCTGGCGGATCTGCAGTCCCACGATCTCGACCAGCTGCTCCTCCGTGAGCGGCCGGAACACGATGATCTCGTCGATGCGGTTGAGGAACTCGGGCCGCAGGGCCTTGCGCAGTTCACCCAGCACGAGGACGCGGGCCATCTCGAAGGCCGAGAGGTCCTTGGGGTCCAGGCCCTGCAGGTGCCGGCTGCCCAGGTTGCTGGTCATGATGATGACCGTGTTCTTGAAGTCCACGGTGCGGCCGTGGCCGTCGGTGAGCCGGCCGTCCTCCATGATCTGTAGCAGCAGGTTGAAGACGTCGGTGTGGGCTTTCTCGATCTCGTCGAAGAGGACGACCCGGTACGGCCGGCGCCGGACCGCCTCGGTGAGCTGGCCGCCTTCCTCGAACCCCACATAGCCGGGCGGGGCGCCGATCAGGCGGCTCGTGGTGTGACGCTCCTGGTATTCGGACATGTCCAGGCGCACCATGGCCTCTTCGTCATCGAAGAGCTGCTGGGCGAGCGCGCGGGCGAGTTCGGTCTTGCCAACGCCGGTGGGGCCCAGGAACAGGAACGACCCGATCGGCCGACGCGGGTCCTTCAGGCCGGCGCGGGCCCGCCGAATGGCGTCGGCCACCGCGGTAACGGCTTCGTCCTGGCCGACCACGCGCTCGTGCAGCCGCTCCTCCAGGCGCAGCAACTTGGCCATCTCGCCTTCGAGCAGGCGCTGCACCGGGATGCCGGTCCAACGGGCCACCACCTCGGCGATCTCGTCGGCGGTGACCTCTTCGTTGAGCAGCCGGCCGTTGGCCTGAATGGTCCGCAGGCGCTCCTCGTGCATCTTTAGCTGCCGCTCCAGATCGGGGACCGTGCCGTAGCGCAGGCGCGCGGCCGCCTCCAGATCCGCGCGGCGCTCGGCCTCCTCGATCTGGCGGCGGGCTTCTTCGATCTTCTGCTTGGTCTCGCGGATGGCCGTGATGGCGGTCTTCTCCTGCTCCCACCGCGCCCGCAGCGCGTCAGATTGCTCGCGCAGCGAGACCAGGTCCTCCTCGAGTCGCTGGAGACGCTCGCGGCTGGCCGGATCGGTCTCGCGGCGCAGGGCCTCGCGCTCGATCTCCAGCTGCATGATGCGCCGGTCGACCTCGTCGAGTTCGGCCGGCTTGCTGTCGATCTCCATCCGCAGCCGGCTGGCGGCCTCGTCGATCAGGTCGATGGCCTTGTCGGGCAGGAAGCGGGCGCTGATGTAGCGGTCGGAGAGCACCGCCGCCGCGATGACCGCTCCATCGGCGATGCGCACGCCGTGGTGCACCTCGTAGCGCTCCTTCAGACCCCGTAGGATGCTGATGGTCTCCTCCACCGAGGGCTCGCCCACGTAGACCGGCTGGAAGCGCCGTTCCAGCGCCGCGTCCTTCTCGATGTGCTTGCGGTACTCGTCCAGCGTGGTCGCGCCGATGGCGTGCAGTTCGCCGCGCGCCAGCATCGGCTTGAGGAGGTTGGCCGCATCGATGGCGCCTTCCGCCGCACCGGCGCCGACCACCGTGTGCAACTCGTCGATGAAGAGGATGATCTGGCCTTCGGCCGCGGTGATCTCGCGCAAGACCGCCTTGAGCCGGTCCTCGAACTCGCCGCGGTACTTGGTGCCGGCCACCAGCGCGCCCATGTCCAGCTGGATGACCCGCTTGGACTTCAACCCCTCGGGCACGTCGCCCTTGACGATGCGCTGGGCCAGGCCCTCGACGATGGCGGTCTTGCCGACGCCGGGATCGCCGATCAGCACCGGGTTGTTCTTGGTCCGCCGGGAGAGCACCTGGATGACGCGACGGATCTCCTCGTCCCGGCCGATCACCGGGTCGAGCTTGCCGGCGGCGGCCAGCCGGGTGAGGTCGCGGCCGTACTTCTCCAGGGCCTGGTACTTGGACTCGGGCGTGGGATCGGTGACGCGCTGGGCCCCCCGGATCTCCTCCAGCGCCCGGTAGGCTCGCTCGGGCGTGACGCCCAGGTCGGCCAGGTGCCTTCCCGCCTCGCCGTCGCGCGAGGCCAGCAGCGCCAGGAAGAGGTGCTCGGTGCTGACGTACTCGTCCTTGAGGCGGTCGGCCTCGCGCTGCGCGGCCTCCAGCACGCTGGCCAGGCGCGGGGTGAGCATGATCCCTCCTGACGCCGGGGCTCCCTCGACCCGCGGCCGGCGGGCTAGGTCGGCCAGCAGGCGCGTGCGCAGAATGCGCGGGTCGACCTGCAGCCTGGTCAGCAGGGGAGGGATCACCCCATCCTGCTGATCGAGCAACGCCAGCAGCAGGTGTTCGGGGTCGGGCGCCTGGTGGCCCCGGGCGGCGGCCTGCCGCTGGGCTTCCAGCAGCGCCTCCTGCGCCTTCTCGGTGAACCGGTCGAATCGCATCGCCATGATCGCTGCGCTCCCCCCGACGTCAGTGTCCTACCACAGGTGGGCCCGCGGGTTCTCGCGGCGCAGCCGCTGCAGTTCTTCCAGCAGTTCGCGTTCGCGCCTGGTCAGCCGCGTGGGCGTCGTGACCCTCACGCGGACGTACAGGTCGCCCCGGCCGTCACCCCTCGCGCGCGGCATGCCCAGTCCCTTGAGGCGCAGGCGCTGGCCGGACTGTGTGCCCGCCGGGATCACAACCTTGACCCTGTCCTCCAGAGTCGGCACCTCGACCTCGGCGCCCAGCGCCGCCTCGCTCATCGTGACCGGCACCTCGATGGTCAGGTCGTCGTCGGTCCGCTCGAAGAGCCGGTGGGGCGCCACGCTCACCGTCAGGAAGACGTCCCCTCCGTCGGCGGCGCCGGCCAGACGCAGGGTCTGGCCGGCGCGGATTCCGCGGGGGATCTCAACGTCAATCCGCTGCCCCGAGGGCAACTGGATCGACCGCCGTGTACCGTGGAACGCCTCCTCCAGCGTGATCTCCACCGTGGCGTCCACGCGCGGCCGCGCCCGGGTCGCGGTTGCCGCGCGGCCGAACCCGCCCAGCCCCCCGAAGAGCTGCTGGAAGAAGTCCGAGAACCCGCCGCTCCCGCCAGGGCCGAACAGGTCTTCCAGGTCTTCCGCACGCCCGACGCGGAAGGTCACGCCGCCCGGGCCGCCCCAGCCGGACGCGCCGGCGACCCGGCCGAACAGGTCCTGCCAGGGGACGCCGCCGTTCGTGTACGCGTCGTAGATCTGGTCGTACCGGGCGCGTTTGGCGGGGTCGCCGAGCACCTGGTAGGCCTCGTTGATCTCCTTGAAGCGCTCCTCCGCCCCCCTGCGCTTGTTGACGTCGGGGTGGTACTCCCGCGCCAGCCGGCGGAAGGCCTGGCTGATCGTCTTCTGGTCGGCGGTCCGGTCCACGCCGAGCACCCGGTAGTAGTCCTTGAACTCCATAAACTACTGCGCCACCCGCACGCGCGCCGGCCGCAGCACATCCCCGCCCAGCATGTACCCCCGCTGGACCTCCCCGACGACCGTGCCGGGCTCGGTCCCGTCCCCTGCGGGCACTGCCTCCACGGCCTCGTGCACCCGCGGGTCGAACGCCTGTCCAACGGTCTCCATGGGCTCCACGCCCAGGCTCTTCAACGTCTCCAGCACCTGCCGGTGGGCCAGCCGAATGCCGTCCACAATGGCGGCCGCCGGCGCGCCTCCGCCTGCGTCGCCGGCCAGACTCCCCGCGTGCTCCAGCGCGCGCTCAAGGGTGTCCACCACGACGAGGATCACCCCGAGCAGGGCGCGGCGGGTCGCGGCCACCGCCTCGTCGCGCTGCCGCGCCGCCTGCTTACGGTAGTTCTCCAGGTCCGCCGCGGTCCGCAGGAACTGCTGCCAATTCCGCTCCGCCTCTTCGGACAGCCGGGCGACCTCGGCCCGCAGCGTCTCGATGGTCTCCACCTCGCCGGTCGTCCCCTCGCCGGTCTCCACCTCGCCGGTCGCCGCCTCGCCGGCCTGCGACCCGGGGACGTCCTGGATGTCGCCGTTGGTGCTCCGTTCGCGGTCCATCGTCGCCTACTGGCTCTGTTTGTATTCGGCGTCGATCACGTCGTCGCCGGGCTTCGCCTGTGCTCCAGGGCCCGCCCCCGGGCCGGCCGCGCCCGCTCCGGCCGGCGCGCCGGCGGTGGCCTTGTACATCTCCTCGCTCAGCCGATACGACGCCTGCTGGACCGCATCGGCTGCCCGAGCGATGCGGTCGAGATCGTCCCCCTTGAGCGCCTCCCGGAGCTCCTTGAGCGCCTGCTCGACCTTGCCGCGCTCCTCCGTCGAGATCTTGTCGCCGTGGTCCTTGAGGAGCTTCTCGACCTGATAGGCAACCGAGTCCCCCCGGTTGCGCGTCTCGGCGGCCTCCCGCTTTTTGCGGTCCTCGGCCGCGTACTGCTCGGCTTCCTTGACCATCCTCTCGACCTCGGCCTTGGAGAGCGTGGACGTCCCGGTGATCTTGATGGACTGCTCGCGGCCGGTGGCCTTGTCCTTGGCGGTCACGTTGAGGATGCCGTTGGCGTCGATGTCGAACGTCACCTCGATCTGCGGTACCCCGCGCGGGGCCGGCGGGATCCCATCCAGGATGAACCGCCCCAGGGTGCGGTTGTCGCGCGCCATGGGCCGCTCGCCCTGCAGGACGTGCACCTCCACCTGGGTCTGGCCGTCGGCCGCGGTCGTGAAGGTCTCGGTCTTGCGGGTGGGGATCGTCGTGTTGCGCGGCACCAGCACCGTCATCACGCCGCCCAGCGTCTCCACCCCCAGCGACAGCGGGGTGACGTCCAGCAGCACGACCTCGCGGACCGTGCCCGCCAGCACGCCCGCCTGGACCGCCGCGCCCACCGCCACCACCTCATCGGGGTGCACCTCGCGGTTGGGCTCCTTGCCGGTCAGCCGGCGCACCAGTTCCTGGATCATGGGCATGCGAGTCGCCCCGCCCACCAGGATGACCTCGTCCAGGTCCTTCTCGGTCATCTTGGCATCGTTGAGCGCCTGGCGGAACGGCCCGATGCAGCGCTCGACCAGGTCGGCGGTCAATTCCTCGAACTTGGCCCGTGTGAGCACGTAGTCCAGGTGCTTGGGCCCGGTGGCGTCCGCGGTGATGAAGGGCAGGTTGATGGTCGTCTGGACCACCGTGGACAACTCGACCTTCGCGCGCTCGGCGGCCTCGCGGAGCCGCTGCAGGGCCTGACGGTCCTGCCGCAGGTCGATGCCGTGCTGCTTGCGGAACTCATCGGCCAGCCAGTTGACGATGCGCTCGTCCCAGTCGTCGCCGCCCAGGTGGGTGTCGCCGGAGGTGGCCTTGACCTCGAAGACGCCCTCGCCGATCTCCAGGATCGAGACGTCGAAGGTCCCGCCGCCCAGGTCGAACACCAGCACCGTCTCGGCGCCCTTCTTGTCCAGGCCGTAGGCCAGGCACGACGCGGTGGGCTCGTTGATAATCCGCAACACCTTCAGGCCGGCGATCTCGCCGGCGTTCTTGGTGGCGGTCCGCTGGGCGTCGTTGAAGTACGCCGGAACCGTGATCACCGCCTCGGTGATCGTCTCGCCCAGGTAGGCCTCCGCGTCGGTCTTGAGCTTCTGGAGGATCATCGCGGAGATCTCCTCGGGCGTGAAGGTCTTCCCCGCCGCGGGGATCCGGACGATGGCCATGCCGTTCTGGCCTTCCTCAACCTTGTAGGGGACGATCTTGCGCTCGGATTCCACCTCGGCGTAGCGGCGGCCCATGAAGCGCTTGATGGAGTAGACGGTGTTCTCAGGGTTGAGGATGGCCTGGCGCTTGGCCATCTGGCCCACCAGCCGCTCCCCGGTCTTGCTGAAGCCCACCACTGACGGGGTCAGCCGACTCCCCTCGCTGTTGGGGATGACCTGCGTCTCCCCGCCGATGACGACGGCAATCACCGAGTTCGTCGTCCCCAGGTCAATGCCTACGACCTTTCCCATGGCGATACTCCCTTCTCAGGCCCTGATGGCCGGCCCGCCGGCCGCCGGGACAGCCGGCCGGCGGGCCGGACGTTCCCTGCCCTCGTGCTCAGGACTCGACCTCGACTTTGATGGCCTTCGGCCGAACCCGCTCCGCCTTGGGCACCTTCACCTCGAGGATGCCGTGCCGGAACGTGGCCTTGGCCTCATCCCCCTTCACCTCGGTCGGCAGGGGAATCGTCCGCTGGAACATCCCGTAGCGCAGTTCGCGCCGGTAGAAGTTCCGCTTCTTCTCCTCCTGCTCGGCGCGGGCCTCCCCCTTGATGGTCAGCCCGTCGTCGGTCACGGAGACCTCGACGTGCTTGGGGTCGATCCCCGGCAGTTCCGCCTTGACGATCACATCCGTGTCGGTTTCGGCGACCTCCACCGCGGGCTGCCAGACCAGAGGCCCCGCGGTCCTGGGCCGGCGGGTGAAGAAGTCCTCGAACAGCCGGTCCATGGACTCCCGAAGCGACATGATCTCGTCGAATGGATCCCACCGCATCAGGCTCATCGTACCTGTTCCCTCCTTCCTTGCTCCAGGATGCGCTCGATCAACCACCCCACGGCCGTGTTGCCGTCGCGCGACACCTGAAACCGCTCGTACATCTCCAGGATCAGCCGGACGCCGGCCAGGTTGAGCCGGTACGCCTCGATCAACTGGCGGATCAGGCGCACCCGCTCGATGTCCTCGTCCGAGTAGAGCCGGATCCGGTTGCGGCGCACAGGGTTCAGCAGGCCCCGCTCCTCGTAGATCCGCAGGGTCCTGGGGTGGAGCCCGGTGATCTCGGCCGCCACGCTGATCACGTAGACCGGCCGGGCCTTCCTGCGCTCCTGCATCGGACTCCGCTCCTGGACGACCTCCCGCTGACTTCGCATACCACTATCTCTGTCAAGAGATCTAACAACAGTATTGTCAATGATTCTCCTGTTGTCAATACCCAGGTGGGAGCAGACCGGGTGGGGAGCAGCCCCCAGGTCGTGGCGCTCAGGGACCCCCAGGTGGAGGTGTGCGGGGGGTCCGGCTACGTGATGGGAGCGGCCAGGTACCCCTGCTCGACCATGACGCGGCGGATCTCTGCCACGCAGCGCTCAACGGGCCACTGCTCGGTGTCGGCGATCAGTTCCGGGTCGGGCGGCGGCTCATAGGGCGCCTGCACACCGGTCATCTGAGGGTTCTGGCCGTCGAGGGCCCGCCGGTAGTGGCCCTTGGGATCGCGCCGCATGCATTCCGTAACCGAGCACTTCACCCAGACCTCGACGAAGCGGCCCAGTTCCGCCCGCGCGGCGTCGCGGACGGCTCGATAGGGCGAGATAAGGGCCACGATAGCCACGATCCCGTTGCGGCTCAGCAACTTAGCCATGAAGATCACGCGGCGGTTGTGGAGTTCGCGCTCGGCAGGGCTGAAACCCAGTTCGGGGGAGAGGTGCGCGCGGATCTCGTCGCCGTCGAGGACCTCGACCGGGACGCCGTCGCGCCGGAGGTCGTCGGCCAGGGCTCTGGCGATCGTGGTCTTGCCCGAGCCGGGCAGCCCGGTCAGCCACACGACACAGCCCTGGCGACGCCCGAGGTCCCGCCCTGCGCCGGGGCCCTGCTCCGCACCGAAGGGCTGGTGCCTCACTCGATCTCCATCCCCTGGCCTCTGCCTCCAGCCTCGCCGTCGAGCCCGAGGACCCTCAGGACCGTCGGCGCCACGTCGTAGATGGACGCATCCACGCGCCGGGCACCGGAGGCGCCGGGCCGGTGCCAGATGTAGAGGCCCTCATGGGCGTGTACGGCGTCGTCGGGGCCCGTGTCGTTCTCGTCCAGGTAGAGGGAGGGGTGGCCGATGGTACCGGCCGACCGCCAGGAGAGGTCGTCCAGGTAAACCAACAGGTCGGGCGGGTCCCCCGCGCAGAGGGGATACAGGTCCTCAGGGGCATAGACGCGGGTCTCCATCACCCGGCCATTCGGGTCGCGGATCGTCCGCAGGCGGTCGGCCAGTGCGGCCCGCACGGACGGGTAGTCGGCAGGGGCCACGACGCCCCGGGCCTCGCGGCCCCGGACGTTGAGGAAGATGCGGGCGTAGTATCCCCCCCATCCCCAGGCCACCGTTCGGGACCAGTCGATGTCGGCCTGCTCGATCGAGGTGGGGGCGTCAGGCCACCGCGCCAGGGTCAGGTAGCCCTGCTCGGCCAGCCACTGGTTGATGCAGAAGGCCCCGCGCATGCCCTTGGCGCCGTGGTCGGAGACGACCAGGACATCGGTCCGGTCCGGCAGCCGCTCGAGCAGCCGGCCCAGCCACTGGTCGAGCATCCGGTAGTACTCCCTCATCACCCCTTCGTACCGGTTGCCGGGGACGTACTTGTGGTGGGTCCGGTCCCAGAACTTCCAGAAGGCGTGGTGGAGCCGGTCCACGCCGATCTCCACGAACTGGAAGAGGTCCCAGGGCCGGGTTACCAGGAGGTGTTCGACGGCCCGGAAGTGCTGGTCGGTCATGTCGAAGAGGTCGGACCGCAGGGCGTCCCGGTCCTCGGTGCGGAACTCCACGTCGTACCGGTAGCGCGGGGCGACCCGACGTAACTCGTCCTGGAGCGCGGCCGGATAGGTCCACAGGCTGTCCGGCCCGGGGGTGAGGAAGCAGGCCACGGCGCAACCGTTCACCCGCCGCGGCGGGTAGCCCGGCGGGACGCCAACCAGGCAGACCTGTCTCCCGGCACGGCCCAGCAGGTCGGCGTAGGTGGGCGTCTGCACGGTCTGCGAACTCACGATCCACCCCTCGGTGTACGAGGCCCCCCGGCGATGGCGAAACCCATACATCCCCAGTTCGCCCGGCGTCTTACCGGTCGCCATGACCGTCCAGGCCGGGACGGTAATGGGCGGGTCGCAACTGCGCAGGATCCCGTAGGTGCCCGAGCCCATCAGGGCGCGGAACGTCGGCAGGTCGGCGGCGAACTCCTCGAAGACGAGCCGCGGAGCCGCGCAGTCCAGCCCGGCGATCAGCAGTCTCCGCGTCGGCATGGGCGGTTCAGTGGGGGAGCCCCGCGGCGTCCTCGGCGCCCACCAGCGGCTCGGGGTAGCGCGCGATCACCTCGGCCACCTCGGGCCGGATCAGCCGGGCCGAAGCCGGCTCCCCGCCCTCCAGGGCCTGGCGCAGCCGCGTCCCGCTGAACTGGATGCGGTCGTCGGGGCCGTGGGGACAGGTCTTCTCGTTGGCCACCCCCTCGCAGCGGCGACAGTAGAAGAACGCGGTGAAGAACAAGGGCACGATGCCCAGATCGGGGAACTCCTCGAAGATGGCGTGGGCGTCGTAGGGCCCGTAGAAGTCGCCGACCCCGGCGTGGTCGCGGCCCACGATGAAGTGGGTGCAGCCGAAGTTCTTCCGCACGATGGCGTGGAAGACGGCCTCCCGCGGCCCCGCGTAGCGCATCTCGGTGCGGAAGACCCCCAGCACCGCCCGGTCGCGCAGGAAGTAGTGCTGCACCAGCGCGCCGTAGGTCGCCAGGATGACCTCGTCCTTGAAGTCGCCGGCCTTCTTCGGTCCGATGACCGGATTGATGAACAGGCCGTCGGCGAACGTCAGCGCCGTCTTCTGGACATACTCGTGCCCGAGGTGCGGGACGTTGCGCGTCTGGAAGCCCACGACCGTGCGCCAGCCGCGCAGCCGGAACAACACGCGGGTCTCCGCCGGCGTCAGGCGGTAGGGCGCAAACGGATCGTCAGCGCTCCCGATCAGGTCCACGGCGCCGCCGATCAGCATATCGTGCATGCGGCCGACCCGCTGGACCCCGGGATGCCGCTCGTCGAGGGTGCCGTAGGTCCCGGAGGCCAGGGCGCGGCGGTCCAGGGGATAGACGTCGGAGACGTGCAGGATCGCCATGGGCTGGCCGCGGTGCGTCAGCGCCACCGCCCCGCCGGGCTCGGCCCGACCGATCGCGTCCTGCGGGGCGTCCAGGACCACCGGCAGCGTCCAGGGCTGGTCGCCGGGGAGGCGCCGGCGCTCCAACACGTGCTCCAGTTCCACACGCGTCATGAATCCTTCCAGCGGGGAGAAGACGCCGGTGGCCAGGTTCTCCAGGTCGAAGGCGGTCTCCAGGCCAACCGGGACGGCCGGCAGGTCGGCGGCGCGGGCGCGCCACTCGTCGCGCGCCTCCCCTTCGAGCACGCGGTTGATCAGCCGGCCGCCGTGGGGCGCGATCATCGCCTCACCTGCTACTCAATGTATCCCAGCCGCCTGAGGCGTTCCACGATTCTCGCCTCGTCGTCGCCCGAGAGGGGCTCGGACGGCTCGTGGGCGCCCAGCGCCGCCCTCACGGCGAAGACGACGAAGGCCTCGACGGACGGCTGGCCGAGGCGGTCGAGGACCGCCTCGACGCGCCGGTAGAGCGGGGTGGGAATCGGGACGAGACGCACTTCCTGCGCCATGGCGTGTCTCCTTGCGGGGCGAGAGCGAGGAAAGATTCTCGCCTGTGGAACGGGTTACCTGCGCGATCTAACGGACGAGTCCCTTGCGGATGGCGTACGCGACGGCCTGGGACCGGCCCCGCGCGCCGATCTTGCGGTAGATCGCCCGGAGGTGACTCTTGACGGTGCTCTCGGAGACGTACAGCCGGGCCGCCATCTCGCGGCTGCTGGCGCCCTTGGCCAGCTCGACCAGGATCTCAAGTTCCCGGTCGGTCAGGCCGTCGCTGTGGAGCGGGGCGCCCCCTGGCGCGCGGCCCCGGGACATGAGCGAGATGCGGTCCAGCAGCCGGCGAGTGATGCCGGGGTGCACCGTGGACATACCCGACCGCACCGCCCGGATGGCGCGGATGAGATTCGTCGGGGTGATGTCCTTCAACACGTAGCCGCTGGCGCCAGCCTGGATGGCCTGGAAGACACTCTCGTCGTCTTCGTAGGCCGACAGCACCAGCACCTCGACATCGTTATGGGCGGTCTTGATGTGCCGGGTGGCCTCGATCCCGTCCATCTTGGGGAGGCGGATGTCCATCAGCACCAGATCCGGCTTCAACTCGCTGGCCATCCGGACGGCCTCCTCGCCGTCGGCGGCTTCCCCCACGACGCGGATGTCCGACTCTCGGTCGAGGAGCACCCGGACGCCGGACCGGACGAGGTATTGGTCCTCAACCAGCAGGACGTTGATCACGCCGTCCCTCCATTACGATATGGCATACGATGTGGCAGCCTCCGCAGAAAAATGATCCGAGCGCCGCGGTTCAAGGCAAGAATTGTCCGCCGCGACGGAGTCCGCTGAGGTGCCCCGATGCGATGTGGGGTGCGGCTCAAGGTGATGTTGCCTGCTCTACGCACGCGATTCGGCACACCTTCCCGCGATTCCTCCCCGGACATACGCGGGATCAGGCGTTCTGGGCCGTGTGCAACTGACCGAGGGGGAGGTGGATCAACACCCGAGTGCCGCGCCCGGACTGGGACCGCAGGGTCAGGGTTCCCCCCAGCGCGGCGATGCGCTCCTGCATGCTGAGCAGGCCGAAGGACAGCCGTCGGATGTCATGTCGGAGACCCTTGGCCACATCGAACCCGATGCCGTCATCCCGCACGGTCACCTCGACGGCACGGCCATAGACCCGCCCGACGACGTCCACCCGCTTGGCGGCGGCGTGGCGGTAGATGTTGGCCAGGGCCTCGTTGATGACCTGGAACAGTTGATCGGCGGCAGTCGGCGGCAGGGTGCCCTCCGGAATCTGCCACTGCAGCGACCAGACCAGGCCCCGGGTCTGCCCCAGACGGGCGAGCGCCGCCCGGACGCGCTCCTCCAGCGTGGTCCCGGCGTCTGCCAGCCGCAGGGTGTGAATCAGCAGCCGCGTCTGCCTGACGGTCGCCTCGAGTTCGGCTTCCAGCCACTGCACCGCCTCGCCCAGCGCCTCCCCGTCGCCGGCCCGCGCGTGCCGCAGGTGGATGATCAACCCGGACAGCCGCTGCAGCGGGCCGTCGTGGATCTCACGCGCCAGGCGGTCGCGTACCTCGCTCGTCGTGACGGCCTCCACGTGGCGGCGGACCTGGCGGGCCTCGGCACGCGACAGCGCCACCTGCGCCAGCAGCAGCAGCGCCGCGGCCTCCTCGGCGGCAAACGTCCGGGCGCCCCAGAACGCCCCAAGGACGCCAACGGTGCCGCTGTGACCGAACAGCGGCAGGACGATGCCGGCTCTCGGGGCGGACAACGGTGGCTCACCCGGGGCATCCACCGTGACGGGCCGGGCCCGGTTGGCGACCTCGGCGTGCCAACGCTCCAGGAGCGCCAGCGGCGGCCAAGCGGCATCGGGTGGAACACGCACATCGAGGAGCTCGTCTGCGCCGCAGGGGACATGGAGAGCCACAACGTCTGCGCCGACCAGCGAGCGGCCCATCGAGAGGGCCGCGCTGAGCGATTTGTGGATATCGTCCTCTACCATCTCCCGGGCAGTCTGCGCGAGCGCCGCCAACAGGTCTTCGAGCAGCACGCCTGCCCTCCATCCAGCCCGCGTGAGCCGGCAAGCATCCAGAAGGTCGCCCACACGCGAATCCCGCGGTCGGCACGCCGATGCGGCGGCTCCCCTGAACAGGCGTGTGGGTCCGGCATCTTCTCTATTGGACAACTGCGTTCCTTTCTAGACTTTGCCCACAGCGGCGCAGGTACAGGAAGCGCCGGGCAAGAATTCCCGAAAGCAGTCGCCGGGCTGGCGGAGGGAGGGCACCGTGGTTACATGGCGCGGCATCGTGGCAGTGATCGTCACCATCCTGTTCGTGACACCGGTGTTCGCGTCAGCAGACCGCGTGCTCGTCCCGGCTATCGTCTACGTCCCCGAAGAGTACCATAGCGGGGGCGCGTACACGGCCATCCAGGCCGGCCCCGATGGGATCGTGTACGTCGGCACGACGATCTACAACGGCTACGGGCACCTGCTCGCCTACTGGCCGCGCACGGGGCGATTCGAGAGCCTCGCCGAGATGTCGGCCGCCACCGGGGAGCGCATGCCGGGGCCGGCCTCGCAGGCAAAGGTCCACACCAAGCCGGTGATTGCTCCGGACGGGCGCGTCTACTTCGGGACGAAGTCGGGGGGCCGCAGCAAGGACCCCAGCTGGCAGCGGTACCCCGGCGGGCACCTGCTGGTCTACGATCCGCGCACGCGGACCACGACCGACCTGGGCATCCCCAGGCCCGGGACACCGGGGATGAGCATCATCGCCGTCGGGCTGGACCGCGTGCGGGGAAACGTCTACGTGCTCAGCGACCCCGACAGCCACCTGATCGTCTACGATCCGCGCACGCGGACGTTTGCCGACCACGGCCGTCTGGGTCCGGAAGGCGAGCACCCCACGCGCTACCTGGTCGTGCTGGCCAACGGTGACGTCTTCCATCAGTTCGGCCCGAACGCGATGGCGCGCTACAACGCCGCCGCGGGGCGCATCGAGCGGCTGCCGCTGGTGATTGTGGGGACGGGGACCTATGAACCGCCGTACGCGCTGGCCGTCGCACCCGACGGACGGCGGTTCTTCGGCGTGGGAAAGGAGAACGGACAGGTCTACCTCTACGAACCGCGCGAGCGGGAGGTCGGATTACGGATGCTGGGCGCGGCGGTACCGGAGGGATACACGACCCCCGGGGTGCACTACACGATGACCGCCGCCCCAGACGGGGCGGTGTACTACACGGGGTTCCTGCCGGGAGGGGGAGGGAGGGATCTCTTCATCCTGCGCGTGTGGCCCGACCAGGGCCGGCCGCAGGTGGTAGGACGGGTGGCGACGCTGCCGCCCCCGCCAGCGGGATATTCGCGGGCGACGACGCGTGAGCTCATCATCCAGGGCTCGACCGCCACCCCGGACGGGAGCCTGGTCGTCATGCAGGCGTACCCGTTGCGGTTGCTGATCTTCAGGGGACTGGCCGCGCGGCAATGACCACCAATCGCGTCCGGCTCGCCATCATCGGGTGTGGCGCGGCGACATCGGTTGGCCACCTGCCTGCCGCGCGCCGCGTCCGCGAGGTGCAAGTCGTGGCGCTGGCCGACCCCAACCTCGCGCGGGCCGCGATGCTGGGCCAACGCTTTGGAGTCGCCCGCATCAGCGCGGACTACCACGAGTTCCTCGGAGAGATCGACGGAGCAATCGTGGCGACACCCCACGCGCTCCACGCCCAGATCGCTGCTGAGCTGCTCGAGCGCGGCACTCCGGCGATGGTCTCGAGGCCATCGCGCTGCGCTTCTTCAAGAGACACGGCCTGCCCGTCGCGATCCTGCGCCCCACGATTGTGTACGGGCCTTTCGGCCGCTCATGGACCATCTCCACCTGTGCCCTGATCCGCGAGGGCCGCATGGTGCTCGTCAACGGGGGAGTGGGGATCTGCAACTCTCTGTACGTGGATAACCTGGTTCACGCCATGCTGCTGGCCGCGGAGCATCCCGCGGCGCCCCGCGGCGCCCGGTGAGGTCTTCCACATTTCCGATGCGCCGCCTATCACCTGGAAGACGTTCCGCGAAGGGCACGCTCGCGAGCTGGGAGAGGATTACCTCCCTTTGCCCGAGATGACCGTCGAAGAGATCGAGGCTCTGCGGGCTAAGACGGGAGGCCGGGGCGGTTCGTCCCTGAGGCAGGCCGTGCGGTTGCTAGCTGACCGGCAGACGCGCGAGGCCATCCGGGCGATCCCGATCGTGACGCGGATGGAGATGGCGGCCCGTGGGATCGCGAGGATACTGCCCGATGCGACCCAGCACTGGCTGCGGCAGAAGGTGGCTGACCTCATGAGCCGGTCGGAACCGGCGGACGACAGCGGCCCGCCGCCGCGTCCCCTGCTCCCGCGAAGCCTGGTGCGCCTGTACGCCGACACAACCGTTTACAGCACCAAGAAGGCCCAACGCCTGCTCGGCTTCGAACCGAAGATCGGCTTCCGTGAAGGTATGGAACTGACGTCGGCCTGGATCCGCTGGGCCAGACTGTAGGGGCGTCCCGGTCATCGCCGCCAGATCCGCTGCAGCCACCGCCGCTGGCTGGAGGCCAGTGGCCGGGGGACGAAGAGCAGAGCCAGGAGCCACCGCAGCATGGCTGTGAGGGATGGTTCGTCGATCCAACGCATGAGGGCCACCTGACCCACCGCCTGGATGGGGGACTCGATGCGCAGGATGTTGCGGGAGACGGCGGCCTTGAGGCGACTCGTGACCCACGGCTGCCGTCGGGGCCGTAGCCGCTCCAATACCTCCTCCGGAACCGCCGCGCCGAGTAGTCCGGCGGCCGCCACCAGCGTCAGGTAGAGCGGGGAGCGGATGCGTGGCGTGGCCGCGGCCACGTTGATCACGCGGTCCCAGTCCACCGTGGAACGGACAGAGAGCTCGGCCAGATCGCGGAGGTAGCGAAGCTTCGGTTTCCCGTACCAGAGCTCGCGGAGGAAGTAGGCGCTCGTGGCCACGACCATATCGCAGGGTGCGGCCAGGAGGACCAGTTCCTCCCCCAGAGACGCCTCCGCCGCCCGGGCGAAGACGCCTTCGAAGTCGAAGGGCATCAGCCACGGATAGCCCAGATACCGCCAGTGGACATCCACA
>JAVKID010000021.1:0-33472 GCA_031459655.1 Candidatus Fervidifonticultor octavus | reverse complement strand
CACCTGCAGGATGGCGAAGGAGGCCAGCCCCAAGATCAGGGCGATCCCGCCCACCACCCCGGGCAGGATGGCGCCGGGGTTGTAGAGTTCGACCAGGATGCCCAGGATGCCGATGTTCATGAGGATGAAGCCGATGTTGGGGTCGGACAACAGCGCCAGGAACCGCTCGGTGATGTCCATGTCGAAGTCCACCACGCGCGCCCGGGCGGTGCGCAGCGTGCGCGATCCGCGGTCGGTTTCCACGGTCCGGCCGTCCAGTTTGCGGAGCAGGTCGGTGAGGTCCTCGGCGACGAAGTTGACGACGTTCAGCTTCACCGCTTCGTCCTCGGTGATGGACACCGCCTTGCGCACCGCCTCTTCGGCCCAGTCGGCGTTGCGGCCGTGACGCCGCGCCATGGCGCGGATGTTGGCCACCGCGTCGCTGGTGACCTTCTCCATCATGGCCCGGTCGGGCTGCCGCTCGCCCTCCTGACCGGTACTGATGGCGACGGGGGTGGCGGCCCCCATGTGGGTGGCCGGCGCCATGGCGGCGATGTGGGCCGCGTAGGTGATGAAGACGCCCGCCGAAGCGGCCCGCGCCCCCCGCGGCGCGATGTAGACGACCACCGGCATCCTGGCGTTGAGAATGGCCTTGGTCATGTCGTCGGTGGACTTCAGCAGCCCGCCGGGCGTGTCGAGCTGGATGACCAGCGCCTCGACGTTCTGCTCCTCCGCCTCGTGGAGGGCGCGGAGGATGAAGCGGGCGGTCGCCGGGCCGATGACGCCGTCGATGGTGATCCGCTGCACGACCACGGGCGAGGACTCAGGGGGCGCCGCGGCGAGGGCTGGGGCGGCCAGCAGCCCCAGCAGCAGGACGAATCCGCCCACCCGCGAGCGGGTCATGGTCGCGCCGCCATGACGAGCGCCTCGAACAGCCGGCGGTGCAGCGGATGCCGTCGCACCAGGCGCTCGGGATGCCACTGCACCCCCACGACGAAACGGTGCTCGCGGCTCTCCAGCCCCTCGACCACGCCGTCCGGCGCGCGGGCGGTGATGCGGAATCCCGGCGCGGCTGCCGCCACAGCCTGGTGGTGGAAACTGTTCACGCCGACTTCGCCTTCGCCGAGGATACCGGCCAGAGCGCTGCCCCGCTCCACCGTCGCGGCGTGGGCCAGGTCCGCGGAGCCCGCCCGGCCGTCCTGGTCGTGGACGGCGGGATCGACCCCGGCGAGCGAGAGGTCCTGCCAGAGGGTGCCCCCCGCGGCGACATTGAGCAGCTGGACCCCGCGGCAGATGCACAGGACGGGCCGGTCGTCAGCCAGCGCCGACCGCGCCAGCGCCAGTTCGGCGGCGTCGCGGTCCTCGTCGATGGTCAGCGTCGTGCGCACGGCCTCGTCGACCTCCTGGCCGTAGTGCCGGGGGTGCACGTCGGGGCCGCCGGAGAACACGACGCCGTCGTAGACCTCCGGGATCGGATCCCCGGGCCGGACGATGCACGGTTCGCCGCCGGCGGCGCGGATCGCTTCGACGTAGGAGGCCAGGGACCTGGCCAGGCGGTCCGCCGCAACCGGAGGGGTCGCGGCCGTAAGGCGACGCGCCGTGAGGAGAATGCGGGGCCGGCCGTCAGGGCGCATAGCTCGGGACCGGACCGCCGCCGCACGCCACGCACGTGCCGTCGGCCTGGGTGCTGACCGTGAGCGCCGCCGCGTCCAGCCGCACAGTCCGGATCTTGAAGGTCACCGGCCACTGGCGCTGGTGGAGGATCGGATTGATGGCGCGCTCCAGGTCGCGGATCACCGACGTCGGAAGCGGCCAGCCGTTCGCGTGGAGGTAGTCGAAGTAGAAATACACCTCGGTGGCCCCGGACGCGGCGAAGAATCCCTTCATGCGCATCGCCGTGGGCCGACCGTTGAACAGCACGGTTCCCGTCCCGTGCAGGTATCCGTTGTCGGCCCACAGGCGAATGTCCCCAAGAGGACTGCTCGCGTTGAAGTACTCCTGGAGGCTGCGCAGCAGCACCCGGACCTGCATGGCGCTGTCGCGGAAGTCCAGCACCCGCAGGGTCCCCGCCCGCAGGGCCTCGGCATCCAGGCTGACCCCTACGAGCCGAATGGCCACCTCGTCCACGCGCATCCCCTCGGTGAGGACGACCCGCCGGGCCTGGACGCTGATGCGGGCGTAGCCGCCCTCGTAGAGATCGGGGATGGCCTCGAGGCGGAATTCCTCCGCGGCCCGCATGAAGGCGCCCAGCGCCCTGCGCAGCAGCGCCTCGTCCGCCGCGGCCGGCCACGCGGCCAGGACGACGACGGCCAGCGCCCCAAGGGCCGTGCGGGCGAATCCGCGCATCCCTCACCCCTCGGCCAGCCACTCCGCATAGGCGAACAGGGCCGGCTGTCCTCCCGTATGCCAGAATACCACGGTCTGGTCAGGCGCGAACTGCCCCCGGCGCACCATGTCGATCAACGCCGCCATGGCCTTCCCCGTGTAGACCGGATCGAGCAGGATCCCCTCGGTCCGCGCCACGAGGCGGATGGCGTCCAGGCACGCCGGCGTGGGGAGACCGTAGCGCTCACCGATGTACTCGTCGGTCACGACGATATCATCCGGATGGACCCGCCAGTCAAGCCCCAGCAGCCGGATCAGGTCGTCGACGAGTCCCCGCACGCGGCTGGTCACCACGTCGCGGGGCGGCCCGGCGCTCACGCCCAGGACCTGGATGCCCGACTGGGTGACCTTCATGGTCGTGTACAGCCCGGCCTGGGTCCCGCCGGAACTGGTGGCGTGCACGACGGCGTCGGCTCGGATGCCGCGGCCGTTGAGTTGATCCAGCAGTTCCAAGCCGGCGTTCACGAACCCGGCGGCGCCCAGCGCCGTGGCGCCCCCCCGCGGGATGATGTACGGGTGGCGTCCCTGGCGCCGGAGGTCGCGGGCCACATCCTCCACGACGCCCATGAGCACGAACTCGTCGTCGGTGTTGACGATGCGGACGTCGGCGCCGAAGATCGCGTCCAGCAGGAGGTTGCCCTGACGCTGCGGGACGTCCTCGCCGCTCAGCACGACCACGGCGTCCAGCCCCAGGCGCCTCGCCGCGGCGGCGGTCACGCGCGCGTGATTCGACTGGACCGCGCCGACGGTCAGCACCACATCGCAGCCGCGGTCGACGGCCTCGCCCATCAGGTACTCGATCTTGCGGACCTCGTTGCCCCCGAACGCGAGCCCCGTAATGTCGTCCCGCTTGAACATGATGCGCGGACCGCCCAGGTAAGCCGACAGCGACGGGGCCTCCTCCAGCGGGGTGGGCAGGGCGGCGAGTTTAAGGCGCGGGAGCCGTCCGAGTTGCACCGCAGCACCTTCCGTTCGGACCCATCTACGGGCTCCGGAGGGTCGCAGAGGCCCGAGAGGCTTCATGGGCTGCGGCGACCGTGACCGCCTGGAAACGGACCGTCCCGCCCGGGACGATCTGCGCGACCCGATCCAGGTCCGCGTCGATCACGAACGCGATCTTCGCATAGCCCCCGGTCGTCGGTCCGTCGGCGAGGATGACAATCGGCTGGCCCTCCGCAGGCACCTGGATCGCGCCGGGAAGCAGCGCGTCAGAGAGAATCTCGGCCCTGCCGCGGTGTCCCAGGACCGGACCGCGCAGTCGCATGCCGCTCCGGTCGCGGTGGACGGTCGCCTCGAACGGCTGGCTGAGCAGCGCGGCCTCGGCCTGGACCGAAAACCCGCCGGCCTGTGGCCCCATGATCACCCGAATCGGCCCGGATGGGGGAGGTGCAGCGACCGAAGGTCCCCTCCTGCGCGAACCGGACGCTCCTTCGCCTCTGCCGAGAACATCTCCTGCCCGGAGCATCCGCCCCGCGACGCCGCCCAGCCCACCCCGCGCATAGGTGGCCCGGCTCCCGAACACCGCCGGCACATCGATGCCGCCCACCACCGCCAGGTACGCCCACTGCCCGCGCCGCGGCGCCTCGAAGGTGACGACATCGCCCGGCCGCACCGCCACCGGGTCCTCCAGATCGAGCGGCGACCCGTTGAGGCGGGCGTCGAGGTCGGCGCCGGCGACGGCGATCTCGGCCGCCTCGAGCACGCGCAGGGTGGGGCCCGGAAACGTCAGTTCCAGCGCGGCGGCATCGGGCCCGTTGCCCAGCGCGGCGTTGGCCGCGACCAGGGCCGCGCGGTCGAGGGCCCCGGACCACGGCACCCCGAAGCGCCGCCATCCCACACGGCCCAGGTCCTGCACGGTGCTCATCAGGCCGGGCTGGAGCACCTCGAAGGTGGGGCGGCGAGGCCGCCCCGGCGCCGGAGAGTGGGCCGGGGCGGCTGCGGGGGCCGCATCTCGCACCGGCACGAAGCGGACCCGGTCCCCGGGCCGCAGGAGGAACGGCGGGGTGCGGGCGGGATCGAACAGGACCAGCGGGGTGCGGCCCACCAGGTGCCAGCCGCCAGCGGTCTCCTGAGGGTAGATGCCTGAGAACTGGTCGGCGATGGCCACACTCCCGGCCGGCACGCGGAGCCGAGGCGCGGCCCGACGGGGGAGGCGCAGCGGCGCGGGCAGCAGCCCCAGGTACGGGTAGCCCGGCGCGAAGCCGAGCATGTAAACTAGATAGAGGGGCTCGCTGTGGAGCCGGATCACGTCATCGGGCTGGAGACCGCATGCCGACGCCACCTCCTCCAGGTCGGGGCCGGCCGCCCCGCCGTAGACCACCGGCACCTCGATGAGCCTCCCGGACTCCAGCGCCACCGGCTTCGCCCGACGCACCGCGTGCTCGGCGCGGTCGGCCAGGTCGTCGAACGTGACCGCTCGCGGATCGTAGACGACGAGCACCGACCGGAACGCCGGCACGGTCTCGACGACGCCCGGCAGGCCGGCCAGCGCCGCGTCGGCGCCGAGGACCTGCGCGCAGGTCTCCGGCGAGACCTCCAGCGGGTACTCCACCAGGATCCCGCGGTCGCCTGCGGGCCGAAGGTGCGGTCGAACGCCGTTCACTCCGAGGCCCGGGGGTACGAACCGAGCACGCGCAGGAACGCAGTCAACCCGGCCAGGTCGGCCAGCGCGGCCCGACCCTCGGGGCTCTCCTGGTGCGCCTCGAAGTCCACGTAGAACATGTACTCCCAGGGGCGGTCGCGCCTGGGCCGCGATTCCAGCTTCGTCAGGTTGATCCCCCTGGTGGCGAAGGCTCCCAGCGCCCGGTACAGCGCGCCGGGCACGTTGGGGGTGGTGAACACGATGGAGGTCTTGGCGGGTTCGGTCCGCGGCGCCGCGTTGACGGCCAGCACCAGGAACCGCGTGTAGTTAATGGGGCTGGTCTCGATGCCCTCGGCCAGGACCTGCAGGCCGTAGATCTCGGCCGCGTGCCGGCTGGCGATGGCGGCGACACCGCGCCGGCGCTCGGTGGCGATGATCTGTGCGCTGCCGGCGGTGTCGTAGGTGGCGATGGTCTCCCACCCTCCGCGGGCCAGGAAGACATCGCACTGGGCCAGCGCCTGCGGATGGGACAACACCGTGCGGATCGTCTCCAGGCTGTCCTCGGGCAGGGCCAGCAGGCAGTGCTCGATGCGCTGGTTGCGCTCCCCCACGATGTGCAGCGACCGGCGGGCCAGCAGGTCGTAGGTCTCGTTGATGCTGCCGGCCTGGGAGTTCTCCGCCGGCACCATGCCCCGCTGCGCCTCTCCGCGCTCCACGGCGTCGAAGACCGCCGACAGCGTCCGGCACGGCATCGGGTCGATGGCGCCGAAGTACGCGAGGGCGGCCGCCTCGCTGTAGGCCCCCCGCTCGCCCTGAAACGCCACGCGCATCACCGCACCTCGATCCCCACAGGACGCACCGCCGCGGGCACCGTCGCGGCGATGGCCACCGGACGGCCGTCGCGCAGGTAGATACGGGGAAGGCGCCGGCCGACCCTGCAGAACAATTCATGCGGGATCGTCCCGGCCGCCTGTGCCACCTCATCCGCCCCGAGGCCGGAGCCGAAGACCGTCACCTCATCGCCCACGCGCACGGGCGCCTCGCCGACGTCGAACATGGTGTAGTCCATGCAGACGCGTCCGGCGACGCGGTGGCGGATCCCCCCGACCAGCATCGTCCCCACGTTGCTCAGCGCGCGGGGATAGCCGTCCGCATAGCCCACCGGGACCGTGGCGATGGCCGTCGGCCGCGGCGCCCGGTACGTCGCGCCATAGGAGACCGACGTGCCCTCCGCCACGCGCTGGACGCGGACCACCCGCGACCGGACGCTCATGGCCGGGCGGAGCGCCGGGGACCTCAGGTGCGGCGCAGGCGGCGCGCCGTAGAGGGCGATCCCGACGCGAACCAGATCGAGGGCCGCCTCAGGGTGGGCCATCACGGCGGCGCTGTTGGCCGCGTGGGCCAGGGCGCCGGGGAAGCGCGCCCGGACCATCCCTGTTGCCTCCCGGAAGGCCGCCAGTTGAAACCGCGTCATGGAGGGGTCCGGCTCGTCGGCGCACGCCAGGTGGGTGAAGACCCCCTCCACCACCAGCCGGTCCCGATCCACCGCGTCCAGCAGCGCCTCCAGATCCTCGAGGGTCGTCCCCAGGCGCCTCATGCCCGTATCCACCTTGAGGTGGATCCGCGGCCGCTCGTCGGACGACAGGCGGCGCGCAGCCTCCAGGGCCGCCCGGTCCGCTGCGGTGAGGGCGCACCGCGCGGCCGCCAGGGCTGGGAGCCACGAAGGATCCACCGGCCCCAAGACGAGGATCCGCGCCCCCAAGCCGGCGGCCCGCAGGTCCAGCGCCTCCTCGGGGGTCGCCACGCCCAGCCAGGTCGCGCCCGCCTCGAGGGCGGCCTCCGCCACGGGGACGAGGCCGTGACCGTAGGCGTCGGCTTTGACCACCGCCATGAACGCCGTCTGCGGGGGCAGCAGCGCCCGCAGCGCCCTGACGTTGTGCGCGATGGCCCCCAGATCCACCTCGGCCCAGGTCCGGGACGTGGCGAAGGCCAGGCCTGGGAGCGGCGAGTTCACGGCGGGAGGAGCGGCGTCACGAGTTCAGCGTACGAGCCCGCCCGAACAGCGGCCAGCGCCGCGGGCAGGGCATCGGCTACCTCCCGGGCCAGGATGCCGGCCGGCCCGCGCGCCGCCGCCACCTGGTCGCCGGCCAGACCGTGGAGGTACGCGCCCGCCCAGGCCGCCGCCATCGGGGCCATATCCTGTCCGATCAGGGCGGCGATCACCCCCGCCAGCACGTCGCCCATGCCACCGGTGGCCATGGCGGGATTGCCCGTGGGGACCACGAACACATCGCCGGCGGGGTCGGCCACCACGGTTCGGGCACCCTTGAGGACCACGACGGCGCGCAGGCGCTCGGCGGCGACGCGGGCCACCTGCAGCCGGTGTCGCTGGATGTCCTCCGTCTTCGCCTGAAGCAGGCGGGCCATCTCGCCGGGGTGTGGGGTCAGCACGAGGGGGCCGCGCGCGGCCGGCCAGTCGCCGGACGCCGCCATGAGGTTCAATGCGTCGGCATCCAGGACCATGGGCGTCGCGCACTCTGCGACCAGCCGCCGAACCACGACCGCAGGCCCCGGCAGCGTGGACAGGCCGGGTCCGCAGGCGACGGCGTCGGCTGAGGCCGCCAGGTCCAGGATCGCTCCGGCCGCCTCGGCGGCCAGGGCGCCGTCCTGGTCCGGCAGCGGCACCGGCATCCCTTCGATGACCGCCGGCCCCACGACCGGGTAGATCGCCGCGGGGACGGCCAGGGTCACAAGGCCCGCCCCCGCCCGCAGGGCGCCCTGGGCGGCCAGCACCGCCGCCCCGCTGTGCCCGACGGAACCCGCGACCACCAGGACCCGACCGAAGTCGCCCTTGTGGGCGTCCAGCCGGCGGGGGCGGATCGCGGTGTCCACCATCTCCCGCGTGACCAGCCGCGTGCGGATGCCAGCCGCCTCGAGCAGACGCCTGGGATGTCCCACGTCGGCCAGCCAGATGCGGCCCGCGTGCTCCGCCCCTGGAGGCAGGATGAGCCCGATCTTGGGGAGGCCCATGGTGACCGTGGCCGCCGCGCGGACGGCCACGCCGTCCACCGCACCGCTATCGCCCATGACGCCGGAGGGGATGTCCACCGACAGCACGGGTCGGCCGCACGCGTTCATCGCCTCGATGGTCTTCGCGGCCAGCCCCACCGCCGGGCCGCGGAAACCGGTCCCGAAGAGGGCATCCACGACCACGTCGGCGGCGGCCAGGGTCCCGCGCAGGCCCGGGACCGCCGTGCTGTCCAGGTTGACCACCTCGACCCCGGCGCGGCGGGCGGCCTGCAGGTTGAGGGCCGCATCCCCGGCCAGTTCGGAATCCCGCGCCAGCAGGACGACGGTGACGCGCCACCCCGCAGCGAGCAGCACCCGGCTGGCCACGAACCCATCGCCGCCGTTGTTCCCCTTGCCGGCCACGACCACGGCCCGGGCGACCTCGCGGCCGACGAGCCGGCGCGCGGCCTCGGCCACGCTGCGGCCGGCGGCTTCCATGAGCAGCAGGGTGGACACCCCGAACTCTTCGGCCGCCCGGCGGTCCAGAAAGGCCATTTCCTCGGCGGTCGGAAGGTACACGCCCACCGCTTCTTGTCGGCCGAGCCGGTTTCCTCTCGCATTGCCCACACTATCCACATCCCCAGAACGGCCGTTGGGGATTGACGGCCTGGAAGCCCCCTGATAGGGTAGCGCTAGAGGGGCGCGAGCCTAACGGCGAAGTAGCCGAGTCAAACGCCGCGCACGTGGACGCCGAGAGTTTGTTAAGTGTACTTCGGGGGTAACTCCGGAGAACGGCTGGCGGACGGTAGGCACCGGCGGCGCGGCTGAAGACGGTGAAAAGTCGGAGGAAGCCAGCGCCCCTCTTCGCTTCCTCCTGATCCCTGCGGCCCGCCCGGGATAGAAGGCACGTCAGTGGCCGAGCGCGATCGCCTGGGCGACGGCGTGCTCGTGGGTGTGGGACAGCGCCACCATCACGGTGACGATGCCCCGCTGCTCGGCGATGCGCCGGGCCGCGCCGTGCAGCCGGACGGTGGGCCGGCCGGCGGGATCGTTGGCAATCTCGATCTCACGCCAGGCCAGCGCCCGCCAGCCCACGCCCAGCGCCTTCATGACCGCCTCCTTGGCCGCAAACCGGGCCGCCAGCCGCGGGCCGGACGGGGCCGCCGCCGCCGACCGTTCGACCTCGCCCGGCGTGTAGATCCGGCGGACGAAGGCCTCACCCCACCTGGCCACCGCGCGCTCGATCCGCTCGACCTCGACCAAGTCCACGCCCACTCCGAGCACGGTCATGTTGGCAACTCGGCCTCCTCGACGAGCATGATCGGAATGCCGTCGCGGATCGGGTACCGGCGTCCGCATTGCGTGCAGATGATCCGGTCGCCCTGCCGCACCACCGGCGCGTGGTCGGCCGGACAGGCCAGGATCTTCAGGAACTCCTCATCGATGTCCACGGCGAACCTCCCATCGTGCCTCCGGGTCACCGCTTCGCCTCCGACCGGACCGGTCCCTACCGTCGAGGCTATTCCACCGTCACGCTCTTGGCCAGGTTCCTGGGCTGGTCGATGTCATGGCCCCGCAGCACCGCCACATGGTAGGCGAAGAGCTGCAGGGGCATGATGGCCAGCACCGGAGCCAGCACGTCGTCCACCGAGGGGATCCGCAGCACCACCTCGGCGTACTTGGCGATCTCGCCGTCGTCGTCATAGGCCAGCGCGATGACCTCGGCGCCGCGGGCCCGGACCTCCTGGATGTTGGCCAGGGTCTTTTCGTACACCGCCCGTTGTGTGACCAGGGCGAACACCGGCGTCTCGGGGGTGACGAGGGCCAGCGTGCCGTGCTTGAGCTCGCCGGCCGCGAGGGCCTCGCTGTGCAGATACGAGATCTCTTTGAGTTTGAGGGACCCCTCCATGGCTACGGCGTAGTCCAATCCGCGGCCGATGAAGAAGGCGTGCTCGGCACCGGCCAGACGGCGGGCCAGGGCCCGGACGGGTTCGTCGCGCCGCAGGACCTCCTGGGCCAGGACCGGCAGGTGCCGCAGGCCCGCGATCAGACGGGCGGCCCGGTGGCGCGGCAGGGCGCCCCGCTTCAGCCCCAGGTCCACGGCCAGCATCTGCAGGGCGACGAGCATCGTCACATACGCCTTGGTCGACGCCACGGCAATCTCGGGGCCGGCGCGGACGTAGAGGACGTCGTCGGCCTCACGGGCGAGCGTGCTGCCCACCACGTTGGTGACGGCCAGCAGCCGGCTGCCCCGCGCGCGGGCCTCCCGCGCCGCCGCCAGAGTGTCGGCGGTCTCGCCCGACTGGCTGATGGCGACCGCCAGGGTCGTTCCCTCGATCAGCGGGTCGCGGTAGCGCAGTTCCGAGGCCAGGTCGGGTTCGGCGGGCAGATGCGCCAGGTGCTCGATCAACCGCCGGCCCACCAGGCCGGCGTGGTAGGCGGTCCCGCACGCCACGATCCAGACCTTGCTGAGACGGTCCACGAACCCCTCCGGGTAGGCGACGCCGTCCAGTTCGACAGCGTCGTCGCGGTCGAGCCGCCCCATCGTGGTCTCGTGGAGCGCCCGGGGCTGCTCGTGGATCTCCTTGAGCATGAAGTGCGGGTAGCCGGCCTTCTCGGCGGCGGCCGCATCCCAGGTGATGTGCTGGGGCTCGCGCGAGAGCCGGCGCCCCTGCAGATCGGTGAGCGTCACCCGGTCCGGCTCGATGACGGCCATCTCTCCGTCGCCGATGATCAGCACGTCCCGCGTGTACGGCAGCAGCGCCGGGATGTCGGACGCCAGCAGCATCTCGCCCTGGCCGATCCCGACGATGAGGGGGCTGATCGTGCGCACCGCCACCATGCGCTCCGGATGGTCGGCGCTCAACACCACGATGGCGTAGGCGCCGCGCGTCTGATGGAGCGCCGCGCGGACCGCGGCCTCCAGCCGGTCCGGCCGGTCAGCGGGGATCGCCGCCAGCGCGGCCTCGACGAGGTGGGCGACCACCTCCGTGTCGGTGTCGGACCGGAAGACGTGGCCGTCGGCCTGCAGCCGTTCCCGCAGCGACAGGTAGTTCTCGATAATCCCGTTGTGGATGACGACCAGTCTGCCGGTGCAGTCGCCGTGGGGATGGGCGTTGGCGTCGGTCGGGTTGCCGTGCGTGGCCCACCGCGTGTGCCCGATGCCCACGCTGCCCGGAAGCGGCGCCGAGGCCAGATGCCGCTCCAGCACGCTGAGTTTGCCGGCCGATTTCCGGACGGCGATGTGCCCGTTGTCCAGCACCGCCACGCCCGCCGAGTCGTAGCCGCGGTACTCCAGCCGGCGCAGCCCATCCAGGAGGATCGGCAGCGCCTCGCGTGGTCCGATGTACCCCATGATGCCGCACATGTGAAACCTCCACAGGGGGACGCGCGTCGCGCAGCGCGCACGCGGACATGTCCCCGGGATTCCTTCCCCGTCAGCGGACCTGACAGACTTGCCGTGGGATCCCTGACCGCCTTTTGGCCCGGAGTCGCCTCCGGGGTTTGTGGGCGGCCTTCACCTCAGCGCGCGGTGGTCTGGCTGAGGCTGTGCAGGCCTGGGCCGGGCCTAGGGTCACCCGCCGAACACTCCGAGATCCCCTCCCTCGTCAACCCGGCATCGACGCCGGGTCCGGGCGCTTGGGGCACACCGACGAACCGTCTCACCTCCTCGCGTGCCGTCGTGTCGGACGCTGGCCTCTTCGAGGCTCCCTCCCCCGATCCCTGTCGCGCAGGTGACGCCCTCGACCTGGCGGAAGCGATCGCAGGGGATCCGCCTGCCGGAATGGACGCGGTAGCTACCGCCGCCGCAGGCGCTCCCGCAGCGCCAGGAGGAACAGCGGCGGGATCGTGCGGATCACGCCCCACCGCCTGGGCTCGCGCAGCGCGCGGTAGAGCCACTCCAGTCCGGCCTGCTGCATCCAGCGGGGCGCGCGGGGGATGCGGCCGGCCAGCACGTCGAAGGAGCCGCCGACGCCGATCGAGACCGGCACGCCGAGTTCGGCGTGCCACCGGCGCATCCAGCGCTCCTGCCGGGGTGCGCCCAGCGCCACCAGGAGGATGTCGGGCCGCACCTGGCGGATGCGCGTGCCGATGGCGGCCTCGTCATCAGGATCGTAGAAGCCGTCGTGCGTCCCGACCACCTGCAGGGACGGGTGGATCCGGCGCAGCGCGTCTGCGGTGGCGTCGGCGACGCCGGGGCGGCCCCCGAAGAGAAACAACCGGTAGCCTGCTGCGGCCGCGACCTCGCACAGCGCCACGGCCAGATCGATCCCGGCCACCCGCTCCCTCAGGTCCACGCCGAGGATCCTCGCCGCCAGGATCACGGCGATCCCGTCCGCGGTCACCAGGCCGGCATCGTTCACCACCGCGCGGAGCTCAGGATCGCGGGCCGCCTGGACCAGCAGCGCGCCGTTCAGCGTCACGACGTAGGCCGGCGTCCGCGCGGCGATGCGGGCGCGGATCCACGCGAGGGCACCCTCCATCCCCAGCGCGTGGACCTGGGTGCCGAACAGTTCACGCCTGAGGATGGTCTCCGCCGCGGCCGTGAAGCTCATCCGGACGGCTCCGCGCGCCGCGCGATAACCGCCGCCACCTCCTCGGCCACGGCCTGGGCCTCGTCCAGCGTTTCGGCTTCCACCATCACGCGGATCAGGGGCTCGGTGCCAGACGGCCGCACCAGGATCCGGCCCCGCGAGGCCAGCCGGGCTCCGGCCGCGGACACCGCCCGGGCCACCTCCGGGGCCTCCATCACCCCGTTGCGGTCCCGCACCCGGACGTTGCGCAACACCTGGGGGAACCGGGGGATCGCGGCGCTCAGGTCCGAGAGCCGCCGGCCGCTGCGCAGCATCACGTTGACGACCTCGACGGCCGTCACCAGGCCGTCGCCGGTGGTCGCGTGGTCGAGGAAGATCAGATGCCCGCTCTGCTCGCCGCCGAGTCGGGCGCCGACGGCGCGCATGCGCTCCAGCACGTAGCGGTCGCCGACCCGCGTGCGCTCCAGGCGGATGCCGGCCCGATTCAGCGTCTGCTCGAATCCCAGGTTGCTCATGACGGTCGCCACCACGATCCCGCCAGCCAGCGCCCCGCGGCGGTGGCGGTCCAGCGCGCAGATGGCCAGCAGCGCATCGCCGTCCACGGTCCCCCCGCGCTCGTCGACGGCCAGCACGCGATCGGCGTCGCCGTCGTGGGCGAAGCCCAGGTCGGCGCCGCTGGCCAGCACGGCGCGGCGCAACGGCTCCAGGTGCGTGGAGCCGCACTCCACGTTGATCCGCGCGCCGTCGGGCTCATCGTGGAGGGGCAGCACCGTCGCGCCCAGCGCCGCCCACAGACGGGGCGCCAGGCGGAAAGCGGCGCCGAAGGCGCAGTCCACCACGATCTTGGTGCCGTCCAGCCGTCCCAGCGCCAGGCCCGTCAGGTACTCGAGATAGCGATCTTCGCCCTCCGGGACGGCCCGGATGGTGCCGATGGCGGCGCCGGTGGGCCGGGGGAGATCGTCGCGGTCCAGCAGGGCCTCAATGGCCTCTTCGCGGCTGTCCGGGAGCTTGAAGCCGTCGCCGCCGAAGAACTTGATCCCATTGTCCTCCACGGGATTGTGCGAAGCCGAGATGACCACCCCGCAGGCCGCCTCCCGCCGGCACGCCAGGTAGGCCACCGCGGGCGTGGGCAGGATCCCGCCGAGTTCGACGGCGGCGCCGGTAGAACTGATCCCCGCGGCGAGCGCTGCCTCTAGCATCGGCCCAGAGAGCCGGGTATCGCGGCCCACAACGAACGGCCCGTCCAGTCGCCCGAGCGCCGTGCCCGCGGCGCGGCCCAGACGGAAGGCCAGTTCGGGCGTGAGGTCGGCGTTGGCCACGCCGCGGACGCCGTCGGTGCCGAAGTAGCGTCCCACCGCAGCCCGCCTCCTACGGCGTCGGCCGGGAGAGCGTCACGGCGACCGCAGGCGGCGTGGCCTGGACCGCCGTGACGCCGGCGGGCACCTGGATCCTCAGCGTGATCCGATGGCGCCCGGGTTCCAGGGCCGAGAGATCGGCGATGGCGCGCACGTCCTCCGGTCGAATCGCCAGGATGGCCGAGGCGGGCCAACGCATCTCGATGTCCACGGCCGGCGGATCTGCGGCAGCCCTCCACCCCTCGGGCAGGCCGGTGAAGGACACCTGCACGCTGTGGAGGCGCATGGTCGCCGCGGCGACGTCCTGCGGCGCCGGCCGGACGACGGCCACCACGTAGTACCACATGGTCACCGCGATGAGCGCCGAGAGGAGCAGCAGCCGCGGGCGTTCGGAGAACATACCTGGGCTCTAGCCTCGCGGAGCGGGTTCGGTGCGCCGCCACGGCCACAGCGACGCGCCCCGCGCGCCGCCCTGGGTGAACAGGTCGAGCAGCGCGACCTTCAGTTCCTCCTCGGAGAGGCCGCGGACGAGGTGGCCGTCGCGGGCGATGGAGATCCCCCCGGTCTCCTCGGAGACGACGACCGCGACCGCGTCAGAGACCTCGCTGACCCCCACCGCCGCCCGGTGCCGCGTGCCCAGCGTGCGCGAGAGGCGCGGGTTCTCGCTGAGCGGCAGGATGCAGCGGGCGGCCATGATGCGGTTGCCGCGGATGACCACGGCGCCGTCGTGCAGGGGGGTCTCGGGGAAGAACGTGGTGATCAGGAGCTGGACGGTGGCCAGCGCGTCCATCCTGATCCCCGACTCGATGATGTCGTTGAGCCCCGTCCGCCGCTCCAGGACCATCAGGGCGCCGGTGCGGCGCCCCGACAGGATCCGGCAGGCACGCGCCACGTCGTTCACCATCCGGATCGTCTCCTCGCGGCCCAGCCCGCCTGCAAACCCCGAGACGAACGCGCCGCCGCGGCCCAGTTGTTCCAGCATCCGGCGCAGTTCGGGCTGGAAGATCACCAGCAACGCGATGGGGATCACCACGCCCAGGTAGGACAGCACCCACTGGAGGGTGTTCAACCCGAGCACGCGGCTGGCGGTGTACACGCCGAAGAGCACCGCCAGCCCCATCGCCAGTTGCACGGCCCGCGTGCCGCGCAGCAACAGGAGGACCTGATAGATCAGGCCCGTCACGAGGACGATGTCGAGCAGGTCCAGGGGCCGAATAGGCATCGGGCGTCCCGCCGCAGTCCGCTGTCTATAGGATCATCGCCAGCAGCGCCTTCTGTGCATGCAGGCGGTTCTCAGCCTGATCGTAGACGATGGACTGCGGGCCGTCGAGGACGTCGTCGGTGATCTCCTCGCCCCGGTGGGCCGGCAGGCAGTGCATGACCACGGCGGTGGGCCGCGCCCGGGCCAACAGCATGGCGTTCACCTGGTAGGGACGGAAGACGCGCGCCCGTTCCTCCCGCTGGGCCTCCTGGCCCATGCTGGCCCATACGTCCGTGTAGACGACGTTGGCGCCCTCCACCCCCTTGACGGGGTCGGTGACCAGGGTGATGGTGGCCCCGGTCGCGGCGGCGATGGCCCGGGCCCGCTGGACGATCGCCTCCGCGGGCGCGTAGCCCGGCGGGGTCGCCACGGTCATGGTCATCCCCAGCTTGGCCGCGCCCAGCAGCAGCGAGTGGCACACGTTGTTGCCGTCGCCGACCCAGGCGATCCGGACATCCTGGAGGCGCGGGAACCGCTCCGCCACCGTCACGAGGTCGCCCAGGGCCTGGCAGGGATGCTCCAGGTCGGAGAGGCCGTTGACGACCGGACAGCGGGCGGCTTGCGCCAGCCCGGTCACGGTGGCGTGCGCGAAGGTGCGGGCCATGATCCCGTCGGCCATCCGTTCCAGGTTGCGGGCGGCATCGGCGACGGACTCGCGGACGCCGAGCTGGATGTCCTGCGGCCCCAGGTAGATGGCCATCCCGCCCAGTTGGAACATCCCGACCTCGAAGCTCACCCGGGTCCGCAGCGATGGCTTCTCGAAGACCATCGCCAGGGTCTTACCCGCCAGCAGAGGCGGCCGGTCGCCGGCGGCCGAGCGGGCCTTGAGGTGGCGGGCGAATTCGATCAGCCCCGCAAACTCCTCGGGGGTCAGGTCGTCTACCGACAGGTAGTCACGTCCGCGCAGCGTCATGGTCGCTCCCTCGTTCGTATGGTCTGTGCCCAGGTCGTCAGGATCTCACGCAGGGTCGGTGCCGTCCGGTCTTCGACCTCGTAACTCACGCGGACGACGGGCACCCGCAGCGAGAGCAGCCGTCCCAGGTCCGCCGGGGTGCCGGTCACGACGACGTCGGCCTCCGCCTGGTTGATGGTCGCCTCCAGGTCCCGCAGCTGCGCCTCCCCGTACCCCATGGCCGGCAGCACCGCGCCCAGATGGGGGTACTGTTCGAGGACCTCCCGCAGGACTCCCACTGCGAACGGCCTGGCGTCGACGACCTCTGCCCCGTAGCGCCGGGCGGCCAGAAACCCCGCCCCGTAGGCCATCCCTCCGTGGGTCACCGTCGGGCCGTCCTCGATGACGACGGCCCGCCTGCCCCTCAGCCGTTCCGGGGCGTCCACGACGGGCGGCATGGCGACCTCCACCACCGTGGCGCCGGGATTGACCCTGCGGATCGACGCCCGGACGGCGTCCACCGCCTCGGGTGGGGCGGTGTCCACCTTGCTGATGACCGCCACGTGGGCCATGCGGAGGTTGGCCTCGCCGGGATGGTAGCGCACCTCGTCCCCCGCGCGGTGCGGATCGACCAGGACCAGGTGCAGGTCGGGCCAGACAAACGGGAAGTCGTTGTTCCCGCCGTCCCAGATCAGGACGTCGGCGTCGGACTGTGCCGCTGCGATGACCTCAGCGTAGTCCACGCCCGCGTAGACCGGCGTGCCCCGGGCCAGGTGCGGCTCGTACTCCTCGCGCTCCTCCAGGGTCACCTGGTAGCGGTCGAGGTCGGCCGGACCAGCGAAGCGCTGTACCCGCTGGCGCGCCAGGTCGCCGTAGGCCATCGGATGGCGGACGACCGCGATCCGCAGGCCCAGGGCGTGCAGGTGACGGGCCACGTAGCGGGTCGTCGGGCTCTTGCCGGCACCCGTGCGCACGGCGCAGACGGCCACAACCGGGATCTGGGCGCGCAGCATGGTCTCGCGCGGCCCCAGCAGCCGGAAGCCAGCGCCGGCGGCCAGCGCGGCAGAGCCCAGGTGCATGACGTGCTCGTGGGAGACGTCACTGTAGGCGAAGACGACCTGGTCGACCGCCTCGCGGCGGACTAGGTCGGCCAGCCCGGCCTCGTCCACGATGGGGATGCCGTCGGGATAGAGCGGGCCGGCCAGGTCCGGCGGATAGCGCCGGCCGGCGATGTTGGGGATCTGGGTGGCGGTGAAGGCCACCACCCGGAAACCGGCGCGGGGCCGGAAATACGTGTTGAAGACGTGGAAATCCCGGCCGCCGGCGCCCAGGATCACCACGCGCGCGGGGCGAGTCACCACACCGCCTGCTCCAGGTCCACCGGCGCGACGCGGGAGTTCTCGAGCGGCCGGCCGAGATCGGCCAGAAGACGGTCAATCAGCGCACCGGGAATAATGCCCCCCTCGCTCAGGAACACCCACCCGACCAGCACGATGGTCGGAATCAGGATGACGGCGCGTCCATCGTCCGCGGCGGCGAAGATGCGGCGGGCCGGTGGGATCAGCTTCTCCCGCGAGGGACGGCCTGAGGCCTCCTGGACGCGCCAGAGCAGGCCACGCGTGCCGGTCGTGTACACCCTGGGCCTACCGGGAGGCCAGCGCGCTCCAGATCCGCGCGCGCAGCCTGCGCAGGTCTCCATGCTCGATCGGCGGCGTACCGCTCCAGAGGCCCTCCATGACGACCCTGGACACCTGCCGCTTCGCCTCGCCGATGCTCACCCGATCCATGCAGCCCTCCGGAGCCCCTAACAGACCATTATGATCTCAATGGCCATCGAGCACTAGGCTCAAGTCTGCCTCGCGGATCGTCGAGCGCCCCTTCCGTTCGGGCTTGGGCTTCGCCAGACAACGAGCACAGCCCCCTGCCGGCCCTCCATCCAGAAATGCTCGCCCGGGTCTGTGGACTTGTGCAGGGGACAGCCCGCACTGCAGACCGCCAGCGCAGAAGTGCCGCCGAAGGACAGCAGCGAGAGGCGTCTAGCGCTTGCTGTACTGGAAGCCCTTGCGCGCCCGCTTGCGGCCGTACTTCTTGCGTTCCTTCTCGCGGGAGTCGCGGGTGAGGAACCCGCCCTTGCGCAGCGGCGCCCGGAGGCTCTCGTCGACCTCCACCAGGGCCCGCGCGATCCCGTGGCGAACCGCCCCGGCCTGTCCGGAGATGCCACCGCCGGAGACGTTCACCGCGATGTCGAACCGGCCCTCGACACCGGCGGCGGCCAGCGGCTCGCGGACCAGCGTCTGCAGCGGCACGGTGGGGAAGTAGACCTCGAATGGTTTGCCGTTGACGGTGATCGTTCCCGTGCCCGGAATCACCTGCACCCGGGCGACGGCTTCCTTCCTGCCGCCTGACGTCAGGGCCAGAACCTGCGTCGCTTCCACGGTACTCCCTCGCTCTCCGGCCTACACCCGCATCGGCGCGGGCTGCTGCGCCTGGTGGGGATGGGTGGGGCCGCGGTAGACTTTGAGGTTCTTGAGCAGGCGGCGGCCCTGCCGGGTCTTGGGCAGCATTCCTCGCACGGCCTCGACGAGGGCGCGCTCGGGGTGCTTCTGCATCAGGACCTCGTAGGACGTCTCCTTGAGGCCGCCGGGGTAGCCCGAGTGGCGGACCCACTTCTTCTGCTGGAGCTTGCGCCCGGTCAGCCGCACGCCCGCGGCGTTGACGACCACGACGAAGTCGCCGACGTCGGCGTGCGGGGTGAAGGTCGGCTTGTGCTTGCCCCGCAGCAGCACCGCGATGCGGGCCGCCAGCCGGCCGAGCACCTTGCCGTCGGCGTCCACCAGGTGCCAGCGGCGCTCGATCTCCGCGGCTTTGGGTACGTAGGTTTTCATAGCATTCCTCGCCCGGTCGATCCGGCATGTGTCAAGAACGCCGGGGACCGCAGCGGTCACCCGGCGAGCCAGGGGTAAGTCTAATATGCGCGCCGATGGGGTGTCAAGGGAACGAATCGCGCGGCGTCGAGGAGGAGGGCCGGGTCGCGCGCCAGCTCCTCCTCCAGCGCCTCCCGGATGGCCGTGGCGTAGCTGAGTTGGCGATCGGCCGCCTGCGGCTCAGGCGGCGAGGGGTCATGCGAGTGCACTCCCGTCGTGGGTCTCGACGAAGACGTCTTCCAGGGCCTCGTCGGCCGCGGGGCGCGGCGCCTCCAACGCGAAGCGGACGCCGGCCGCCAGCCGCGCCTCCACCGCGCGCTCGACCTCCTCCAGGTCGGCCGCGGTCAACCCCGCCTCGGCCAGCAACCGCTCCCGGAAGGTGACCACAGGACCCCGGGCCTGCCAGGCGGCCACTTCGTCCGGCGGACGGTAGTGTCCCATGTCGCCTTCGTAGTGCCCGCGCAGACGGTAGGTCTTGCACTCGACCAGCGTCGACCCTCGCCCCTGGCGCGCGTCGGCCACGGCCTTGCCCACGACACGGAAGACATCGAGGATGTCGTTGCCGTCGGCGACCACCCCCGGCATGGCGTAGGCCGCCGCCCGCCCCAGGATGTGGCCGTGCCCACGGCGGGTGCTGGTGATGTAGTCCTGGGACTCGAGGGCGGCGCAGGCGCCCACCGCCACTGCCTCCTGTCCGATGGAGGGGTGGAGGAAGCCGGGGATGTGGCCGGCCAGGCGCAGTTGGGCTGCCCGTGCCTCAAAGCGGCGGATGAGGAGCATGTCCGCGGAGAGGCACCGGAGAAAGTCGGGGGTGTAGACCGTCACGCTGTCCATGGCTCACCCACCCTCCCTGCGAGGGAACCGGTCGGCGAAAATCTGTGAATGGCCCGCACGGCCTTCGGGGACGTGCGCCGCAGTTTCACTTCGAACACCAGCGTCCCGTCGAAGCCCATCTGGTGGAGGTGCCGGTTGAGGTTCACGAAGCTGATCTCCCTGGTCTCCGGCTCGTGACGTCCGGGGACGTCGGCCACGTGCACGGCGGCTACCCGGTGGTGACACCGCTCCAGCGTCGCCATGAGGTTGCCTCCCGCCTGCTGCTGGTGGAAGTAGTTGTAGAGCATCACCAGGGACGGGTGGTCGACGGCCTCCACGAGGCGCAGGCATTTCTCCGCCGTGTCCACGAAGTGGCCACGCTGGTCTACTCCACGTCCACCTCAAAGGGGTAATAGACCCCTAGGTGGATGTGGGGGGCCATCACGGCGGAGCGGGACGATAACCGGGAGGATACCTTCATCCTGACGCGGACCGACAAGACCGTGGACCTTCGGCCGTTCGAGGCGGAAGGGTTTTCACGCCAAAGTCGGGTTCAATCTCGTACGTTGGGACGATACTCACGAGGACCATCAGGCATTCGAAGCCTGATTGGTCCCATGCTCGTAGATCGTAAAACCAGGGTCTACGGGCGCTATCTATTCGCTCCTGCGTCGTAGGCCCTCAGCGAAAATCGCCAGGAAACCCACCGAGAGCAAGAGCTGCACACCGAAGATCACCAGGAACGAGACGATCTCCGCCTCCTGGGTCCGCGTGAAATCGCCAAATCCTCCGGCTGCCCAGTCGGCCACGAGTCGGATGCCGAGGCCCGTCCCGACGACCGCGCAAGCAGCGCCCACGGCCGCCGTGGCCCAACCCATCCCGCAGGGGATGGAGTTTCACCGTCCCGTGGTTGGGGTATCCGGCCCGGCGGAGGGCGCCGACCAGCGCCAGCGTGAACTGCCGCAACCCGTCGCGTCCCTCGAAGAACGTGAACCCGGCCGGCCAGTCGGCAAAGGCCACGAGCTTCAGCCCAGTGCATGCATACACCGTGCGCAGCACCGCCCGCAGGCCCATGCGTTGGAGATGCCCGCCGCCGGCGAACAGCGCCCGGTAGAGTTCGTCTTCAAAGCTCCGGCTGTTGGGGACCGACAGGAACAACGACCCACCTTTGACCAACACGCGCTCGGCCTCGGCGATCGCCTGGGCGAAGTCCTGCGTGTGTTCGAACACGAAGTTGGCGACGACGAGATCGAAGGTCTCATCCGGGAAGGGCAGGGCTTCAGCCGCCGCTGCCTGGAACCGAACGTGAGGCGGCCAAGACTGGGCCTCGTCGGGCTCACGAATGTCAACAGCCGTGATGTGGAGAGTCGGGTACCCCGCATACTGGAAACTCCCCCGGCCGCACCCGAGGTCGAGGACACGCGCCCCGGCGGGAAGTGCCCCGAGCAGTTCGTGCATAAAGAGGTTCGTATAGCCGGAGTCAGGTCGTCTGCGGGTCATGGCGACCTCAGTCACCCCGGTCGGGCGGCGGGGGCCAGGTGCCCCTTCGCGACCAGGTATCGGCGGAGCGCGTCCCTCCAGGGGGGCTGAGGTCTCCCTCGAGCCCACAGGCGCGCGCTCTCCAGCGAGGAGTTCCGGGGCCGCCGCGCCGCAGCCGGCAGGCCAGCCGAAGACTGCGGCTCCAGGTCCACCGGCCATCCCAGTTCCTCGAAGATCGCCCGGGCGAACTCGAACCAGGAACACGCCCCTGCATTGGCGGCGTGCACGACCCCCGTGGCTCCCGCCGCGACGAGGCCGCGGATGGCGGCCGCGGCGTCGGCTGTGTACGTCGGCGACATCACCAGGTCGTCCACGACGCGCAGGGTTTCTCCGGCCCGGGCCTTGCGGATCACCGTCTCGACGAAGTTCCCGCCCTTGCCGCTGGCGCCGGCCACCCCGAACAGACTGGACACCCGGACGATCAGATGCCGCGGCGCGCAGGAGGCGGTCAGGTGCTCGCCCGCCAGCTTGGAGACGCCATAGGTGTTGATGGGCCGGGGCGCGTCGGCCTCAGTGTACGGCCGTCCCAGCTCGCCGTCGAACACGTAGTCGGTGCTGATGTAGACCGCCAGCGCACCGAGCCGCGCGCACGCCATGGCGACGTTCCGCGCGCCCAGCGCGTTGATCCGGAACGCCTCCTCCGGCTGCCGCTCGCAGTCGTCCACCCGGTGGAACGCCGCGCAGTTGATGACCACATCGGGAGCCACCGCCTCGAGCGCCGCGGTCACGCCGGCGGGGTCGGCCACCTCGACATCGGCGTGGGTCAGGCCCACCGGCGCCCAGTTGCGCATGGCCTGTATCAGGTCCGCGCCGAGTTGACCGGACGCGCCGATCACAGCGACCCGGGGTCTAGAGGATGCGTCCATGTTGGGTGATCGACGACAGCCGCTCGTGCCACTCGAGCAGGGCTTTGTACCAGGCGACGGTCATCGTCTGGGGACCGTCGGTGATCTGTCCGGCCTCCAGCGCCCCCATGATCTCCTGCGCGCCGCGCTCGGGTGTCCACTGGGGTATGAATCTCAACACCTCCCGGCATTTCCGGAAGCTGACCTGGTAGGATCGGTGGTCGGGGTCCCCGTACCATTCGACGGATCCCTCGCGGCCGAGGGCGCGCGCCACCATCTCGGCGAGCGGCAGGATCTGCACGTTCTGGTCGTCGGAGCCAATGTTGAAGATCTGGCCACCGACATCCCCGGCCGGGGCCTCCATGGCCAGCAGAAAAGCGCGGGCGGCGTCCTGCACGTGGACAAACGGCCGCCACTGCCGGCCATCGCGCAATACTGGGATGCGGCCGCGCCTGTGGAGCCCCAGCACCATGCCGTTGATGGCCAGGTCGAACCGCATGCGCGGGGACAGCCCGTAGACGGTCGCCAGGCGCAGCACGACGACCGCAAACTCCGGTCCAGCGAGCGGGAGGGTTTCCTGCTCGGCCCGCAGGTTCGCGCGGGCGTAGGTGGTCAGCGGGTTGGGCGGCGAGTCCTCGTTCAGGACCGTCCCGTCATGGAACCCGTAGATGCTGCAGGAGGAGGCCAGGATGTAGCGCGCTGCACCCCGCTCGCGGGCTAAGCGGGCGATGCGCACGCGGCCCTGGTGGTTGATCTCCAGGGTCCGCTCGGGGTCCAGTTCGCCGGCGGGATCGTTGGACAGCGCGGCCAGGTCCAGCACGACCTCGATGCCGTCCAGCACCTCGGGCGGGCACCAGCGGATGTCGTCCTGGACGATGCGCAGCCGCGGATGGCCGGCGACGCCGCTCAACGTCTCGCGGCCGAAGAAGAAGCGGTCGAGCACCGTGACCGCGTGACCGGCCTCCAGGAGTCGGGACGTCAGGACCGAGCCAATGTACCCCCCGCCGCCGGTGACCAGGACGCGCCCCATGCCCGCTCCTACCTGTGCACCGGCCGCAGCCAGTCGTAGGGCTGGCCGGTCCGCGGGTCGATGATGCCCGGGTCGTTCCACGGCCGCCGCTCTTCGTCGGGCTGCCCATAGTCGTACAGGCGGGTGGTGAAGTAGAGCGTCAAGGACGGCTCAACCCCCAGCGCCATGGTTCCGTGCCAGTAGTGGCCGGGCACGCGCACCACACTGGGGACCTCTCCGCTGGACACCGTCTCGGTGAGGTGCCCACGAGTCGGGGACGATGGTGAGTCGTCGTAGGCGCAGATGCGCATGGTGCCCCGCACCACCAGGAAGTAATCGACCTGGCCCCGTTGGTGGCGGTGCCAGGCCCGGATGACGCCGGGATGGCTCAACGAGAGGTTCGCCTGAACGATCGTGTCGTCGCCCAAGAGGTCCCTCCAGTCCGTCCGGAGAGCCTCCATGAAGAAGCCCCGGTCGTCCACCCGCTTCGCGAGCGCCCGTATCTGGATCCCCGGCAACACCTCTACCCTCCTACGGGTCGTGGCCGGCCGCGTGTCTCGTTCCCGCGGTGCCGGCAACCGCCACCGGCCCTCGGCCAACCGGGCTCGCCGGCGTCAGCGCGGGCTCTTCCTCGATGGCTGCACAGACCAGCAACCGGGCCGTGTCCTCCCACGTTAGGGCGCGCACGCGTGACTGGGCCAAGCGGCCGATCCGCCGGGCCAGGACCGGATTCCGGGCCAGTCGGGCGATCGCCTCAGCCAGCACCGCCGGGCTTCCCGGTTCGACCAGGATGGCCTCGATCTCCGGCGCGAGCAGGTCGCCGATGTTCGGGAGCGCCGGGGCCACGATGGGCCGACCCATCGCCGCGTACTCGACGAGTTTCATCGGCGAACCGGTGGGCAGCGTCGAGGGCAGGACGGCGATGTCGAACTCCGCCATGGCGGCCACGGCGTCGTCGTGCGGCAGTGACCCGCGCCACTCGACGAACTGCGCGATGCCCAGGCGCCGGGCCAGCGCGCGGAGCCTGGGCTCCTCGCGGCCCCCGCCAACCACGACGAGCCGGTACGCGATGCCGTCGGCGCGCGCGACCAGCAGGGCCAGTGCTTCCAGCAGGAGGTCCACCCGGTGCCAGTCTGAGAGGCTGCCGGCAAAGCCGAGCACGCACTCGGATGCCCTGGCCATCGGCGGCATCGTCTCCACCAGGCGCAGCCCCATCTCGATGTGCCGCTGCAGAACGCCACCGGGCCGCACGAGCACTTTGGCGGCCGGAAGCCCGATCCGCCGGTAGTGGTCGGCGATCGCCCAAGACGGGGTGACCACGAACCGAGCGGTTCGCCCCAACCACCTCGCGGTCCCCTCGTGCACGGAGCGCCAGTACGACTCGGAGCGGTAGCCCCGCTCCGCGGGCACGTGCGCGTCCAGGCAGGCGACCAGGGGAACCCGCCACAGCCACGCCAGCAGCGGGCCCAGGACCGCGTAGGGGCCCGCGTGGTAGACGATAAGGTCGACACCGTCCCGCGCCGCCCACCACGCCCTGGCCGCCGCCACGGGCACGAGGGCCAACTCCAGCGCATCACGCACCTGCCACGGGAGGCGCCGCACGACCGTGCGCGCGCCGGCCGCCGCCCGCCGGGTGCTGTAGGGGCGAACGCCCACGGCGCCGGCGACCGTGACGTCATGGCCAGCCCGCCGAAGGCTGTCTGCCAGCGCCGTCCACTGCACGGCGTCTCCGCCCCGGCCCAGGGTGACGTGGGTCAGCAGCACTCTCATCCGGGGTCGCCCGGCGTGTGACCTGTGGCGCAGTTCATTCACCAATTCGCGCAGGGCCCAAGGTCTTCCTGTGCGAAGAGGACTGTCCCCGGACATCGTGCAATGACCATGGAAGGATGGGCGTCTGCGAGGACAGAGCGGCAGCGGGGCGCGGGCTGGCCATCCGCCTGCGTCAGCGGCTCGACGAGGTCTTGGTGCCCCTCATTCCTACGGGGCGCCCGTGCGCGCTCGTGGGCTTTCCACTGCACGCCAATGTCGGCGACAGTGCCATCTGGCTGGCCCAGCAGACCATGCTGGCGCGCGGCGGCGCCCGCATCGTCTACGCGTGTGACAGGGAGAACTACGACCGGTCGCAGCTGGCCGCCCGGCTTCAGGGAGGCACGATCTTCATCCACGGCGGCGGGAGCCTGGGGGATGTGTGGCGGTCTGGTCTCCAGTTCATGCGCAGGATCCTGGCAGACTTCCCCGACCACCGCATCGTCTGCTTCCCGCAGTGGATCTACTTCCGCGACCGCGGGCACCTGCGTGCGGTACGCACCGACGTCAACGCGCATCCCGACCTCGTCATCCTGGCGCGCGACCGCTCGAGTTACGAGCTGGCGCGCGATGGGTTGGGGGCCAGGGTCCTGCTCTGCCCGGATGTGGCGTTCGCGCTGGGGCCGCTGCCCCGGGCGGGGCTCCCGAGGACCGACGTGGTGTGGCTGGCCAGGACCGACAGAGAGTCTGCGTGGCCGCAGCCGGCGCCGACACCGGGCATCGTGACCTTCGACTGGAGGCGAGAGCCTCCTTTTCCGGTCGCCTGGGCTGCCCGCCGGGCCCTGTCCTGGTTCAACCGGCGCATCTCTCCTCCGTGGGGGCGAGGGGTGGGACGGGGCCTGCTCTACGATCTCATCGCGCACAGCCGCCTGTCCTGGGGTAGACGGCTCCTCAGCCGCGGGCGCGTCGTGATCACCGACCGCTTCCACGGGTACATCCTGAGTCTCCTTCAGGGCATCCCGCACGTGCTGCTCGACACCCGGTTTGGCAAGATCCGAGCCTTCTACGAGACGTGGGGAGAAGGCTGCGACCTGACCCGGTGGGCCAATTCGCCGGAAGAGGCCCCGGTGGTCGCCAGATCCGTGCTGGCCTGAGGGCACGCGGGAGCGCGGCGTGATGATCTCCATCATCGTCCCAACGCGCGACCGGCCCGCGAGCCTGCAGCGGACGCTCGACGGCCTGGCCGCGATGACCGTTCCCGATGGCGTCACCTGGGAGATCATCGTGGTGGACAACGGACGCCTAGATCTCACCCGAGCAGTCATTGCGCGCTACGCCGCGGCCTCCGGCCTCAGGGTGCACCACCTGCACGAAGGCCACCCGGGTGTCTCCCGCGCCAGAAACCGCGGTATGCAGGTCGCGCGGGGCGAGATCCTCGCCTTCACCGACGACGACATGGTGGTCGACCCGGCATGGCTCGCGCACATCCATCGGGAGTTCAGCGCGGATCCCACCCTGGGGATGCTCACGGGGCGCGTGATCCTGCGGCTGCCCGATGGCTCCGAACGCCCTGTGCGGGGCGGAACGGACCGGGAGACCTTTGGCTATCCCGCCAATCCCCGGCGAGCCGGATCGGGCGGCCACATGGCGCTGAGGGCATCGGTGGCCGCCCGCGTTGGCTCCTTCGATGAGCGCCTGGGGCCCGGGATCAGCGAGTGGGGCGGAGAGGATGTCGACTACATCTACCGGGCGTTGAAGACCGGCTACACGGTCCTCTACAGCCCCCAGTTCCTCGCGTACCACGAACGCTCCGCGACCCGGCCGAACCGGCTGCCCTACGGGATGGGGGCGGTCCTCGCCAAACACGCCCTGCGGGGCGATCGCTGGATGGCCGGGCTCCTGGTGGCCATGTCCCGGAGGTTCCTCGGCGCGGTGTTTGGCAGGGGTGTCCGGCACAGGGCGCTGGCACTGCGTAAGCTCCTGGCCCTCTACGGCGGCGCCTTCCGATGGATCGGCCTGGAGGCGGGCGGGTGGGTGCGGAGCCTGTGGACCGGACGCCCGCATTAGCACACGAGGCGCCCTCGCAGTCCCGGTCCTGTTGCCTGACTCGATCCAGGGAGGCGGCAAATGCTGGTTGACCGCATCGAGCTTGTCGAGTCGCAGGGAGGCATCGAGCTCCGAGCGTGTGTGCGAAGCGCGCACCTGCAGGAGCCATTCCTCCTCTGGTACCGGTTCCCTAGAGAAACGCGGCCTCACCTCGACGCGGAGAACGGAGACCCATTTCTGGCGGCGATGCTTCCGCTCGCGATGCGCACGGGCCAGCCTGTACGCGTGGGGGCGGCGGTGTCTCCCAAGCTTCTGAGGGCCGTCGAAACCATTCAGGCGATCTTTCGGTCCTGGAACCGGCGACTCTCGCCGGTCGCCGTCGAAGCTTCCGCACGATCTGAAGGTCCTACGCAAGCCACGACCACGGGACGGAATGTCCTCTTCTTCTCGCTGGGTGTGGATTCATTCTACACGCTCCTGAAGAACCTCGCGCAGCACCCGAGAGACAGCGAGACCATCACCGACCTGCTGATCGTGAATGGGTTTGACGTGGCCCTGGAGGGGCCCAATTCGGCGCTCTTTCCGTCGATCCGCGAGACCAGCGCCAGGGTGGCACGGGAACTGGGCTGCCGGGTCATTGCCGTGGCGACCAACGTGCGGCACCTCAGCCGCCGGCTGCTACCCTGGAGTCTCTACCACGGAGCGGCCATGGCGTCGGTTGCCCTCGCGCTGGATCCCATGATCAGCAAAGCGTACATCGCTGGCGGCAATACGTATGCCAGGCTGCACCCGTGGGGCACGCATCCCGTCTTGGATCCGCTGTGGTCCACAGAAACATTGACCGTGGTCCACGACGGCTGCGAGAACACGCGGATAGAGAAGGTAAGGTTCATCACCCGGTGGCCGGTGGTCCTGGAGACACTGCGGGTTTGCTACGAGAACCCCGACGGCGCTTACAACTGCGGGCAGTGTGAGAAATGCGTCCGCACGATGCTGTGCCTGCACGCCGTCGGCAAGTTGGGAGCGTGTGCGACGCTGCCGCCAGCCCTTGATCTCAGGCGCCTGGAGCGTTTGGTCCTCGACTCTCATCTCCTGCGGACCCGCTACGAGGAAATCCTCGGCGGGCTGGGGACTTCGTCGACGGACCTTGCCGTCCGGCGGATCCTCCAGGCCCGGATCCTTCAGGGCCTTCGGATCGAGATGCAGCGAGCCGAGCAATCAGCGGATCAGGCGGAGCCTGCTACCGCTGCCAGCGATACCGGTGGGGGGTCCACCTGATGTTCCACTTCTGCTCGAACTTCGCCCGGTTGGCCTCGAAGAGCCGGAGGTAGCCCTCCTCGCCAAACCGGCGCATCGTCGCGCTGTGGAAGTGGTGGACGAACGCGCCGTCGGTGCAGACCAGCCGGTACCCGGCGCGCCGTACCCGCAGGCAGAGGTCGTCGTCCTCGAACAACCCGATCCCAAACCGCTCGTCGAGGGGGCCGACCTCCTCCAGCACCCGCCGCGGGATGACCACGCAGAAGAATCCCAGCATGGGCAGGTCCTGCACGTCGTGGGCGTGGTCGCGCGTGTAGGCCTCTGCAAACGCCTCCATCTCCTCGAGGTTGGCATACGGCACGTCGATCTTGGCCTCGTTCCCGGCCAGGTTGGTGGCCGGCCCGATCATGCCCACATCCGGGTGCTCCTCCAGGTACCGGATCATGGTCGTCAGCCACCCACGGGTGACGATCGTATCGTTGTTCAGTAGGACCAGGTAGTCTCCAGAGGCGATGGCGATGCCCTGGTTGTTGGCCCGGGCGAAGCCCTCGTTGCGGGTGTTGCGCAGGACCTTCACGTGGCTCAGGCGTTCTGAGAGGCCACGCAGGTAGTCCGCGGTGCCGTCGGTCGAGGCGTTGTCGACGATGATGACCTCATAGTTGGGCCACGTGGTATTCCGCAGGATGCTGTCGATGCAGAGGCGGGTCAGGTGGAGGTTATTGTGGGTCGGAATGATGATGCTGGCCCGCCGGTACAGCGGCATGATGGCCTCGCGCAGCGCCGCATAGCGGTCCGGCCACGTGTGCTGCTCGGCGAACCGCATCCGGTGGCTCACGAGCGCCGGAGCATCCTCGGCCAGGGCCCGGTCGAGCGCCACTACGAATCCTTCAGCGTCGTCGGCCAGATAGACCAGCCCCTGCGCTTCATAGGTCTCCAGTTCGGGCAACCGCACGGAGACCACCGGCTTGCCCGCGCTCAGGTATTCGTAGAACTTCACCGGGTTGGTGGCCTCCGTGAGCGGCAGGCGCCGAAACGGGATCAGGCAGGCATCAAAGGCGTGCAGGTAGGCCGGCAGGAGGCCGTAGGGCTGCTCGCCGGGCAGATGCACGTTGGGCAGCCCCTCCAGCGGTTGAAGATCGGCCGTGAACGTACTCCCCACCAGCACGAAGGTCCACTGCGGCCGCAGCCGGGCCACGGCGGCGACCAGGGCGGTATCGAACCACTCGGCGATGGCGCCGTAATAACCGATGATGGGCCGGCGGAGCCGCTGGAGCCAGGCGGGGGTCTCGCCGATGAACACGCTGAAGTGGGCGAAGTCGGTGGCGTTGGGCACCAGGATGCACCGGGGGTTCTGCACCCGCCGTTCCTCGTAGAGGACACGCGAGGTCGTCACCACGAGGTCGGCCTCGCGGGCCAGAGGCGCGTCCTCCACCAGCATGGCCGGCGCGTTGGTGGAGAATCCGCTGTGTCGGTCCAGGCAGTCGTAGACCACCTTCCACCCATACCGGGCCCTGAGATGGGACACGAGGGGACGCCAGAACGGCAACTGGACAAAGCAGACGGCGTCCACCATGCCCTGCGCCGCCCGGAGCGCGTCGAACTCCGCCAGGAATTCGTCCAGCGTCGCCCCCTCCAGACGGTCGCGGTAGGCGCTGGGGCAGGACGACGCCGCCAGGCGAATCTCATGGATGTGGGGGCGGACGGTGGCCAGGGTCGGGGCAGGCGGGCGGGGGCTGCCCGAGGGGTACGGATCGAAGGTCATGCTCACGTAGAACACCCGATGGCCGTGGGCGGCGAACTGGCACGCGAGTTGCTGGGGGCGCTGAAATCGGAATCCCCAGTCGATGACCGAGAAGAAGAGGACATCGTACAGCGACCGCCGGGGGGTCGCGGCGGACGGTCGGGGGGATGCTACCGGGTGGGCCAGGACGCGTTCCTCCGACTCCGACCTCTGATGGATCACGGGCGTCCCCCAGGCATCTTGAGGCCGGCGCAGCACGACGCGTTTGACCCAACGTTTCACGGAGAGCGGGAGCGCGGCGCGCAGCCACTGATATGCTTCTTCGCGGATCCGGGCGGCCACGTAGCGGGGGTGCAGGGCGAGCCACCAGGAGATGGCCAGAAACTGGCCCAGACGGTACCGCCTCGAGCCCAGCACCTCCTGCCAGGCGACCTCCAGCCGGTCCAGCCGCTGGCGCAGGGCATCGCGCTCGGCCTGCAGGCGGTCGCGTTCTCCCCGCAGTGCCTCCCGCTCCGCCGCCCAACCCTGTTCCCGGGCCTGTTGCTGGGCCTGCAGATCTGCCAGACGATCCCGCTGCTCACGCAACGTTCTCAGGAGCTGCTCGGTGCGCTTCGACAGTTCCTCGCGGTAGAACACGGCATCGCGCCAGGCGACCTCTCGGGCCAGGGAGCAGAGGCCGCCGTCTTCGAGAACCGCCGGCGCCCGCACGCCGGCCAGGAGTTTCGAGCCGGCCAGCACCACGAGGCGGGCCAACAGTGGCAGATCGCGCGAACCCAGACGGGTGCGCGCGGAGAGTTTGGCCACGACGTCCTTGCCGAAGCGAGCCTCGGCTTCGCCGATCGAATGATCCGCCAGGTAGAACAGACAGGCCGCTTGCCTGCCGTCCGGATCGCCTTCCAGCTCCCGCACCAGGCGGGGAAACAGCGAGGCGTCTCCCAGCGCAAGGCCGAAGGGATCGACCAGCCGTGCCGCCGCCACAAAGTCCACGTCCGCTCCGACCATCATCTGGACGAGGGCCTCGCGGGGCAAGTCCAGGAGCGCCGCGATCTCCTCGTCGGACCGCACCCGCCTCGCCTGGATGGCCGCACGCTTCTCTACCAGCCGGGCAAACTGCCGGTTGAGATCCATCACGGCCGCCACTCCGGCCAGCGCCTGTCCCGGGACGGTCAGGACCTGCCCCGGCGCGCCCCCGGCGCCATCGGGCCGGTACCCTCCGGGGTCGACGCCAAGGTACAGGCCCACCCGCTCCACCAGCCAGAGGAGCAGGAGGGGAAAGAGCCTGGCCAGCCAGGCGTCGCCGACATTCTTGATGATGGTGTAGAGGGCGTTGCGCTCGTTCAAGAAGAAGAGGCGCGCGCGATCGCCTGTCGCTGACCCACCGGATCTGTGGTAGACGACCGCCGTCGGGACGTAGAGGACCTTGTGGCCCAATAGCCAGAGCCGCCAGCCCAGGTCGAGGTCCTCATGGTACATGAAGTAGTCGGAATCGAACCCGCCGACGTCGAGGAAGACCCGACGGCGGATGGCCATGGCCCCGCCGGAGGCGAACAGCACATAGTGGTCTGCGTCGTAGTCTTCCGGCCGGCGGTAGATCCGCGCCTCCCGGGAAGCGTAGGGCATCCCCAGCAGCGTGGCGTAGACCGGGAAGTCCAGGCCACGGCCTTCCCAATCGAGCATCTTCGAGGCGGTGGCCGCCAGTTGGGGGTCACCCGCCGCCAGCGGGGCGACGAGTTCGCGCAGCCATGCGGGATCCGCCCGGGTGTCGGTGTTGAGAAACACCACGATCTCGCCCCTCGCCTCGGCGGCCCCGCGGTTGCTCCCCTCGGCGAACCCCAGGTTCTGGCCCAACTCCATGACCCGGATCTCGGGGTAGGTCGCCCGCACCCAGGTCAGCGACCCGTCGGTCGATCCGTTGTCCACCAGCAGGATCTCGAAGCGATCCCGGGGATACGTGAGCCGGCCGAGGGACTCCAGGCAATCGGGGAGATGCTCTTGCCCGTTGTAGTTGAGGACGACAATCGAAACCGACGGCAGGGCGAGGGGCATGCTCCTACTCGATGTACCCGAGGTTCCTCAGGTGGTCTTCGAGTTTCCGGCGTTCCGCCGGGGTGTAGACCTCGGCGGCCGACCCCTCGGGGAATGCCGCCTCAGCCGCCGGACCGGCGGAGGCCGGCGCACCCCGGGCATCCTCGTGCAGGATCTCGGTCAGGACCCGGCCGTCGAGGTCCCCGGGGATGAGGGCCCCAAGCAGGTGCAGGACGGTGGGACACACGTCCAGCAGGTGCGCCCCCCTGATCGTGGCCGGGGCGATGGCGGGGCCGCGCGCGATGAAGATGCCGTCGGCACGGTGCCAGCCGGACACCATGCCGGCCGCCGCGGCGCTCACGGGGCCGTCGAAGATGAAGTTGCTCAACTGGGGGTGCCGTGCGGTTCCTCCCACGCCGTCCGCGAAGACGACCAGCAGGTCTGGAGCCTCGTCAACGTAGGGGCCGGCGTAGACTTCCTCGCGCCGGTAGACCCTGTCCACCAGACGCCGGCCCTGCGCGTCCTGGAGCCCTTCCAGCCCTGCGATGATTCGATCGCGGAGCGCTTCGTATTCCTGCCCCATCGTGACGATGCCGGCCGGCTCGCGCCCCCGCACGTTGAGGCGGATCCCCGGGCCGCCGGTGGCTTCCCCGTCGTCCACGACGTAGGCGGCCGTGCCGGACCAATCCTCCCGCTCGTCGAGCGTGACCGAGGAGATCGTGACGTGTCCCCAGGGGTTGCCGCCGTGTGAGGTGAGGCACACCATCAGATCGATCTTTGGAGCCGGAGGATAGAACACCGTGGAGACGCTTCCGGCGCCGCGGTGGAGCGCTCCGCCGCCGAGGATCACCTGACCGTCCACCCCCAGGCAGCTGAACTCCAGCAGGGCACCGGTCGTGGCCTCCGGGACCGTGGCCGCCAGTTCGTACCGCCGCAGGGGATCGAGGCCCGTCAGCCTGAAGACCGCGCCGGCGAACGCGTCAGGACCGTCCACCTCGAACCTGAGTTCCCCCGACGCCGCACCGTCGGACCGGATGATCCTTCCCGACCCGCGCGGTGTGAAGGCCGGGGTGTGCCGGGGCGGCGCATAGGCCCAGCGGCGTCCCCCGACCCTCAGCAGCCCGGCCTGGCCCAGCCATCGGAGCAAGGAGACGCTGCGCTCGAGCGGACCGAACCCGTGGTCGGAAACCAGCATGAACGTCGTCTGCGCATCGAGGCGCGCGAGCAGATCGGCGACCATGTCGTCCAGGCGCCGGTAGTAGTCCAGGATCCCGGGAGCGTAGCGGCGCGCTTCATCGGAATCGTACCACGGGTGCGATGGATCCACATGGCGCCAGATGAGGTGCTGGAGCCGGTCGGTTGTCATCAGGACGAACATGAAGAAGTCCCAGGGAAACTCGCGCATCAGAAACCGCACCAGGGCATGGCGGTGCGCGGTCAGCCGATGGGCGTCCTCCAGGCGGCCCAAGACGTCCTTCCGGTAGCGAACCTCCAGAGGGTAGGGACCGAACTCGCGCAGGATCACCTCGC
>JAVKID010000020.1:0-33693 GCA_031459655.1 Candidatus Fervidifonticultor octavus | reverse complement strand
ATCGTCCTGTGCACGCATGGCACCGGCGGCGCGCGCGACCTGCTCTACGGGAGCGTGGCCCAGCAGGTGCTGAACCGCGGTGGGGCGCCGATCCTGCTGGTCAAGCCCGGCGGGGCCGGGCGGGCGGCGACCTTCGAGCGGATCGTGGTGCCCCTGGACGGCAGCCCGCCGTCGGAGGCGGCGCTGCCTGCCGCCGAGTCCCTGGCCCGGGCCTTCGCCGGCCGCCTGATTCTGGTCCTCGTCGTGCCCACCCTGGCCACCGTGCCGACCGACCGTTCGCCTGCGGCGCTGCTATTGCCGTCCGCCACGACCGCGTCGCTGGAACTGGAGGCGGAGGCCGCCCAGACGTACCTGGCGGGCGTGGCCGCGCGCCTGCGGGCCGGAGGCGTGGCCGCCGAGGTCCAGGTCGGCCGGGGCGATCCGGCCCTGGAGGTGCTGGAGGCCGCGGAGCGGTTCGACGCCGACCTCCTGGTCGTGGCCACGCACGGCCGGTCGGGCATGAGCGCGGTCTGGGCCGGCAGTGTGGCGATGCGGATCGTCGCGCGGTGCCGCCGGCCGATGTTGCTGGTCCGCGCCCCGGGCGTCCCCGTGACCCCGTAGCCTACCGTAGGGCCGGTCTGGAATTGGGGTCTCGTATCGTTCGAAACCCAGTGGCGGAGGAGGTGGGATTTGAACCCACGAGGCGCGGATGCGCCCAACGGTTTTCGAGACCGTCCGGGTACCGGGCTCCCGAACTCCTCCAGCACATGATGCTACCATATCGGCGGGGCGGCGCGTGGGATGGCCTTCCGGGCCCAGACAGCATGGAGGTCCTCGTGACCACCGACGATCATCTCTACGGTTTCGGAAGACCGCCGGGCCGCTGAACCGTCCCGGGTCCCCCAGCACCGCGGCGCCCACGTTGCCGGGCGCCTGCGCCGGGGCGTCGCGGGCCCGAGCCAGAAGGCCCGGTACCCTGCTCCCACGGCCGGTAACCGGACTCGTACATGGCTTTGGAGACCATGTGCGCCCCCACCGGCGAAGTCAGCAGGACGAAGAGCAGGGTCAGGATCTCGCGCCCGTTCGTCCCGTGGGCCAGGACGGCCGCGGTCAGCACCAGCGCCAGGCCCAGGGTCGCCGACTTGGTCGCCGCGTGCAGCCGCGCGTAGGCGTCGGCGAACCGGTGCAGGCCCAGCGCCGCGATGAGCGAGAGGCTCGCCCCGCCCAGCAGGATCAGGGCGACGACCTGGTCACTCAAAGGGGGGCCTCCCCCGGAGGAAGCGGGCGGCGGCGACCGTCCCGATGAAGGCCAGGATGGCGACGACCGCCGCGACGTCCGCGTACAGCCCGGTGCCGGCCCGGATCCCCAGGACCGTGACCAGGTTGATCAAGAAGAGCGCGATCGTATCGCCGGCGACGATGCGGTCTCCCAGGTGCGGCCCGCGGACCAGGCGCACCAGCCCCAGCGCCATGGCCAGGGTCAACATCGCCAGCGCGATGCCCGTCGCGGCGGCCGTCATTCCAGCAGCCCCCGGATCGGGCGCTCCAGCGTCCGCTTGATCTCTTCCACGGTGGCCTGGGGATCATCCAGCGCAAGCACGTGCACCAGCAGGTGGGAACGATCCGGGGCCACATCCACGGTCATGGTGCCGGGGACGAGGGTGATCGAGTGGGCCAGCATCGTGATGCCGCCGGCGGTCGTGAGGTCGAGCGGCAGCCGGACGACGCCCGAGCGGACCGGCTTCCAGGGGCGCAGGACCAGGCCGGCCACCGTGAGGTTCGCCACGACGTTCTGGGTAACGAACGTCACCAGCCAGACCACCCCGGACCAGACGCGGCGCAGCATCTACTTCCTCAGCACCGCCTCGATATACCGGGCGGGTTCGACCAGGTGCGTCGCGGCGACGGACGTCAGGGCATAGAGCCCCCATGGCTGCAGCCCGACGGCCACCGTGATCGCGGCCAGCAGGGCGGCCGGCACGATCAGGCGGGCCGGCACCCTGGCCGGCGTCCCGGGTCCCCAGAAGACCGTCGTGTAGATCTTGAGCATGGACATCAGCGTGAGCACGCTGACGAGGATGCTCACAGCCACGACGGCGTGCTGGCCGATGGCCAGGCCGGCGCGGATGATCAGGAGTTTCGCCCAGAAGCCGGAGAACGGCGGGACCCCGGCCAGGGACAGGGCGCAGAAGACGAACACCATGGCCAGGAGGCCGTTGGTCCGCGCCAGGCCGCCGAGCCGGTCGAGCCGGCCGGTCCCGTAGGTCTCCTCGATGGCCCCGCCGACCAGCAGGAGTCCGGATTTCACGACGATGTGGTGCAGCACGTAGAAGATCCCTCCGGCGATCCCCCACTGGCTCGACAGCGCCAGCCCCATGATCATGTAGCCGACCTGGCTGATGATGTGGAAGGAGAGAATGCGCCGGATGTCGTCCTGGGCGAGGGCGCCCAGCACCCCGAAGAGCATCGTCCCACCCGCCGACCAGAGCAGCACAGGGTTCGGGCCGTCGCTGGGGAAGACGATGGTGAAGACCCGGAACAGCGAGTACACACCCACCTTGGTGAGCATCCCGCCGAAGAACGCGGCGATCCCCCCGGGCGGGATTGCGTAGGTGTGCGGTAGCCAGAAGTAGAGGGGGAAGATCGCGGCTTTGATCCCGAAGGCGACCAGCAGCATCCCGGCGCCGGCACGCACGGGTCCCGCCGGCGCCTGGGGAACCCGCTCCACCAGGTGGGCCATGTTGAGCGTGCCGGTCGCGGAGTAGACGAGCGCCACCCCGAACAGGAAGAACATCGAGGCGATCAGGTTGATCGCCACGTAGCCGAACGCCTCCCGAGCCTGCCGCCGCGAGGTCCCGTGGGTCAGCAGGAAGTAGGAGGCCATGAGCATGACCTCGTAGGCGACGTAGAGGTTGAAAACGTCGCCGGTCACAAACGCCCAGTCGATGCCCGCCAGTAGGAACTGCCACCCGGCGTGGACGAACCGGTCGTCCCGGCCGGCGGCGATGGTGAACAGGAGGCCCACCAGCCCGATCAGGGCGGCGATCAGCACCATGAGCGCGCCGAGCGCGTCGGCGACCAGCGTGATCCCAAACGGCGCGGGCCAGCCTCCGGCCTGGATCGCCATGACCCGCCCGTCGCGGGTTAGCGCGACCAGCGCGACGGCGGCGCCGAGAGCCGCTGCGCTGCCTCCCACCCCGAGGAGGCGCTGGACCCGCCGCGGCGGCCCCACCAGCAGGGGAATGGCGGTCAGCAGCGGCACCAGGACTGGCAGGGCCGGCAGCGCGGCGGCCAGGCTAGCGATCATCCCGGTCCTCCCCACCCTCGAAGAGGTGCATCCGGTAGCCCAGGGCCAGCAGGAACGCGGTGACGCCGAATGCGATGACGATCGCCGTGAGGATGAGGGCCTGCGGCAGCGGGTCCGTCGGCGTCGCGCTCGCGCCGATCACCGGCACGCCGCCCCGCAGGCCCGCGGACAGGAGCAGGATGATGTTCGCCGCGTGCGAGAGCAGCGCGAGTCCGATGATCTGCCGCAGCAGCGACCGGCCCAGCAGCAGGTAGAGTCCGGTCGCCACGAGCACGCCGACCAGCAGGGCCACGGCGGCCGCCATCAGGCCGCCTCCACCAGCGAGCGCACCGCCGCCAGCACCGTCCCGGCCACCAGGCACAGGACACCCGCATCGAAGATCAGGGATGAGGCGAACTTCGCCGACCCCACCGTCAGCAGGGTGTGCTGGAGCAGCGGCTTCCCCGCGACCAGCGGCACCGCGGCCGACCCGCCGGCCAGCAGCAGCCCGAAGGCCATCAGTCGGTCCCACCGGCGCGCCAGCAGGTGCGCGCCGAAGGCCTGCGCCCGCAGGGCGACGGCCGCCGCCACCATCAGGCCGGCCACGAATCCGCCCCCCGGACTGTAGTGGCCGGTGGCCCACAGCATCAGGGCGAAGAGCGCAATGGCCGGTGAGGCGACCGTCGCGACGGTGCGCAGGATCAGCGAGGTCATCGGCGCCTCCTGGCCCGAGTTCCCGGGGCTCCGGCCCGGTGGCGCCGGCACGCCCCTGGCGCGTCTCCTCCAGGGGGCCAGGGCCATGATCCCCACGGCCGCGATCCCGAGCACGGTGATCTCGCCCATGGTGTCCCATCCGCGGAAGTCCACGATCACCAGGTTGACGACGTTCCTCCCGCCGGCCTCGGCCGCATGGGCGAAGAACGCCTCGGAGACACGGGGCAGGGCCGAGGGGGAGGCGACCATGGCGGCCATCGCCGCGCTGACGGCGCCGGCGGCCACCGCGGTGAGGCCGTCCAGGCCAGGCCGGCGCGGCGGGTGGCCGGCGTCGCTGCGGCCCAGCGCGGTGATGGCCACCAGGAAGAGCACCAGCGAGACTGTCTCGATGACCACCTGCGTCATGGCGATGTCCGGCGCCGACAACAGCAGGTAGATCAGGCCGACGGTGTAGCCCGCCACCCCCAGGGCCAGGATCGAGGCCACCAGCATCGGCAGCCGGGCTGCGGCGACCGCCGCGCCGATGGCCACCAGCACGGCGAGGGCCGGCCCCAACTGGAGGTCCTGGGGCCACAGCGGTGCGGCGATCCCGGTGCGCGCGAGGCCCGCCACGATCAGGACGACGGTGGCACCGGTGATGTAGATGAGGTAGTCCCGCAGCCTTCCGGTCATGTAGAGGGACGTCAGCCCGCTGGCTGCCCGCAGCGTGCCGGCGTAGAGCGCGTCGTAGAGGCGCCCCGCGCTCAGCCACGGCAGCCCCTCCCGGATGCGCTGCGCCCGATCCTGCGCTCCGAAGAGGGCGGCCCCCAGGGCAACCGACGCGACGGTCACGGCGACGGCCTGGACCGTCAGGCCGTGCCACAGGCGGACCGAGTGGGGCGCCCCGGTGACGGCCGCCGTCGCGAGACCGGCCAGGCGTTCCACCGCGCCGGGCACCAGGCCGAAGAGGGGGGCCAGCAGGGCGAGGGCGGCCGCCGGTGCCCACAGGAGCGCGGTCGGATCGTGCGCTCCGGCGGATACGGTTTCAGGGGCGGCGTGCTTCGCGCCAGGGCGGCGCCCTCCCGGCCGCACCGCCGGTCTGGGCCCGAAGAAGATCTGCAGGAATCTGGCCCCGTAGGCCAGCGAGAGCGCGCCGGAGAGGACCACGATCCCGGCGGCCAGCCAGGACCGCGGCAGGAAGGCCTCGACCGCCACTTCCTTGCTCAAAAACCCCCCCAGCGGCGGGATCCCCGCCATGGACAGGGTCGCCACCGCCGCCAGGCCAAAGGTGATTGGCATCCCGCGGCGCAGCCCGCTGAGCCGGTACAGTTCCCGGGCGCCGGTCTCGTGCTCGACGATCCCGGCGACCAAGAAGAGCGTGCCCTTGAACGCGGCATGGTTGAGCACGAGCACCGCCGCCGCGGCCACGGCCTCGGGCGTCCCGGACCCCAGCAGGGCCGTGGCCAGGCCGAGCGCCCCCACCGTCGAGTAGGCCAGCAGCGCCTTCAGGTGGGTTTGGGTCAGGGCCAGTCCGGCCCCGACGAGCACCGTCGCAAGGCCGACCGGCGCCACGATGCCGGTCCACCACACGTGCCCGCCGAGGACCGGCAGCATGCGCGCCAGCAAGTAGACGCCAGCCCACACCATGGTGGCCGCGTGCAGGTAGGTGGAGACCGGCGTCGGCGCTACCATCGCCGACGGCAGCCAGAACTGGAACGGGATCTGCGCGGACTTGGCAAACGCGCCAGCCAGGATCAGGAGGAGGATCGCGGGAACGCGGCCGTCGGCGGCGATCGCCCCCGCGATCAACCCGCTGATCTGCCAGGTCCCGCCGACCTGCGCCAGCAGCACGAACCCGGCCAGCATCGCCACCCCGCCGGCGACCGTGACGATGAGGGCCTGGGTGGCGCCCGCCCGGGCCCCGGGGTCTTCGTCGTGGTACCCGATCAGGAAGAACGACGCCAGGCTCGTGAGTTCCCAGAAGATGTAGAGCAGCACGAGATCGTCGGCGAGCACGACCCCGAGCATCGCGCCCATGAAGAGCAGCATGTGGGCGTAGAACCGGCCCAGGTGCGGCCCGCGCGCCATGTACGCCACCGAGTAGAGCACGATGAGGAGTCCCACTCCGGCAATCAAGAGGCCAAAGAGCAGCGAGAGGCCGTCAAGGGTCAGCGCGTAGCGAATGCCGAGATCCGGAAACCAGGCGACCGACAGCCGCAGGGTCTGCCCGTCCCAGACCGGCGCGGCCAGAGAGACCAGCAGGATCGCCAGGCCGGCCGGGACGGGCGCCGCGATCCAGCCAGGGTGCATCCGGAGGCGTCCCGCCAGGATCGAGCACCACGGGGCCGCCGCGATGGCGATCAGGGGAACGAGCCCGAGCAGGGACGTCACCCAGGGCCTTCCGATGGCCAGATGGGGGAATCCGCGATGAACCGTGCACCCACGCGAGATACGCTACCCGATTGGGCCAAGAGGGTCAATCGGGTCCGACCTGGACGGGGCGGTCGCTGTTCCCCCTTGAGGTCGCCATGGTGCCACATGGGATGGTGCAGGATGGCTCGGCGGCTCTCCGGCGAAACCAGAGGAGGGAGATGCACCATCCAGGCCGGATGCGCATTTCAGGAGGGAGACTGAGATGAAACAGAGTGTCGCCGTAACGCTTGGGGTGGTCCTGGCTGCCGTCGCCCTCGCCGCCGCTGCGTGTGCAGGGGGTCTTGTCGGCTTCGCGGCCGGGGCCGCGACCGGCACGGCTGCGTCGTGGTCGGCCGGTCCGCCGGAACGACACATCAGCGGCCAGGGGCGGGACAAGATCGTCGTGGTCCGGGTGATCGGTCCGCTCACGCGGGAAGAGGGCGTCGGTCCCTTCTTCGGCGGGGCGTCCAGCCGGCGGATCGTGCAGTTGCTCGACCGCGCCCAGCAAGACGCGGAGGCCAGGGCGGTGATCCTGGAACTGGACACCCCTGGCGGATCGATCGTGGCCAGCGACGAGATCCACCGCAAGGTCACCGCGGTGCGCCGCGCCGGCAAACCCGTCGTGGCGCTGATGACCGAGACGGCGGCATCGGGGGGCTACTACATCGCCGCGGGCGCCGACGCCATTGTGGCGGATCCGACGACGGTCACGGGCAGCATCGGGGTGATCGTCGCGTTGCCCAACATCGAGGAACTCATCCGCAAGATCGGCATCCGGACCGTGGTGTTCAAGAGCGGCGCATTCAAGGACCTGGGGAATCCCACCCGCCGGATGACGCCCGCCGAGGCGGCCATCTTTCAGAGCCTGGTGGACGAGGCCTACGAGCGCTTCGTGGGCATCGTGGCGCAGGGACGCCGCATGGATCCCGCCAGGGTGCGCCGCCTGGCCGACGGTCGGGTCTATACCGGCCGGCAGGCGCATCGGCTGGGCTTGGTGGACATCCTGGGCCACCTGCCGGAGGCGGTCGCAGAAGCCCTCAGGCGGGCCGGCCTCCGAGAGGCCCGCGTGGTGGAGTACGGGACCGAGGGGGTGCTCAAGGGCCTGCTGGGGTGGACGGGCCATCGCCTGCGCGTCTGGCTGCCGGGTCCTGCCGACATCGTGCCGGGGCCGGGCGCGCCGTTTCGGCTCCAGTACCTGATGGTGCCCTGATCCTTGCAGGGTCGCCCGCCGGTGTCCCTCGGGCAGGGCGGTGCGGCGGGGGCTCGTGCACGAGGCGAGGGAGCGCGCCGCCGAGGTTGACGTCCCTGGTCGAGGAGGCGCTCCGCTTGCTGCTCAGCCGACGGAAGCGGCGCACGGCGTACAGGCCGGCCTGGGTCACCAGGCGCGGCGAGGGTGCTCCGGCGGTGGACGTGGCCGACCGCGACGCGCTCTACGGGGCCAGAGCGAGGACGTGTGATCCACGGAGGATGGGTTCCCCGCGCCAGAGAAGCAGGGAGAGAGGGAGGAATGCGGGATGCGGAATCTCCATGGATGGGCAGGGCTGGTCATCGCGGTGCTGGCGGCGGCGGTCGTGCCGGGGCGAAGCCCCGTCCTTGCCCAACCGGCGCCCCCGCCCGCCACTCAGGAATGGTTGAAGGCGGCCAGGCTGGGACCGTACGTCGAGCCCCGGTTCGACGCCGCGGCCCTCTACGAGCAGGCCCGGCGGGAAGGTGCGGTCACCGTCTACTCCTACTCGTCGCGGATCCACGCGATCGGGGGCACGTTTGAGAAGCAGTACCCGGGGATCAAGGTCAACGCCTTCGACCTCGACGGTGCCGAGATCATCACCAAGGTGCTGGCCGAGCAGCGGGCGCGGAACTACCAGGCCGACCTGATATTCCTCCCCGAGGTGGCCACGGTGAAGCACCAGTTGATGCCCCGGTGGATGGTGTTCAACTACGTGCCGCCGGACCTGGTGACGAAGATCCCCCGCCAGTACCGGGAGCCCCTGCTGGCCCGCCACTTCAGCTTCCGGGTCGTCTTCTACAACAACGAGCGCTACGCGAGCCCGCCGGTCAACAACCTCTGGGACCTCACCCGGCCCGAGTGGAAGGGCAGGGTGATGCTGCCCGACCCGCTCAAGATCCCCGAGTACCTCTCGTTCCTGGTGACGGTCGTGCAGCGGGCCGACGAGATGGCCGCGGCCCACCAGCGGAAGTACGGAGACCTGCGCCTGAGCCCGGGGATCGAGAACGCGGGCTACGAGTGGATCCGGCGCCTGCTGGCCAACGATCTCATCATTGCGCCGTCCACCGACGAAGTGACCAACGCCATTGGGCGGCCCGGCCAGACCGCGCCGCCGATTGGCATCTCCGCCTGGTCGCGGATGCGCGACAAGGTCCGCCGGCCGACGCTGAGGTTCGAGCCGGTCCTGGCCATGGAGCCGGTCGCCGCCGTCAGCGACCTCACCATCCTGGCCATCCCGGCTCACGCGCCGCATCCGGCCGCGGCGAAGTTGCTGATCCGGTGGATGATGGGTGACGAGAAGGGCGGCCAGGGGTTCGAACCGTTCTACATCGAGGGCCACCTGCCGACGCGGACGGACGTTCCCCCGCCTCCGGGGATGCCCATGCTGTACCACCTGAAGGTCTGGGACCAGGACTACGACGTGATCTGGAAGCAGTCCACCAAGGTGAGGGAGTTCTGGCTGCGCTACCTCCGATAGCGCCCGCGCCCTCCCCCCGGCCGACCGGCGCCGGCTAGACGATGGCAGTCTTCAGTCCTGCCCTTGTGGTGTGCCTGCACCGCCTGCGTTTTGGGCTGGCGCGGCCCCACGTCATCATCGGCCTGGCCCTCGGCGTCCTGCTGGCGCTGCTGGTCGTGGCGCCCATGCTGCAGCTCGTGGTCACGACGCTCACCTGGAGCGACGAGGACCTGCGGGCGCACCCGGACGCCGAACCCGGCGCCCCCACGGCCTTCCACTGGCGGCGGGTCTTCAGCAGCGAGATCAGCCGGAACGTCCTCTACGTCCCGCTGGCGAACTCGCTGGTGACCGCGTTGGGCGCCTCGGCGGTGGCCCTGGCCGTCGGGGGCCTGCTGGCCTGGCTCGTCGTGCGGACCGACGTCTTGGGCCGCACCTGGCTGCAGACGCTGGGGGTCGTGCCCTACGTCCTGCCGTCGTGGACGATCGCCCTGGTGTGGCTGATCCTGTTCCGCAGCCCCCGGGCCGGCGCCGGGGTCGGGCTGGTCGAGTCCGCCACCGGCGCGCCGCCGCCCGACTGGCTCGCCTACGGCCCGCTGCCCATCGTGGTCGTCCTGGGGCTGCACTACTTCCCCTTCGCGTTCCTGCTCCTGGCCGCGGCGATGCGCAGCCTCGACGCCAGCCTCGAAGAGAGCGGCGAGGTGCTGGGTGCTCGCGGCGGGACCATCCTCCGACGGATCACCGTCCCACTGCTGCTGCCCGCCCTGCTGTCGGCGTTCATCCTGACCTTCTCCAAGGCGCTGGGGACCTTCGGGACGCCCTACCTGCTGGGCCTGCCGGTACGCTACTTCACCCTGTCCACCATGATCTACGCCCACATCGTCAGCCGGGCCGCCGCCGGCGGCTACATCCTGGCTCTGGTGCTGATTGTGATCTCGGCGCTGACCGTCCACGCCAACCAGCGCGCCATCGGCGCGCGGCGCAGTTTCGTGACCATCACCGGCCGCGGGATGCGCACACGGATCCGGCCGTTGGGTCCCTGGCGGGCGCCGGCGGCGGCCTTCGCCTGGGGCGTGATCGCGATCGCGGTGGTCGTGCCGCTGGGGCTGCTGCTCTGGAACAGCCTGATGCGCTACCCCGACGACTACTCCCTGCGCAACCTGACAGCCCACTTCTGGATCGGCCGCTCAGACCCGGCGATCGCGGACGGCGAGGCCGGGATCCTGCGCAACCGCCCGATCCTCGGCGCGGCGTTCAACAGCCTCCGGTTGAGCGTGGCCACCGCGGTCCTCACGGGCGTCGCTGGCCTGGCGGTTGGGCTCGCGGTGGTCCGGGGCCGTGGCACCCTGCTGGCCAAGATGGTCGAACAGGTCTCCTTCCTGCCCTACCTGGTCCCCAGCATCGCGTTCGGGGCCGTCTACCTGGCGGTCTTCCTGCGATCCTGGGGTCCGCTGCCCGCGCTCTACGGCACCTTTGCCCTGCTGGTCCTGACCTGCACGGTGAAGAACCTGCCCTTCGCCTCGCGGTCCGGTATCGCGGCGCTGATGCAGGTCAGCGGGGAGCTGGAGGAGGCCTCGGCGGTGCTGGGCGCCGGACTGTGGCTGCGCGTGCGCCGGATCCTGGTCCCGCTGGTGGCCAGCGGGCTGCTGTCCGGCGTGCTGCTGGCCTTCATCTCCACCATGCGGGAGCTTTCCCTCATCATCCTGCTGATCACCCCGGCCACGCGCACGCTCACCACCATGACCTTCCGGTACACCGAGCAGGGCCTGCCGCAGTTCGCCAACGCGATCATCGTCCTGCTGATCGCCCTCATCCTGGTGGGCGAACTGCTGGCCCGCCGGCTGGAGGCCCGGGCGGCGACGGCGCCCCGGGAACGGGGGGATCGCCTGTGAGCGGCGCCGCGGGCGCGTCGGCGCCCCTGGTGGAACTCCGGCACGTGACCAAGCGGTTCGGGCCGGTGGTGGCGGTCCGGGACTTCTCGCTCGCGGTGCAGCCCGGCGAGTTCCTCACGCTGCTGGGGCCGTCCGGGTGCGGCAAGACCACCGTGCTGCGCATGATCGCGGGCCTGGAGCACCCCGACGAGGGCGAGATCTGGGTGGACGGGCAGCCGGTCTTCTCGTGGGAGCGCGGCGTCTTCCTGCCCCCCGGCGCGCGCCACCTGGGGATGGTCTTCCAGAACTTCGCGCTGTGGCCGCACATGACGGTGTTCGAGAATGTCGCCTTCGGGCTCCAGGTCAGGCGCTATCCGCCGGCTGAGATCCCCCGCCGCGTCGAGGAAGCCCTGGCTTCCCTGCACCTGGAAGGGTTGGGCCTCCGCTATCCGCACGAACTGAGCGGCGGCCAGCAGCAGCGGGTGGCGCTGGCGCGGATGCTGGTGACCGGCCCGCGCCTGCTGCTCATGGACGAGCCGCTGTCGAACCTGGATGCCAAATTGCGCACCGCGATGCGGGCGGAGGTGAAACGGGTGCACGCGGCTTCGCGCGCCACGACCATCTACGTGACCCACGACCAGATCGAGGCCCTGACGATGTCCGACCGGGTCGCGGTGATGCGCGCGGGTCAGATCCTCCAGCTGGGACCGCCGCAGGACCTCTACGAACGTCCGGCCACGCTCTTCGTTGCCGACTTCGTGGGCAACCCTATGATCAACCTGCTGCGCGGCGTCATGGGGCGGGGCCAGGGAGCAACGGGCATCGCCATCGGTCCCCTGATTGTCCCGGGGCAGGCGGACCTCCCCGACGGTGCCGGGGTGGTCGTCGCCGTGCGGCCCGAGGACTGGCAGGTGGGCCAAGACGGCGCGCCGGCGACCGTCGAGCAGGTCCAGCCCACCGGCTCCGACCTGCTCCTGTTGGCCCGCCTGGGGGAGCATACCGTGCTGGTGCGTGCCCCCAAAGACCTGCGCGTCCGCCCGGGGCAGGCCATCCGCCTCTCCGTGGCCTCCCACCGCGTCAACGTCTTCGATCCCCAGACGGAGCAGGCGGTGCCGTTCCATGCGGCCTGACGCCATCTTCTTCGATATGGTGGGCTGCATCGAGGAGGTCCGGTCGACCTCCGATGACCGCGCCCGGGCCCGGCGTCGGCTCCACCGCCTCCTGGCCGAGATCGGGGTCCGGCTGCCGATGCGCGTCTTCGAGCCCGCGTTCATCACCGGCCGCGAGGCGTACTACCGGTGGCGGGACGAGTCCCTGCGGGAACTTCCGCCGGACCAGATCTGGCTGGGCTACTTCCTGCGCGACCTCCTGGACGAGCGGGGCAGGGCGGCGGTGGCGCAGTCGGCCGAGGCCCTCATGGTGGCCTACGACGAATCCTACTACCGGCGCCGACTGCGGCCCGGGGTCCGCAGGGTCCTCCAGGTCCTCCGGCGGCGCGGCTACCGGCTGGGCATCATCAGCAACGTCTGCAGCCGCACCGTCGTGCCCCGCAACCTCCAGCGGTACGGGATCGCCGACCGGTTCGAGGCCGTGGTGCTCTCGTCGGTCACGACGCACCGCAAGCCGGGGACGCAGATCTTCCACATTGCCGCCGAGACGCTGGGCGTGCCGCCGGACCGGTGCGCCTACGTCGGCGACACCATCAACCGCGACATCAACGGCGCGGCGGCGGCAGGGTTTGGGATCACGGTGCTGATCCCTTCTGCGCTCACGGCGGAGAAGGACGAGGGGTTGGCCCACCAGGCGGTCCCCACCCACGTGATCGGCGGGTTCCGCGAGTTGCTGGGGGTCTTCCCCTGAGCCGGCGCCGGCGCGGCGGCCCTCAGGCCGTCACGTGCGCTGTGTCCACCTCGACCGCCCTCACGGCGTCCCAGTCGATCTCGACGCCGATTCCTGGGCGCTGCGGCGGACGGAGCGTCCCGTCCGGCCGCAGACCGATGTCCTCAATGTTGGTGACGTACAGCCCGGTGTGTAACCGGCCGGGGTGGTCCACGGCCCGCGAAACCACCGGGAACTCCATCAGCGTGCAGGCCCGCTGACTGGCGGCCACGTGGAGGCTGGCCGCGAAGTTCACGATGGGCCCCAGGGTGTGGGGAACCAGACGCTTGCCAAAGGTCTCCACCAGCACGCCCACGCGCTGCGCCGCCGTGACCCCGCCCACATAGTCCAGCGACGGCTGGTAGATGTCCAGCGCGCCGGCCTTCAACAACTCCAGGGCCGGGTAGTGCGTGTTGTACGTCTGGTAGCCCGCGATGGGCACCGACAGTCTGCGGGACAGTTCGACCATACCCTGGATGTTGGTGTGCTCGATCGGTTCCTCGAACCAGGCGACCCCGCACTCGCCGGCCGTCTGGCCCACGGCCAGGGCCTCGGGGACGGTGTACGTGGTGTTGGCGTCGATGGCCAGCCCGAACCCGTCCGGCAGCCGCGCGGTGAGGTCTCGGATGAGCCGACGGTCGGCGTCCACGCCGTGGCCGACCGGGATCTTCATCAGGGCGAATCCGTGCCGGGCCAGCCAGGAGGCCACCTCGGCGAGGTCGTCGACGGTCCGTCCCAGCGGGAAGGTGGCGTAGGCGCGCACCGGAGTGGTCAGGCCGCCCAGCAGGTCGTAGACCGGCCGTCCGGCGACCTTCCCCTTGATGTCCCACAGCGCCTCGTCCAGCGCGCTCAACGCGCCCCAGGCCCCCGAGCGCTTGGCGTGACCGTAGAGTTCGTGCCACCGTTGATGCACGTCCAGCGGGCTAAGGCCCAGCAGGTGGTGTCCCAGCGCCCGGACGCTGGCCGCCAGCGCGCGGGTCTCCTCCAACGAGCGGTAGAACGACTCCCCGTACCCTGTGACCCCTTCGTCGGTGCGCACTTCGACGAGGGCCGCGCTGATCTCGCGGGCGAGCATCCCGGCCTGATCGGGCATGGCCACCGACCCGGTGATGCTGCGCAGCACGTGGATGGTGATGCCGGCGATCTGCATGGCTGCCTCCGTGGGTATCAGCCCTCGGGGCCGTCGTAGACAAAGGGGAAGTGGAACCGCATCGGCCGCTCCCGGTTCATCTCCTCCATCGCATGGGCGGCCAGCCCCGCGACGCGGCCGATGATGAAGACCACCTTGCCCAGATGGGGCGGCAGACCCATGTCGTAGAGCAGGGCCGCCATGGCGCCGTCCACGTTGATGGGCAGCGCCTTGCCCTGCGTCGCGAGTTCTTCCTGGGCGGCCTCCGCGAAGGCCACGCCGGCTCCGGCGATCCGGTGCTGGCGGGCCAGCGCGAAGAGGGCCACGTGGCGCGGGTCGGTGGGGGTGTGGGTCCGGTGGCCGAACCCGGGCAGGCGCCGGCCTGTGGCGAGGGCCGAGCGGACCACCTGCCGCGCCGCGGTCCGCGGGTCGGGGTGCTCGCGCAGGGCGGCGGCCATCAGGTCCATCAACGCCTCTCCGGCGCCCCCGTGGACGTCGCCGATGGCCAGGATGCCTCCGGCGATCGCCGCCTCGATGGCGGCGCGGTTGCCCGAGGCGATGATCCGGGCGGCCGAGGTCGACGGCGGGTTCGGCCCGTGGTCCGACGAGGCGACGAGCATCGCCTCGAACACCGCGGCCTCCTCCGGAGTCGGCAGCCGGCCGACCAGGAGCAGGAATGCGACCTGACCGAACGTCCGGCCGGTCATCAGGGCGGTCATGTCGTGCCCCCGCAGCACCACGCGGGTCGCGTCGTGGGTCGAGATGGCCGTGCGGAACACCGGTTCGCTCATATTATCTGCGCCTCTCTCGCGGCTCTGATCTCCTCCGGCGACAGACCCAGCCGGCCGTACACTTCCTCGTTGTGCTGGCCCAGCGCCGGGCCTGCATGACGGATCGCCCCGGGCGTTCGGGCCAGCCGGGGGGTGACGGTGTGCATCGCCACCGGCTGGCCGTTCCGGTCGGGCACCTCGGTGACCACGCCCCGGGCGCGCACGTGGGCGTCGGCGAGGATCTGGGCGATGTTGTAGACCGGCATGGCCGTGATGCCCTCGGTGGCGAACAGCGTGAGGATCTCCTCGGTGGTGCGCCGCGCACAGGCCTCTGCGACCAGACGGTCGAGATCCTCCCGGTGGCGCAGCCGCGCCTCGTTGGTCGCGAAGCGCTCATCGTCCAGCAGGTGGCCCAGGTCGAGCGCGCGGAGGAGGCGCTCGGCCATGGGTTGCGTGGACGCCGAGACCGCGATCCAGGTGCCGTCCTGCGTCTGGTAGGTGTTCCTCGGCGCGGCATTGTGCGAGAGGTTCCCGATCCGCTCGCGCACCACCCCGTAGCGGACGTACTCGGCCGCCAGCGGCCCGAGGATGGAGAAGAGCGAGTCGAAGAGGGGCAGGTCGATGACCTGGCCGCCGCCGGCGCGCACCCGCAGCGCCATCAGGACGGCCCCCACGCCGTAGAGCGCCGTCACCATGTCGGCAAGCGGGATCGGCGGGAGCACCGGCGGCCGGTCGGGAAACCCGGTCAGCGCGGCGAACCCCGAGGCCGCCTCGACCAGCGTGCCGAAGCCGGGACGGTGGGCATAGGGGCCGTCCTGGCCCCACCCCGAGATCCGCACCACCACCAGGGTGGGCTGCTCGGCCAGGAGGACCGCGGGTCCAAGCCCCCACCGCTCCAGCGTCCCCGGGATGAAACTCTCGACGAGCACGTCGCTGGCCCGCGCGAGCCGCCGGCACAGCGCCTGTCCCCGCGGGTCGGCCAGGTTCAGGGTCACGGACTTCTTGTTGCGGCTGTAGACCGTCCACCAGAGCGGGTCCCCCTGCCTGGTCCAGGCGCGCAGCGGGTCACCGGTGCCGGGCTGCTCGACCTTGATCACCTCGGCGCCGAAGTCGGCCAGGACGGTGGTGAGCATGCCCCCGGCCACCAGGCGTGAGAGGTCGAGGACCCGCAGGTCCTCAAGCGGACCCATGGGGTAGCAGGGTCGCGGCGTGGGGAGGGATGTGGAGCCGCACCGGCCCCGGCGGGAGTTCTTCCGCCGCCTCCAGGCGGACCTCCAGACCTCCGATGTCCACCAGGTACTGGTGGCGCGCGCCCAGGTACACGTGGGATCGGACCGCGCCGGTCAGCACGTTGTCGGTCGGGCCGTCGGCCAGCACCACGCGCTCGGGCCGGACCACGACCAGCACCGCCTGCCCCGGCGTCCAGGCCTGCGAGGACTGCACCCGGAGTTCGTGCCCGGCCGCCAGCCGGATGCGGACCATGTGGCCGTCGCGTGCGATGACCTCGCCGGGGAGGAAGCTGGCCTGGCCGATGAAGTCCGCGACGAAGCGGTCGGCGGGGCGCTCGTAGATCTCGCGCGGCCTGCCCAGTTGCACGATGCGCCCCGCCGACATGACGGCGATGCGGTCGGAGAGGCTGAGGGCCTCCACCTGGTCGTGGGTTACGTAGACCGCGGTGATGCGCAGCCGCTGCTGGAGGTCGCGCAGCCAGACCCGGGCGTGCTCGCGGAGCTTGGCGTCGAGGTTGCTCAACGGCTCGTCCAGCAGCAGGATCCTGGGCTGGTAGACCAGGGCCCGCGCCAGCGCCACCCGCTGCTGCTGGCCGCCGCTCAACTGGTGGGGGTAGCGGTTCCCCATTCCCTCCAACTGGACTAGGCGCAGCACCTCATCTGTCTGCTGGCGGATCTGAGCCTCGGGGATGCGGCGCGTGCGCAGGCCGTAGGCGATGTTGTCGGCCACCGTCATGTGCGGCCAGAGCGCGTACGACTGGAAGACCATCCCCAGCTGGCGGCGCTCCGGCGGCAGGAAGAAGCGGCGGTCGGCATCCGCGAGGATCTCGCCGGCGGCCAGGATCCGCCCCGCGTCGGGCCGCTCGAGGCCGGCGAGGCAGTTGAGCGTCGTGGTCTTGCCGCATCCCGAGGGGCCGAGCAGGGAGACGAGTTCGCCGCTGCCGACGGTCAGACTGACGCCGTCCACGGCGGTGACCGCACCGAACCGCTTCGTCAGGCCCTCGATGACAACCTCAGCCATGGAACCGCACGCCGAAGGCGTACCGCATGACCAGGGTCACCGCCAGGATCAAGAGCACCTGCAGCGCGGCCAGCACGCTCACCGGTCCCATGTCCCCCTGCCGCCAGAGCTCGAGCATCGTCGTGCCCATGACCTCGCTGCCGCGCGCGAACAGGAACACCGCCGAGGAGTACTCCTTGAGGAAGGTGATGAACAGGAGGACCCACCCCGTCAGGATGGCGGGGCGCAGCACCGGGAGGAGCACCCGGCGCACCGTCCCCGCCCAGTCGTCGCCGCAGACCCGGGCGGCGCTGTCCAGTTCACGGCTGACCCGGGTGAGGGTGGGCGCGATGACGGAGAACCCGTAGGGGATGTAGCGCATGATGAAGGCAATCGCCAGCGCCAGCACGGTGTTCCGCAGGCCGCCCAGGCGGGGGATCAGGAGGAACGACCACAGGAACCCGATGCCCACGATCAGGCCCGGGATCGCCCGGGGGTAGAGGGCGACGAAGCCCAGAATCCTCCGCCAGCCCAGTTCCGACCGGTAGGCGACCAGCGCCAGCAGGGTCATGAACAGGATCCCGGCGCCGCCTCCGACCCCGGCGATCAGCAGGCTGTTGGTGATCGACCGCCGGTAGCTCTCGGTCTGGAAGACCAGCGCGTAGTGCTCCAGGGTCAGGGAGTCCAGCGGGTTGGCCAGCGGGGAGAGGAACCCGACGACCGAGCGCAGCAGGATGCCGCCCAGCGGCACCACCACGCCGAGCAGGACGTAGGCGAGACCGAGGGCCAGCGCCACAAGCCGCAGGGGGCCGATGGCCAGGGGCCGCGGGGCGACCGCCTTGCCGCGCACGGTCACGAAGCGCTGGCCCGCGCCGATCAGCCGTTCCTGGACCAGGATCAGCAGGGTGACCACCGCCAGCAGGATCACGGCCACCGCCGCCACACCGCCGTAGTCCGGCCGCCCGCCCATCACGCCGAATTTCACCAGCAGCGTGGCCAGCGTGTCGATGCCGGAGGGGGTGCCGAGGATCAGCGGGATGGAGAGCAGTTCGAGGGAGGAAATGCCCACCAGCAGCGCACTGTAGGTGACCGCCGGGCGCAGCAGCGGGAGCGTCACGGTGGCCAGGACCCTTAGCGGGGGCGCCCCGGCCACCCGCGCGGCGTCCTCCACCGTGGGATCGGAGAGCGACAGGCTGGCGACCGCGTTGAGATAGGCAAACGGTGCGTAGTAGAAGATCGAGACCGCCACGATCCCCGGCAGGCTGTAGAGGTTCCAGGGGTCGGCGCCGGTGGCCGCGCGCAGTGCGATGGTCACATAGCCCTGCGGCCCGAACATCGTCACCCAGGCGAAGGCCAGCACTAGGGGCGAGATGTACAGCGGGCTCATGATCAGACTGCCCAGCAGGCCCCGCAGCGGCAGGTCCGTCCGCATGACCAGCACGGCCAGCAGGGTGCCCAATCCTACAGCCAGGACCGTGGTCGCGCCGGCGACGGCCAGGGAGTTCAGGGCGGCCGCATGGAACTCCGGGGAGGCCAGGATGCGCGCGTAGTTCTGCAGGCTGAGGACCCGCTCGGGTTCGTAGAGGGGTCGAGCCAGGACGCTCTGGTAGAGGATCGGCGCCAGGGGAAACAGCACGAGCACGACGGCGAGGAGACCGATGCCCCACTGCAGGGGGACATCAGTCCTCCCGCCCGCAGCCGCCGGCAGGCGCGCCGCCTCGAGCATGTCAGCCCGAGGGCACCGCCGGGTTCCCTAGCGCCGGAACGCCTGCTTCCACCGGTTCACGAAGTCCGTCCGGGCCTTCGGATCCAGCAGCGCGGGGTCGTAGGAGTAGCGCAACGCGTTCTCCGGGCCGATCGCCGCCAGCAGGTCCTGCAGGTGGAAACGGGCCGTCTTCGCCACGTCGGGACGGTAGGCGACCAGCCCGCCCTCGGTGAACGCCACCTGGCCCTTCTGGGACACGATGAAGTCCAGCAGCAACTTGGCGCTGTTCGGGTTCCTGGCCGCGTGGGGGATGCCCATGCCCCGGAGCACGATCGGCGTCCCGTCGCGCTCGTAGCTCCACTCGATGATGTCCCTGACCCCGGGCCGCGCCAGGCGGGGGAAGATGGTGATCGTGGACGCGAAGAAGGCGACCAGGTACTCTCCGCTGATCACCCCGTCCACCATGGGACCGGCGCTCACCAGCGGGCGCACCCCGGTCTTCCCGATGGCGTCGAACCACTCCCAGGCCTTGCCGCGGTGCTTGGCCACGAAGACCCAGAAGTTGTTGAACCCGGTGGACGACTGCTCGACGTCATAGGTCGTGATGCGGTTCTGGAACGTCCGCGGATACTGCTCGGCCAGCCGCGCGATTTCCTCGATGCTCTTGGGCTGCAGGTCCGGCCTGAGGATCTTCTTGTTGTAGACGATGACCATGGGGTCCGAGGAGACGTTGTAGATGGCATCCTGGACCACCGCCCAGGCGGGCAGGTGTCGCTTTTCCGGCGACTCGTAGCGCGAGACCAGGTTGCGCCGCAGGAGATCCTGCCAGGTGTCCGGCGCGTTGCTGATCAGCATGTCGGCGGTCGCCGCCCCGGTCCCGATCTCGGAGAGGAAGCGTTCGAAGACCTCATAGGACCCCAGGTCGGTGGTCTCAACCCGGATCCAGGGATAGATCCTGTTGAACTCGCGGATAACTGGCGCCCAGTTGGACGCCGACATGATCGAGTAGACCAGGACGCGCCCCTCTGCCCGCGAGGCGTCGACCATCGCAGCATAGCCGGCCGGGTAGTAGTCCGGCAGGCCGGCGGGTAGCGCCGGACCGGCGCCGGCGGGCAGCGTGCCCCACAGCGCGACGGCCAGGCCCAGCGCGGCCCATCGCGCCCAGACCAACCTGTTCATCTGACCACCTCCAGGAAGCTCATGCTCCAGTGTCGGGACGGAAAGAGGTTATGGTGATTGATTCTATCACGGGGCAGAGGTTCCCCTGCGTCGCGGCCATGCCGTCCGGTTACCCGGCGCCGCCGACCAGCAGCGGGGTCAGGGTCCGGAGGTCCTCGCAGCGCTCCAGCGCCCTCAGGGCCTCCAGCGCCTGCATCGCCTGCGGACCCAGCACCGGGCCGGCCAGATGCAGGAACTTCTCGTCGAGCTGTGGGTCGGTGAGGGGGTTGCGGCGGTGTCCCGGAGGGAAGTCCACCCGCCGCGTCCGGACGCGGCCGCCGGCCTCGCGCACCTCCACGACCGTGGGGATGCCAGCGGGATAGGCTGCGGTCAACGCCGGGTCCTCGACGACCTCGGTGCGGGCCACAAGTGCCCGGATGTCGGCGCGGCCGATGCGGTCGGGGGTGAACTGTCGCTCGGTGACCTCCCCGTCCAGCAGGGCTGCGGCGACCAGGTAGGGCAGGCTGTGATCGGCGGTCTCGCGCGTCTTGGGCGCCCACTTTTCGGGCTCGCCGCCGATGATTTCCACGGCCACCCTGAAGGTCCGGATCGTCACGCGCTCGATCGCCTCGGGCCGCACGCCGCCCGAGCGGAGGTCGAGGGCCGCCGCGATCGCGGCCTGCGAGTGATACTCGGCCGGCCAGTACTTGATGTCCGTGTGCAGCAGTTTGAACCGCTCGGCGTCCGCCGGCTCCGGCGGGCCGCCTTCCTCCTCCCAGCGGGCCCCCTCGCCCTCATCGTCCGCCATCGCCTCGCCGGCCATCCTCGGGATGACCAGCGGCCCGGACACCTGAGCGATGAAGCCCCGCAGGCCCTCGAAGACCGGGGCCGGTCCCGTGATCCCCTCCCGGGCCAGGTAGGCGGCGAACACCGCGTTGCGGCCGGCCCCGCCGTAGGCCGCGCCCTTCCACATGGAGAGTTCGCCGATCCGGGTCTGGCGGAGGTTGATGCCGGTCGCGGTCGCGATGTTGATGGCCTGCTCGATCCGCGCCGGATCGCCTCCCAGCAGGCGGGCGGCTCCCGCCGCCACCGCGATGCTACCGTAGGTCACATGATCCCATCCGCGGTTCCGGATGCTGCTGGCATCTGCCAGCCGGCAGACGATCTCGTAGGCTGCCACCAGCGCGGCCAGCAGGTCGCGCCCGCTGCGTCCCTGGTCCTCGGCTGCGGCCAGCAGCCCGGCCAGGTTGTCGGAGGGGTGGAGCGCCTCTTTGGAGAGATAGGTGTCGTTGTAGTCCAGGTAGCGGACGAGATACCCGTTGACGAACGCCGCCAGGTCGGGCGCCGTGCGCTCGCCGGTGCCGAGGATCGTCGCCGTGCCCGCCGGCGCCAGGTGCCGCATCGCCCGCCGCGCCATCGCAAGCGGGGCCTCGCCGACCGCCGCGAGCGCGCACGCCACCGCATCGATGATGCGGCGCTTCGCCTCGTGGACGACCTGCGGGGGCAGCAGGTCGTAGGCGAGATCGTGGGCGTAGCGGGCAAACCGCTGCGCCAGCGTCACCCCGCGCCTCCCTCCCCATGGCCGGCCGCCGGGCCGCCACCGCCGGCGGCGCGCTCGGCCGGCGCGTACCGCTCTTCCAGGCGCTGCCAGAACGCCAGACCCACCAGGGCGTCGCGCTCGTCGAATCCGGCGAGCCGCTCGCCCAGGCCTGCGGCCGTCCCGGTCCGACGGATCGCGTCGGCGGCGTCCTGCATCGCCCGGATCGCGGCCCGCTGCAGGTCCCCCGGTACGATCATCACCCGGTAGCCCATGGCGGCCAGCGCCTCCGGTGAGACCAGGGGGGTGCGGCCGCCCCAGAACATGTTGACCAGCAAGGGCGCGCGCACCGCCTGGGCGATGGCGCGCAGTTCGTCTTCGGACTCCGGGGCTTCCACGAAGACGAGGTCGGCGCCGCACGCGGCATAGAGGTTTCCCCGGCGGATCGCACCTTCGAGCCCCTCCACGGCGCGCGCGTCCGTCCGCGCGATGATGACCAGGTCGGGATCGCGCCGCGCGTCCTGCGCCGCCTTCAGTTTCCCCACCATCTCTTCGGCGGGGATGAGGGACTTGCCGGCATAGTGCCCGCACTTCTTGGGGCTCACCTGATCTTCGAGGTGGAGCGCGGCGACGCCCAGGCGTTCGAACTCCCGCACGGTTCGGTAGACGTTGAGCGCGTTGCCGTAGCCGGTGTTCGCGTCGGCGATGACCGGCAGGTCGGTGGCATCCACGATCTCGCGGAGGCGGCCCAGCACCTCGGTGACGCTCAGCAGGCCGAGGTCGGGCACCCCGGCGCTGCGGGCGATGGCGCCGCCGCTGGCGTAGAGGGCCTCGAACCCCGCGGCCGTCGCGATGCGCGCCGAGAGGCCGTCGAAGACGCCGGGCGCGACGACCAGCCGTGGATCGGCAAGCCGCTGGCGCAGCCGGCGCGCGGGGGTCGTGGGCACCGAGGACGTCATGGGCGGTTCACTCCCTGGCCACTGCGGCAGGTCCTGCGGCGAGGCTCCGGCGGCGACGAAGCCAGCGAACCGGGCGAGGTGCACGCGGACGACGGTCCACCCTGGGGCCAGTGGGTCTCACGGTTCCTCCTCCTGGACGTGCTAACGGAAGGTTCGATATGGTGAGGCCAGTGTCCCGCGCCCCACAACCGTTCCTGTCGGCTGCCGGGCGAGCCTGGCAGGTGCTCCACAGCGAGGTGATCTCGGTGATGCAGCGCGAGTTCGTCGACGCGGCCCGGGCCATGGCGCCGGCGCCGCCCGCGTCCTGACAGCCCGCGTGCTGCCGCAACTGGTGCCGCTGGTCATCGGGGCCCGCATAATGGCCTCAGGTATCGTGCGGAGGGCGTCCGCGTGACGCTTCGGGACCTCCCCTCCCGCCTGGCGGGCATGGTGGGGATCGTGGACCTGGCGCTGGACCTGATCTATCCGCCGTTGGATCCCAGGCTCCGCACGCCGGGTTGGGCGGCCGGCACCCGGTGCCGGTCGATCCAGCGGCCCCACGGGACGAGCCAGAGGCCCAGGGTGAGGATCCCCCACAGGAGCTTCACCAACAGGAAGATGGGCCAGAACAGGTTGACGAGCCGCCCCGAGAGGACCGGCGTGCCCGGCGAGGCCTCGGCCCACACCTCGACCAACCGGAATTGGTACAATCATACTACCATGCCGAATCGCCTGGCGACCGAGACCAGCCCCTACCTGCGCCAGCATGCCGACAACCCCGTGGACTGGTATCCCTGGGGGGAGGAGGCCCTGCGGCGCGCCAGGGAGGAGGACAAACCGATCTTCCTCAGTATCGGCTACGCCGCGTGCCACTGGTGCCACGTCATGGAGCGCGAGTCCTTCGAGGACCCTGAGGTCGCCGCCGTGCTGAACGAGCACTTCATCCCCATCAAGGTCGACCGCGAGGAGCGCCCGGACCTCGACCAGATCTACATGCAGGCCGTGGTCGCCATGACCGGGCACGGCGGCTGGCCGATGAGCGTCTTCCTTACGCCCGCCGGCGTGCCGTTCTACGGCGGCACCTACTACCCGCCGGTCCCGCGCCACGGGATGCCGGCGTTTCTCGAGGTCCTGCGCGCTCTCGCCGACGCCTGGCGCCACCGGCGCGATGACGTCGAGCGGGGCGGGGCGGCGCTGCTGGACAGCCTGCGCCGCAACACCCTGGCGACGGAGCCACAGGCGCTGGGCGTCGGAGCCCTCGATGCCGCCTACCGGACCCTGGAACGGCAGTACGACCTCGCCCGCGGCGGCTGGGGCGGTGCGCCGAAGTTCCCCCAGCCGATGACCGTTGAATTCCTCCTTCGGACACACCTGCGGACCGGCGAGCGCGCGGCGCTGACCATGGCCGAATCCACCCTGACCCGGATGGCCCGCGGGGGCATCTTCGACCACCTCGGGGGCGGGTTTCACCGCTACGCGACGGACGCGGCCTGGCTCGTGCCGCACTTCGAGAAGATGCTCTACGACAACGCGCAACTCGCGCGGGCCTACCTCCACGCCTGGCAGGTGACCGGGACCGCCCTCCTCCGCCGGGTGGCAGAGGAAACCCTGGACTTCGTCGTCCGGGAGATGACCGACCCGGCCGGGGGCTTCTACAGCAGTCTGGACGCCGACTCCGAAGGCGAAGAGGGCAGGTACTACGTCTGGTCCCTGCACGAGATCCGCGAGGCGCTGGGAGAGGATGCCGGGCTCTTCTGCGAGGCCTACGGCGTCACCGAGCGCGGCACCTTCGAGGGGAAGAACATCCTGCACGTCGCCCAGGACCCCGTCGCCCTGGCGGCGCGCCACGGCCTGAGCGAGGCGGCCTTCGACGCCCGCATGGCCGCATCGCGCCGCGCGCTGCTTGCCCGCCGGGACCGGAGGGTGCGCCCAGGGCTCGACGACAAGGTGCTGGTGGCGTGGAACGGTCTCGCGCTCGCCGCCTTCGCTGAGGCGGCCCGGGCCTTTGACCGGTCCGACTACCGCCGCGTCGCCGAAGCCAATGCGGAGTTCATCCTCAAGGAGATGCAGACCCCCGACGGCCGCCTGCTGCGGTCATGGCGCGCCGGTCAGGCGAGGCTGAATGCGTATCTGGAAGACTACGCGAACCTCATCGACGGGCTGTTGGTCCTGTACGAGGCGACGTTTGACGCCCGGTGGTTCGTGGAGGCGCGCCGGCTGGCCGAGGTGATGATCCGGCACTACCGGGATCCTGCGGGCGGGTTCTTCGACACCAGCGACGACCACGAGACCCTGGTCGTCCGGCCGAAGGACCTCCAGGACAACGCCACGCCGTCCGGCAACGCGATGGCCGCGACCGTTCTGCTGAGACTGGCCGCGCTGACCGGCGACGGCCGGTACCGCGATCTCGCGGAGGCGGCCCTGCGGGGGGTCCAGCCGCTGCTGGGGAACTACCCTACCGCGTTTGCGCAGTGGCTGTGCGCGTTGGACTTCGCGCTGGCGCGCCCGAAAGAGATTGCCATCATCGGGGATCCGGTCGCGTCCGAAACCCGGGCGCTCCTGGCTGTCGTATTGAAGCCGTACCGGCCGAACCAGGTGGTCGCTTTGGGCCGGCCGGGGGAGCCCTCACCGATTCCGCTCCTGGAGGGGCGGGCGCCGCTGGACGGCCACGCCACGGCCTTCGTCTGCGAACAGTTCGCCTGCCGCCAGCCGGTCACCGATCCGGAGGCCCTCGAGGCGCAACTGGCTTCCTGAGGGGCGCCGAGGGGACGACAGAGCGGTCGCGGAGGCGCCGGTGGGTCTCCTCCCTCGCCTGGATCTCGCCATCTCGGCCACCGCCTGGGCGTGATCGGGCCGCCGGGCGGGCTGTTGCACGACATAGCGCGTGAGGAGCGAGACCACGGTCAAGATGCCGGCGATGTTCACGACGAAGGCCACGCGCCAGCCTCTTCGCCGGCCGGGTTCCGTGGCACATCAGCGCACCGACGGCGGCCATGAAGGTCCGCACCATGGCCGCCCCCGAGTTGCGCCTGGGCGCGTACCTGGCTGGCGGTGCCGGGGACGCAGGGAAACGCCGTCCTGCCTCGTACTGCTTGTGCGGTTGCCTTCACGTGCCTGTCCGTATCTCATCACCGGGAGGGATGCGTGATGGATCGGGTACAGCGAAACGGCGGAATAGCGGGAATCGTCGCGGCAGTCCTCCTCGCGCTGCTCTTCATCCTCGTGCTCACGATGGGTCAGGATGTCATGGCGGGCGATCCGGCCACGTCGCTCGGCGTGGTCAGGCAGAAGTGGAGCACGTGGATGCTCGCGTCGATCGTCGCGCTGCTCGCCATCGGGTTCGCGGTGGTCTTCGTCACCGGACTGTCCATGCGGTTGCGCGAGCAGGCCCCGACCCGGGCACGGGCGGTCCTGTACTTGGCCCTGGTGGGCCTGGCGGGCTACGGGGCCGGGGCTGTGGCGAGGTGGCTGGGCGGAGGACAGGTGCTGGCCGTCCAGGACCAGACCGGCCGCCACGCACGCCTGGCTGGCGCTGACCGCGATCAGCGGTGCGCTGGAAGGCTTCGGGAACGCCTTCACCGGTGCCGCCACGGCCGTGGCGGGCTGGGCGATCATCAGTACCGGCGCGCTGGCCTCGAGCCTGGGGTGGCTCGCCGTCGTCGCCGGGGTCGTCAACATCCTCACGCTGTTCGCGCCGACGCAGCCGGTGCTGTTCTTCGGAAGCTTCATCCTGACCATCGTCTGGCTGGCCTGGGCCGGCAGCGTCCTGCGGGCCGGGGCGGGCGCCTAGTCGGGTCCACCGCCGCCCGCGGATCCTGACCGGCGGGCGCGGACTCCCGCGCCGGCCTACTTGAGGTGCATCACCACCATCTTGGTCTCGGTCATCTCCAAGACGGCGTACCGGGGCCCTTCCTTGCCGAACCCGCTCTCCTTGAGGCCGCCGTAGGGCATCAGGTCCGCCCGCCACTGCGGTCCCCAGTTGATGTGGATGTTGCCGGATTCGACCTCGCGCGCGAAGCGCATGGCCCAGTCCAGGTTCCTCGTGAAGACCCCCGCGGCCAGGCCGTAGTTGGTGTCGTTGGCGAGGGCAATGGCCTCGTCAATGGTGCCCACCGGGGTCAGGGCCACCGCCGGCCCGAACAGTTCGTCGCAGGAGATGCGCATCTGGGGCTTGACGTCGGCGACGATCGTCGGCGCGTAGATGGCACCGCGGCGCTCGCCGCCCAGCACCAGCCGGGCCCCTCCGTCTAAGGCCTCGCGGACCCAGGACTCCACCCGGCGGGCGTCCGCCTCGCGCACCATCGGCCCCACCTTGGTCCGTTCGTCCAGCGGATCCCCCGTGGTCAGCGCCGCGACCTTGGGCGTGAGGGCGTCGATCAGATCGGCGTAGACCGGCTTCATCGAGACGATCCGCTGGGCGCTGATGCAGACCTGGCCGGCATTGGCATACCCGGTGGCGGCGATGGCGGCGGCGGCTGCCTCGAGATCGGCGTCCGGCAGCACGACCACCGGGGAGTTGCTCCCCAGTTCCATGGTGACCTTCTTGAGGCCGGCCACCCGGCAGATGCGCTCGCCGACGTCCCGGCTGCCGGTGAAGGTGATCTTGCGGACCCGGGGATCGGCGCACAGCGCTTCACCGACCTCCTTGCCGCTGCCCGTGATGCACTGGACCGCTTCGGCGGGGACGCCGGCCTCCAGCAGCACTTCGACCAGCTTGAGGGCGGACAGCGGGGTGTCGCTGGCCGGCTTGACGATGACGCTGTTCCCGGCGGCCAGTGCCGGGCCGACCTTGTGCATCACGAGGTTGAGCGGGAAGTTGAAGGGACTGATGGCCACGACCACACCGCACGGCACCCGGATCGTGAAGCCGAACTGTCCCGCATACCCCGGCGCGCCGTCCAGCGGGATGCCCTCGCCGGCGATCCGCTTGGCCTCCTCGGCTGACAGCGTCAGGGTCTCGATGGCGCGTGCGACCTCCACCTGCGCTTCCTTGAGAATCTTGCCTTCTTCCAGCGTGATGGTGCGCGCGAAGAGATCGGCCCGCTGCGCGATGAGCCCGGCGGCCTTCATCAGGATCTGGTAGCGCTCGTGCCCGGAGAGCCGCCGCATGGCCCCGGCGCCGCGCACCGCGGTTTCCAGCGCGCGTTCCACATCCTCGGCATCGGCCGCTGGCACGGTGTCGAGGACCGATCCATCGTACGGGTAGTAGACGGGAATCGTCTTGGGCTTGTCGATCCACTGACCGCCAACGTACATCTTCACGGGTGATCCCTCCGCCAGGAATGGTTCGAGGAGGCTCGAGGCTGCTTCCTCCAGGCTGATCGACGGCGGCCAGCGGGATCAGCGCGTTCGCTGCCTCCCGCGCCGGACGCCGACCGCCCGGGGCGACCTCAGGGGGGACCCTCGTTCCGCCGACCTCGCGGCGGAACCCCTGATCCGCCCCCGCCGTATGACAGGGTGCACACGACGACTGGTCGGGAGGGGGATGACCATGGAGCGACGGACGTCGGGCATCCTGGCGGTTCTTCTTGCCGCGGGCCTGCTCACCGCGTTCCCCGTGTCCGCGCAACTCGAGACGACGGTGGCGCCCGGGCAGGGCCCCGTCCTGGCGCCGGATGCGATCCACGGGAGGCCGTCGTTCGAGGCCGGCTGGGCGCCGGCCTACTTCCTCTGGTCGGATCGCGAGGGCATCCACCTCCACTGGTCCGCGGTGGGAGCCCTGCGCACGTTCAGCGGAGAGATCGCCACCGACGGGATCATCACCGGCCTCAGGCGCGAGGGTCGGGAGGACAGCGACCTGCGGCGGACTACGCGCACGATTTCCTGGGAGGCCTTCACCAACGGCCGCGACGGTTTCGTCTTCACCGTCGCGCCGTCGGGGGGGTGGATCCGCTTTGCGCTCCGGGTCGAAGGCCGCCTGCTGGCGCCCGAACGGATCTTCGTCGGGAGTCGAGGGATCCACCCGGCGGGCAACCCGTTTGTCGTCCGCCAGGGCGAGGCGTTCAGGGATCGCTGGCCCGCGGTCTTCTGGGGCCGGCCTCACCTCTCTGGAGCGGGCGCCGGCTACTTCATCTGGTTCGAGGAGGACGGCTGGCACATCCGGTGGCTGGCGCGCGGCTGGGCCCGCGAGCTCTCCGGCCTGATCTCCACCGACGGCCGCTTCCAGGAGGTCCGGCGGGTCCGGCTGGAGGACGACGATCTCATCGCGCGGCACCGGAGCCTGATTGCCTGGGAGGCGCGCAGTCCGGGAGGGCAGGACGGCCTGGATTTCCAGACGACAGGTTCCCGCCTCACGTTCACCCTCCTGGCCGATGGCGCGCCCGCGGATCCCGGGCAGATCTTCCTGGGCGCGCGGGGCGCGCATCCTCCGCAGAATCCGGTCAGGGTGAGCCGGTAGGCCTGAGCCTCGCGTCGCCGCCTCGGGGGATCCCGCGCTAGGGGCGGTCGCCGCTGTAGGCCAGGTAGCGGAGCAGCGCCTCGCGGAGATCGGCCGGCCGCGCGTCGCCGGGCTCTCGACCCGAGTCCTGTCCCCGATCCGGCGCGAGGATCACCGACGCAAAGGCGTCGACCAGCGCGGGGTCCCACTGGGTGCCGGCGCCGATCCTCAGGATGTCCAGCGCATCGCGCGGCGTGTAGGCCGGCCGGTAGGGGCGGTCGGTCGTCAGCGCATCGTAGGCATCCGCCACGGCCACGATCCGGGCGCCCACCGGGATCGCCTCTCCGACCAGCCCGTGGGGATACCCGCCGCCGTGCCAGCGCTCGTGGTGCGCGCGCACGATGGCCGCCACCGTGCCCCCGTCGGGCAGAGGGCGGCAGAGGTTGGCGCCGAGGAGCGGGTGGGGCCTGATCTGCGCGAATTCGTCCTGGGTGAGCGGCCGCGGGAGATTCAGGAGAGTGTCGGGGACGCCGATCATCCCGAGGTCGTGGAGGATCCCCGCGCGGCGGATGGCCGCCCTGTCCGCCTCGGGCACCCCGACGGCCGAGGCGAGTTGCGCGCTGTACTGGGCCACGCGCCAGAGGTGGTCGCGGTCGTACGCGCTGCGGGCTTCGACGGCCGCGGCCACGGAGACCAGCAGGGTCTCCGCGTGCTCCAGCGCCGCCTCGGCCCTCCGTGCCCGCACCAGCACCCGGACCCACGAGAGGACCTCGGCGCGCTTGATGGGCCGGTGGAGGACAGCATCTGCCCCGCAGGCCAGGGCCTTTCTGGCGCCGTCGGGCGGCGCGGCGATCAGCACGATGGGGAGCCCCGGGTGGTATCCTTCCGCCCTCAGCCGCAGGCAAAGCGAAGCCCCGTCGCCGTCGAGGAGCGTCTCGTCTACGAGCACCACATCCGGGCGCGACACGGCCGCGCGGGCCAGGGCCTCCCCGGCTCCCCGAGCGGTCACGACCGCATACCCGTGGGCCCCGAGCAGTTCGGAGAGCAACTCCCGGGTCCGTGCGTCCTCGTCGACGACGAGGACCGAGCCCTCGACGGCTGCCGTGTTCACCGTGACGAACTCCCCGCGCGGGGTCCGGGCCGCGACATCCGCGCCACAAGAGAAATGAGGATCCCGCATCTGGCGCGAAATCCTCTTCGGCAACCCAGCCGACCCGCAGGGTCCTGCGGCTTTGCGTCCCCGCCTCGCGACGGGTTTGCCCTTCTCGGAGGTCCAAGCGGGTTATGCCCAGGGCGCGGAGGAGGTAGACGGTGGTCTCAGACCTGCGAGAACTCCTGCCGGTGGCCGCCACCTGGTGGGCGGTGAGCCTCTCGGGCGTCATGTCGCCCGGGCCGATTTCGGCGATGGCCATCAGCGAAGGCGCGCGCCGCGGCGCGGTCGCCGGCCCGTTGATCACCGCGGGGCACGCGGCGACGGAGCTCGTCATGGTGGGCGCGCTCACCGTCGGATTGAACCGGGTCCTGCAGGCCCCGGCCGTGGTGGGAACCATCGGGATCCTGGGCGGGCTCGTGTTGGTGGGGATGGGGTGGGGGATCGCCCGATCGGCGCGCAAGGAGACGCTCGGCCCGGCGCCCGCGGCAGGATCGCCGGTGCGGACCGGGGCCGGCGTGGTGCGGGCCGGCATCCTCATGACGCTCGGCAATCCCTACTGGCTGCTGTGGTGGACGACGGTCGGCGCTGCGTACTTCGTCGCCTTCCACCGGTTCGGGCCGGCGGCGCTGGTGCTCTTCTTCTTCGGGGGGCACATCGCGCTCGATCTGGCCTGGACCTCGTTCCTGGCCGTCACCGTGGGTGCAGGCCGCGGCTGCCTGCCGGTGGCGGCCTACCGCGCCGTCCTGGGGCTGTGCGGCGTGTTCGTGGTCGGGATGGGCGGCTTCTTCCTCTACTCGGGCGTCGGGCTCCTGACCCGGCGGTGAGGCCGCGCCGTCGGGTCAGCCGACCGAGAGGAGCACCGCCCCGATCACCATGACCGCCGCGGCGACGAGTCGCTTTCGGACGTCGCCTTCGCTGAGCAGCCGCGCCCCCATGGCCGCGCCGGCGAGGATGCTCACCTCACGCAGCGGCGCGACGTAACTGACCGGGGTGAAGGCCAGCGCGGTTAGCACGAAGATATAGGCCAGCGGGGTGAGTACGGCGACCGCGAGGGTCTGGAACGGGTGCGTCCGCACCCGCGCCCGGATGCTGTCCCAGTGGCGGACGGCCAGCGGCGTCAGCAGGACGGTGCGGCCGATGCTGCTGCCCCAGTCCAGGAGCAGGGGGTGGATGCCGACGACGCTGACCGCGTACTTGTCCCACAGCGTGTAGAGGGCGATCACGCCGCCGGTGATCAGGGCGTAGACGACCGCCTGGCCCGACCCCCGCAGCGTGAGCCGGCGCGGGTCGCCCGCCAGCACGAAGACCCCCAGGCCGATCATCGTGGCCCCCGCCACCGCCAGCCAGGTCGGCCGCTCTCCGAAGAACGCGACGGCCCCCACCGTGGACAGCAGGGGCCCGGTGCCACGGGCCAGGGGGTAGACGACCGAGAGGGCTCCGGCCTGGTAGCCGCGGAAGAGCAGGAGGAAGTAGGCGGTGTGCAGGATGGCCGTGCCGGCCATGAAGAAGACCTCGCGGCCGCCCACGACCGGCCGGCGCCACAGGACGATCCCCACCACGACGGGGGCGTAGACGATCACCGCTAGGGCCGCGAACAGCCAGCCGTCCTGGGAAGTGACGCCGATCCGCTTGGCCAGGTAGTTCCACGTCGCGTGGATGACCGCGGCAGACAGCACGAGCACGAGGGCGAGGGCCGTCACGTGAACGCGTCATGGTTCGATCTCACCCGGGGAGCCACCTGTTCACCCCCATGGGGCGGTCCCGACGGGGAGCGGGGTCCAGGCTCGGACGCGGCGAGGTAATACCGGCGGCGGCATCGTATCTCCATGGACGAGATGAAGCGGGTGGCCGTCTTCTGCGGGTCGAATCCCGGAACCCGGCCCGCGTACGCGGAGGCGGCCAGGCGGCTGGCACAGACCCTGGTCCGCCGGGGGATCGGCCTGGTCTACGGCGGCTCCGGCATCGGGACGATGGGGATCCTGGCCCGGGCGGCGGTGGAGGCCGGCGGCGAGGTCATCGGCGTCATCCCGCGCCTGCTCGTGGACCGGGAAGTGGCGCTGGTCAGCCTGCCCGACTTGCGGATCGTGGACTCCATGCACGAGCGAAAGGCCCTGATGGCCGAACTGGCCGATGCGTTCATCGCGCTGCCCGGTGGCATCGGCACGATGGACGAATTCTTCGAGATGGTGTCCTGGACGCAGCTCGGCCTCCAGCGGAAACCGTGCGGGCTGCTGGATGTGTGCGGATACTACCGACCGCTGATCGCCTTCCTCGACCACGCCGTCGAACAGGGGTTCATCAAGCCGGAGTACCGCCCGATCATCCTGACCGACGACGATCCCGACGGTCTGCTCGACCGACTTGAGGATTACCTGACGTCCCATGTCCGACCTCGGAAGATCCGGTCGTCGCGGCCGGATTCTCCGTCTTGACGAGGGCCGCATGGTTCGTCTTCGGACCCCGCGCTCCAGACGCCCCCTGGGGGCTGCGCCGCCTGCGACCGGGCGCCGGGAGGGGGGTGTGGTCGTCTACGCCGTGTCCGATGCCTCCGGCGAGACCGCGGAGCGCGTGGTCAGGTCTGCCCTCGTCCAGTTTGAGGGCGCGCCCGCCGAGATCATCAGGCGGGGGAACGTGCGGACCGCCAGAAGGCTGCGGGCCGTGGTCCGGGAAGCCGCCGGCGCCAACTCAGTGATCGTGCACACCCTGGTGTCGAACACCCTGCGCCGCCTGATGCTGGCGGAATGCCGTGCTCACGGATTGGATTCGCTGGATCTCATGGGCCCCGTGCTGGACCGCCTGGCTACCCACCTGAAGCTCACGCCCAGGGAGAAACCCGGCCTGTTCAAGCAGTTGGTCGAGGCCAGGTCGAGGGAGATCGAGGCGGTGGACTTTGCCTTCCGCCACGACGACGGGCAGAACGTCGGCGATCTGGGCCGCGCCGAAGTCGTCCTCGTCGGCGTGTCCCGCACGATGAAGACGCCGACTGCGCTGTACCTGGCCTACCGCGGGTGGTTCGCCGCCAACGTGCCCCTCGTCCCGGGAATCCCCCCTCCCCCGGAGTTGCTGGCGCTGCCGCCCGAGCGCGTCCTCTGCCTGGTCATGAGCCCCAGCCGGCTGCACGAACTGCGGAAGGTTCGGGTCGACCATTTCGGGATCCCGGCGGAGGCCTACGTCTCCCTGGAGAGCATCCGGGAGGAACTCCGATACGCTCAGCACCTGGCCGCCAGTCACGGCTGGCGGCAGATCGACGTGACCGGCAAGTCGGTCGAGGAGGTGGCGCGCGAGGTCGCCTTCCTGCTCTCAGGAGGCCGTCGGGCAGGTGGGTGGCCGCCGTGAGCCTCGACGGAGCCGCGGCCGCACCTCACCGGCGCATCGCCCAGGCTGTCGCCGTCGCGGTCACCGTCCTCGCCTTCTTGGGGATTGCGGCGACCCGTCCCGCGGCGGCCGGGGGCGTCCCTTGTGATGTATGCCGACCGGCCGCGCCGACACCCCCTCGAATCCGATTGGAGCAGGTCGCCGAGGGACTCGCCTCGCCCGTCTACCTCACCCACGCGGGCGACCGGAGCGGGCGGCTCTTCCTGGTCGAACAGCAAGGGACCATTCGCATCGCGCGCGACGGCCGCCTGCTCCCGCGCCCCTTCCTGGACATCCGATCCCGTGTGCTGGCCGGAGGCGAGCGCGGGCTGCTTAGCGTGGCATTTCATCCGAGGTACGCGCAGACCGGTCGGGTCTTCGTGAACTACACGGCCCGCCCCGACGGCCGCACGATGATCGCCGAGTACCGCGTCTCGCGATCCGATCCCGACGCGGCCGATCCGTCCGAGCGGGTGCTGCTGGAGATTCCCCAGCCCTACCCAAACCACAACGGCGGCCTCAACACGTTCGGTCCCGACGGGAT